>NZ_OZ026451.1:600000-920000 GCF_964019545.1 Rickettsiella endosymbiont of Xylota segnis | reverse complement strand
GGAGCTGGCAAACAAGCTTTGATCCGGAGATATCTGAATGGGGAAACCCGATCTATTTTAGATAGGTCATTGTTAACTGAATACATAGGTTAACAAAGCGAACCGAGGGAACTGAAACATCTAAGTACCTCGAGGAAAAGAAATCAAATGAGATTCTGCAAGTAGCGGCGAGCGAACGTGGAAGAGCCTTCACGAGCTAGTTAATAGGTTAGCCAAAAGGTCTGGAAAGGCCTGCCATAGAGGGTGATAGCCCCGTCGGCGAAAATCTGTTAATGAGACTAAGCGTGAAACCAAGTAGGGCGGGACACGAGAAATCCTGTTTGAAGATGGGGGGACCATCCTCCAAGGCTAAATACTCTCGACTGACCGATAGTGAACCAGTACCGTGAGGGAAAGGCGAAAAGAACCCCGGTGAGGGGAGTGAAATAGAACCTGAAACCGTCTGCGTACAAGCAGTAGGAGCTCCGCACTTAAATTACTTTGTAGAGCAGTTTAATCAAACTGAAAAATAAAGAAGACTATTAAAATTAGTTAAGCTCACAGCCATAGAATTTTTGACAAGGCGCCGTGAAGATGAGCAACCGGAGTGTATAGTTATACATGAGGATTGCGAGTTGAGCGGTAACGTAGACAAAAATTCAAGTGCGAAGAGTGTTATTTAGATAGTACACAGAGTAATTAAAGTGCGGAGTGACTGCGTACCTTTTGTATAATGGGTCAGCGAGTGACTTTTAGTGGCAAGCTTAACCGAATAGGGTAGGCGAAGGGAAACCGAGTCTGATAAGGGCGTTTGAGTCGCTAGGAGTCGACCCGAAACCGAGCGAGCTAGCCATGTCCAGGGTGAAGCTTGGGTAACACTAAGTGGAGGCCCGAACCCACATCTGTTGCAAAAGATGGGGATGAGGTGTGGCTAGGAGTGAAAGGCTAAACAAGCTCGGAGATAGCTGGTTCTCCTCGAAAGCTATTGAGGTAGCGCCTCGTGTTAACGACTAGGGGGTAGAGCACTGTTTCGGTAAGGGGGTCATCCCGACTTACTGAGCCGATGCAAACTTCGAATACCTAGGACGTGATGCACGGGAGACACACGGCGGGTGCTAACGTCCGTCGTGAAAAGGGAAACAACCCAGATCACCTGCTAAAGTCCCAAAAGTTAGGTTAAGTGTGAAACGTAGTGGAAAGGTTTAAACAGCCAGGAGGTTGGCTTAGAAGCAGCCATCCTTTAAAGAAAGCGTAATAGCTCACTGGTCGAATCGGTCTGCGCGGAAGAATGAACGGGGCTCAAACCTAATACTGAAGCAGTGAATGTCATTGGTTTACGAATCAATGATGTGGTAGAGGAGCGTTCGGTAAGCCGTTGAAGGTGACCTGTAAAGGTTGCTGGAGGTATCCGAAGTGCGAATGCTGACATGAGTAACGATAAGGCGAGTGAAAACCTCGCCCGCCGAAAGTCCCAGGATTCCTGCGCAACGGTAATCGACGCAGGGTGAGTCGGCCCCTAAGGCGAGGCGGAAACGCGTAGTCGATGGGAAACAGGTTAAAATTCCTGTACTTTTATAGGCTGTGATGGGAGGACGAAGAAGGCTAGATTAGCCGGAGACTGGTAGTTCCGGTTTAAACGTGTAGAGAGAATCTCTAGGAAAATCCGGAGGTTCGTTAATCTCGAGACGTGACGACGAGTTGTTAACTTCGGTTAACGACGAAGTAATTGATGCCCTGCTTCCAGGAAAACTCTCTAAACTTCAGGTCTATAGGAACCGTACCGCAAACCGACACAGGTGGACAGGTAGAGAATACTAAGGCGATGAGACAACTTGGGTGAAGGAACTAGGCAAATTGGCACCGTAACTTCGGGAGAAGGTGCACCTTTTTTGGTGAGTGGGTTTACCCCATAAGCTGAGGGAGGTTGAAATAATCAGGTGGTTGCGACTGTTTACCAAAAACACAGCACTCTGCAAACTCGAAAGAGGAAGTATAGGGTGTGACGCCTGCCCGGTGCCGGAAGGTTAATTGAAGTGGTTAACTTGCGCTGAGATGGCTTTTGACAATGAATTAGAGAGAAGAATAATTCGAAGAGAAAGATCAAAAGTCATGTCAGCGCAGGTGAAGCTGCGGATCGAAGCCCCGGTAAACGGCGGCCGTAACTATAACGGTCCTAAGGTAGCGAAATTCCTTGTCGGGTAAGTTCCGACCTGCACGAATGGCGTAACGACAGCCACACTGTCTCCACCCAAGGCTCAGTGAAATTGAAATCGCTGTGAAGATGCAGCGTACCCGCGGCAAGACGGAAAGACCCCGTGCACCTTTACTACAGCTTTACACTGGACTTTGAATTTAACTGTGTAGAATAGGTGGGAGGCGTTGAAGCGAGTTCGCTAGAATTCGTGGAGCCGACCGGTGAAATACCACCCTGTTAAAGTTGAAGTTCTAACCTAGGGCCCTGAACGGGCTTGGGGACAGTGTATGGTGGGTAGTTTGACTGGGGCGGTCTCCTCCTAAAGAGTAACGGAGGAGCACGAAGGTACCCTCAGCGCGGTCGGACATCGCGCATTGCGTGTAATGGCACAAGGGTGCTTGACTGCGAGACAAACACGTCGAGCAGGTGCGAAAGCAGGTCATAGTGATCCGGTGGTTCCGAATGGAAGGGCCATCGCTTAACGAATAAAAGGTACGCCGGGGATAACAGGCTGATACCGCCCAAGAGTTCATATCGACGGCGGTGTTTGGCACCTCGATGTCGGCTCATCACATCCTGGGGCTGAAGCAGGTCCCAAGGGTATGGCTGTTCGCCATTTAAAGTGGTACGCGAGCTGGGTTCAGAACGTCGTGAGACAGTTCGGTCCCTATCTGCCGTGGGCGCTGGAGATTTGAGAGGAGCTACGCCTAGTACGAGAGGACCGGCGTGGAGGTACCGCTGGTGGTCCGGTTGTTTCGCCAGAAGCATAGCCGGGTAGCTACGTACCGACAGGATAACCGCTGAAAGCATCTAAGCGGGAAGCCTCCCTCAAGATAAGATCTCCCGAGGATTTATTCCTCCTAAAGGTCCGTTGAAGACGACGACGTAGATAGGTGGGGTGTGTAAGTGCAGCAATGTATTGAGCTAACCCATACTAATTGACCGTGTGGCTTGATTTGAGAATCCTACTGGTTATTCTTTAGTGAATACTAGATAGGCTGAATAAAGCATATCCACATAAACACTTTTTACAGATTTTTTGTTTTGATATTTAAAGTAAATTTACTTTAATAAAGGTTTTGCTAAGTTTTAAAGAGATTTAGCGAAAGTAAAATAGGATTCGCGCTGTTGATAAGGAGCGATGAATTTTATTTGAGATCAAGGCGGGTTAACTTTGAGTAGCGGAGTGTACTGGAAAGTACATGAGCACCGAAAAGTTAAGCCAACGAAGAGATCGAATAAAAGACAAGCGACTTAGCGCAAAATGAATGCCTGGCGACCTTAGCGAATAGGCACCACCTGATCCCATTCCGAACTCAGACGTGAAACTATTCTGCGCCAATGATACTTTGGGGTTCCCCCATGGGAAAGTAGGGCATCGCCAGGCTACTGTTACACATAAAAACCCGCTTTTCGCGGGTTTTTTCTTTTAATCGGCCGGCTTTTGCTTTATTTCTTTGTTAAATCGTTTTTTTCCGATGCTCATGTGCTCATTTGAATTAAAATTTTAAACAGGGTTAGTTATAATGTAGCTTTCCCAGATTTTTTTCAGTTTTTATTGTTTCATTATCATATAAATGAGTTAGGGTAAACGCATTGGCTTCGTTTTCAGCCAATCGAATTCCATACGGACGTTGACAATAAAATAATGGATACCAGTTTTTAGGATGCGCCAACTCAACGCGTTTATTATAAATAGCCTGCGTTAAGGATACCATTACAAGTGACTGTTGGGTTTTGCAAATATCAGAAATTTCGCGTTGATTAGCATGTGATTTTTCCATGATATATTCTAGATATACCTCTCTTGCAGCTTTGATTTCGCTAGCTGTAATCGATGTAAATCGCGGTATTTTTTTAATGAGCGCATGCCAATGGCTTACAATTTCATTAATTTTAGGATCGCTAGTTTGATCGAATTGAGGATAGGCCTTCATGAAAAAATTGGATTTTGAAGCAAGGAAGCTGCTGCTATCGGCAAAAAATTTGTAATCCATTATCTGAGCTAAATCTAAAAAGTCTTGTACTGTTTTCTTATCGCCAATATAGCAGGAAGGTACGCCTAATTCATGGGCTATAGTGGGCGCATGAGCTAATCCTACTAACAATAGAAATTTAGGATGTTTTTTCTGAAATTGTAGTGCCTCGATGCTTCTTATCATACAAGCATTTCCTACATTGAGCCGATGGTTTTCATCTAATATCGGTTCGGATTGATTGATAAAATTTAACGAATTAACATCACAAGCTTGAAGTTTAATCTGCTGCTCTCTTGCCGCTATTAACAATTTTCCAAATTTATTCAGAAAAGATTTATCTTGATAAAGCTTACTCGCTCCTTTTTTTAATTCACGGATGATAAGTCTATGATCAGATTTTTTCTTATTAAAATCTTCAAATAAAGGTGAAAAAATAAGGTAAGGTAGCTCTAGATAAAGAATTTTTATTTCTTGAGATTTACAGGTGGGAAGCAAACTAATGAGCTTAGCATAAGAGGAGGTATCATTATGGGCATGTCCGAGTACCAAGCCCGAATTACACATTAAAATTTGTTGCATCGCAAAGTTTGAGCTTACAGTGCCATTGAATGAAGGAAGATTTTTACTATTTTTACTTTTATAAATCCTTGAGCTTTGGGAGAATAAAAGTCCATTATCACTTAACATCAACGCTTCTGCTGCAGAGCTAGCAAATTTTAAATTTTTAAAAAAATCAATACAAAGCTGATCAAGACCAATTCTTTTGCCAATTGTTACCAAAGCAGCTTGACAGTGTTTAACACATTCTGTTTCCAATAACCGCGTGCTTTCATTATAATGAAAAAATAATTTTTCTTGTTGGCAAATTTTTTCATTAGTATTATCGATAAAGATAGTTTTTGATTTTTTTTGATTGGCTTTTAAGTAGATACACAATTGTTTAAATAAAATGCAAGTTAATTTTTTTTCTTGTGATGGTGTTAGACCTTCTAAAAAAGCAGAATAATATTTCATAAATTATCTCCTGATCATGAAATATTTCATCAACATGATCGTTAATCCGACTATGAATAACAGGCTCAAAAAATATGACCTATTTTGTTATTTTAAACAATTGTTAAGATTATTTTATTTATTGTATAAATGGTTTTTTTTGCAAATAATAGAAATTAGACTTATTTTTGGATGTGATCGTTATAAGGGTAAGCGTCAACATTTGCGGATGACTTTAATTACCGTTTATTAGGCTCTATAATCAACTTTTTATTATCGCGTACGCTTTTATGAACTTAAAAGAAAATTCGAAGATTAAAGTGGCGGTTCTGTATGGCGGTCGATCGGCCGAACATGAAGTTTCGCTATTATCTGCGGCTTCAGTGATTAAAAATTTAGATAAAAATAAATTTACAGTTATTCCTATCGGTATTGATAAACAAGGACGTTGTTTTATCAATGAGTTGCAGCATTTGTATGTTAATGATGAGATAGTACTAAAGACTAAAAATGCCAAATGTTTGCAAAGCTTAGCTGAGTTAAACCAAGCGACTCAACAGGGTCCTGATGTCGTTTTTCCCGTGTTACATGGTAGCTTTGGCGAAGATGGCACGATACAAGGTTTATTAGAAATTTTAGATTTGGCTTATGTTGGGGCCGATGTATTAGGTTCGGCTGTTGGTATGGACAAAGAGCTGGCTAAACGTTTAGCCGCTGCTGCTGAGATTCCCGTCGTGCCTTTTTTAAGCGTAAACTCAGGTCGCTGGTCTACTAAGAAAGATGAACTTATGCAAAGCATTGAGCGAAAGATAGGCTATCCGCTTTTTGTTAAACCGGCGAACGCAGGCTCAAGTTTGGGCGTAACTAAAGTAAAAAAATTAGATGAGTTGGCAGATGCCATTGAATTGGCTTTTACTTATAGTACTAAGATATTGCTTGAGCAAGCATTTGAAGTCCGTGAAATTGAAATGGCAGTATTGGAAAATCTGCAATGGGGTGCTGATCCTTTGGTAAGCGGCGTCGGTGAAATTATACCTAGTCATGAATTTTATTCATATGAAGCTAAATATTTGGACCCAAAAGGCGCTGAATTAATTATTCCGGCTAGCTTACAAGAAGGGCAATTGCAACAATTAAAACATCTAGGCAAAAAAATATTTAACTGCTTAGATTGTTCAGGTATGGCTAGAATTGACTTTTTTATCGAAAAACAATCGCAAAAAATCTATTTTAATGAGCTAAATACCATTCCTGGATTCACCTCCAAGATTAGTATGTATCCTAAATTATGGGAGGTCTCCGGTCTTGCCTATCAACAGTTGTTAACGCAGCTTATTGAATTAGCTTTAGTGCGTTATCAGCGTCTTTCTTTACTAAAACGATCGATTTAAGGTTTAAAAATTTATATTCAATTCACAGCTTGCTTAAGCAGCATAGGATTCTAATTTTATTTGCTGAAAAAATTGTGGTATTTGTTGTTGCAGCAACTTATCGATCATTAATGCTCGAGGTTGATATAGGCTAGGTCGGCGTGGATAGATTCTATCGTTAACCCAATTCAATGACCAATCGCTAGTGGTGTTGACACACGCAGCAGCAAAGTTTTTTAAATGATATTTTTCTTCAATCTCAAAACAGCCCGCTAAAAAAATATCGACGTAAGATTCGACAATCGGATACCGAGCAGAGGGTGGAGCGAGTAAATCGGGTTTCAATTCATAGATCCAAAACTGCCCTAGTGGTAATTTTTTCCCAGTTAATAAGTGAATATCATGCGGCGTAACCAAGACACGACAATAATATTTTTCTCGCGCGTCGTAATTTTTGAATGAATTTGCTGGTAAATTAAAAATTGTGCCATTAAAGCGAGCATGTTTACTTTTAATCACACCAAGATAAGTGGTACTAAATCCATCGGATAAACCTTTAGAGAACCAACCGCGTTGATAATGGTCTACCCAAACGGGTTTATTGATGCCGCTATGAGGATCGGTTGCATTTTTTGATGTAGTTTCTATGAGCGATCCATAACCTATTATGTACTGTTGACTATGTGGATTGACGAAAGGATGACATGCACAATCATCATTAGCGAATGCCGATTGAAATACAATTAAGAATAAAAATAAGATCAAACTTAAGCTAGCGATCCATTTCTGCAGCATGTCATTACCCAATTTTTTCATAGTTAAGAAATAAGATTGAACTTTATTTTAAGCTATCTTTATTGATTGTAAAGAGCATGTTTATTAATATAAAAAATATTTTCTTTTATAAAGTATTAGAAAGCAAATGGCTGGAATCGTTAGATTCAATTAAACTTTCATAGGAGTTTTCATCGATAGGAGACAAACGATTTTCATCATTATTTAATGAATTTTTATCTGTATTTTGTGTGAATTCAGCATTTTGTGGAATCTTTCGAGCGGGAAATAGACATGGAGTAGAGGTAGGGCAAGAAATTTGTTGTCGTAGGTTAGTTGAGCTTAACGTAAAAAATTTTGAGTTTAATTTCTTCTGGTAATGTGAGTTGCATTTTTGCAGCTCGTCCTTAACGATTTTTTGTTCGTATCCCTCCATCTGCTTATATAAGGTAAAAAAGTTAACCGAAAATAATATCAACGATTCAAAGCAAATTAAGCTAATAGTGAGAATACTCACAGGCGTGATTACCAGCAAAAAAATTATTGAAGCAAGCAAGCTCGTTAGTATACATATGAGTAAAAAGTGTCGGATATTTTCACTGGCTAAAAAAACATTATTACATTCTTCGAAATAGCTTTTAAGGGCCAGTTTTATTTGTATTAACTCTGCAGGAGGATTTGACTGTCCATCAATAATGAGATTTAAAGCGTTTTCAAATGACTCGATATCGAAATCTTCTAGGAAGGGTTGGATAATGAGAGGATCACCATAGTAAAAATCCATTTCAGGGCACATTTTATTTTCCTTTAAAATTTTTTAATATTTTTTATCCTAGCATTTATTAAATCACAGCTCAATCTTTAAGAACTTTTTGAAAATTTAATGAAAAGATTTATATACGCTCTCAAAATAGGTTTTTATGTAGCGAGCCCACCAATTTGTTTGCATCATGAGATTATCGTTACGCCAAGCTTCCTGATTCCGCACATTCACTCTTCAAAGGGAAGAATGTGCGGAAGATCATTATGACGCGATGAATTTTCAGCATCTTAAATTTTTGGACAAGAAAATAAAATTATAGGAATAAAATCAACGAATTAAAAAGTATTTTAGGTGAAAGTTTTATGTGGGGCAAGGCCCGATTTTTTTACCTAAAAGAGGTCCCTTATCTTAAGCAAGAAATTAATTTCCAACTAGTGAAAGCAAAAGGAAGTCAAGCATTTAAACTCCTAAAATGTGTCTAAGCTTCCAGGCATTATTCAGAACTGAGGATGTCAATTTAGATTCAATTGAGTAGAAATAATATGCATGTAGAATTTTAGTCACCGAAGGTTGTATACTAGCGACAAATTTGCTCGGGGTAACGAAAAAACCATGCTACAGAATTATTTTCCCATACTCATTTTTATTGCTTTTGGCTTATTTATTGGTGTGGCGGCCTTATCCATCGGGCGCTTAACGGGCTTGCAACGTCCGGATCCAGCAAAGTTATCTTCCTATGAATGCGGTTTTCCAGGTATTAGCGATGCTCGTTTGCCTTTCGATATTCGTTATTATCTCGTAGCGATTTTATTCATTATTTTTGATTTAGAGACCGCTTTCTTATTTCCCTGGGCGGTTTCTTTAAGACGCATCGGCTTTCCTGGGTTACTAGCGATGGGGATCTTTTTGGGTTTATTATTGATAGGTTTTATCTACGAGTGGAAAAAAGGGGCCTTACAATGGGAATAGAACCATTATTACAACAACAAGGGTTTGTCACTACATCCTTAGATAAGCTGCTCGGCTGGGCGCGCAGTGGATCTTTATGGCCGATGTCGTTTGGTTTAGCGTGTTGTGCAGTAGAAATGATGCATTCGGCCGCAGCACGCTATGATCTGGATAGATTTGGCGTGGTATTTCGACCCAGTCCCCGACAATCCGATGTAATGATTGTAGCAGGGACCTTATGTAACAAAATGGCTCCTGCTTTACGTAAGGTTTACGATCAAATGGCAGAACCTAGATGGGTGATATCGATGGGATCCTGTGCAAATGGTGGAGGTTATTACCATTACTCCTATTCGGTAGTACGCGGTTGCGATAGAATTGTACCGGTGGATGTGTATGTGCCGGGTTGTCCGCCAACCGCAGAAGCATTAGTGTATGGTGTTATACAATTGCAAAATAAAATAAAAAAAACTCACTTTATTGAGCGTACGTAAACTATGTCAGACGTTGTTCTGCAACTGCAAAAAATAAACCAACGCTTTGATTCTGTTATTCGAGAAATAACCGTTGAGCGTGATGAAATCAGTTTAGAGATTTCTGCTGAGGAGTTACATGCCGTTTGTTTAGCATTACGTGATGAAGCGGATTTTAGATTTGAATTATTAGTGGATATTTGTGTCGTGGACTATGCTGAGTATGGCATCAGCGAATGGACGACTGAACGTTCCACGCTAACTGGTTTTGAACGTGGCGTTGATAATACCGGTGATCTACACCCCGTCGCTTGGACAAAGCCACGGTTTGCAGTGGTCTATCATTTTTTATCTCTCACGCACAATCAGCGTTTACGTTTGCGTGTTTTTGCTAGCGGCGAACCACCGCAAGTGCCGTCTGTCATTAAACTATGGCCAGCTGCAGATTGGTATGAAAGAGAAGCGTTTGATTTGTATGGTGTTTTTTTTAACGGACATCCAGATTTGCGACGTTTGTTAACCGATTATGGTTTTGTTGGCCATCCTTTTCGTAAAGATTTTCCGTTAACGGGACATGTTGAGGTCCGTTATGATGCAACCGAGGGACGAGTTATTTATCAACCGGTCACGGTGACGCCACGTACTTTAGTGCCAAAAACCATTCGCAAAACAACGAATGAAGATATCCTAACCTGTTTCCATCAAAAACCAGAGTGAATGTTGCATGCCTGAAATTCGTAATTACACATTAAACTTTGGTCCACAACATCCTGCTGCACATGGCGTATTGCGCTTGATCTTAGAACTAGATGGAGAGGTTATCCAATCGGCGGATGCACACATTGGTTTATTGCATCGGGCGACCGAAAAATTAGCTGAATCTAAACCCTATAATCAAAGTATTGGTTATATGGATCGCTTAGATTATGTTTCGATGATGTGTAATGAGCATGCGTATGTGTTGGCGATAGAAAAATTGTTAGGCGTGACGCCTCCGAAACGCGCTCAATATATTCGCGTTATGTTTGATGAAATTACACGAATTTTGAATCATTTATTGTGGTTAGGTGCACATGCCTTAGATATCGGTGCGATGACGGTTTTTTTATATTGCTTTCGAGAACGCGAAGATTTAATCGACTGCTATGAGGCGGTGTCAGGTTCGCGTATGCACGCAACTTATTATAGACCGGGTGGTGTATATCGTGACTTACCGGATAAAATGCCACAGTATAAACCCTCACAATGGCATAATGAAAAAGAAACACGTGAGATGAATGCCAATCGAGAGGGTAGTTTATTAGATTTTATTGAAAGTTTTATTACACGGTTTCCTAAATTAATTGACGATTATGAAACGTTGTTGACCGATAATCGCATATGGAAACAACGAACCGTAGGCATTGGTGTTTTAACGGCGGAACGTGCTTTACAATTAGGGTGTACCGGTCCAATTTTACGCGCTTCAGGTGTTGCTTGGGATCTACGTAAGAAGCAACCGTATGAAGTGTATGATGAATTAGATTTTGATATACCGATAGGCAGCAAAGGCGATTGTTATGATCGTTATCTGGTGCGCGTCGAAGAAATGCGCCAATCAAACGCATTAATAAAACAATGTGTGAGTTGGTTACGCGCTAATCCAGGCCCTGTCACATTGACCGAGCATAAAGTGGTGCCGCCGACGCGTTTGCAAATGAAAGAGGATATGGAATCACTTATTCATCATTTTAAATTATTTAGTGAGGGTTATTGCGTACCGCCCGGTGAAGCGTATGCCGCGATAGAACATCCTAAAGGTGAATTTGGAATTTATATGGTTTCGGATGGCGCAAATAAGCCTTATCGGGTTAAAATACGCGCAGCTGGGTTTCCGCACTTGGCGGCTTTAAATGAATTGGTTTCCGGGCATATGATTGCTGATTTAGTCGCCATACTGTCCAGCCTTGATATCGTATTTGGTGAAATCGATCGATGAAGAAAGTGACGAATAACAACAGCGTACTGTCTGAAGATTTAAAAATTGCTATTGAGAAATGGGCCAAGAAATATCCGCCGCATCGTAGGCAATCGGCCGTGTTACCTGGCTTGATGCTGGCGCAGGAGTATAATGGTGGTTATTTATCCCAAGATTTAATTGATGCAGTGGCCGATTATTTAGAAATGTCACGTGTGACTGCTTATGAAGTAGCCACGTTCTATACGCTGTATGAGCTCAAACCGATAGGTCGACATAAGATTGGGGTTTGTACCAATGTATCTTGTATGCTGAGCGGTTGCGATAAAATCGTCGCGCATTTGCAAAATCGTTTGCAAATTAAATTCGGTGAAACCACAGCGGATGAAAAGTTTACCCTACGTGAAGTCGAATGCTTAGGTGCCTGTGCAAACGCCCCAGTAGTCCATATCGGACATCGTTATTATGAAGATTTAACACCCGAAAAATTAGATAAAATCTTGGATAACTTAGATGGCGAATGAAATTTGTTTCCGTACTTTACAGTTTGACCAGCCATGGAGCCTAGCAAATTATCGGCGTGTGGGTGGTTATCAAGTTTGGGAAAAGATCCTAAAGGAAAAAACCCCGCCAGAACAAATTATTGCTGAATTGAAACTCTCGTGTTTACGCGGACGTGGCGGCGCAGGATTTCCCACTGGCTTAAAGTGGAGCTTTATTACGCGCGGTGCTCCGGGTCAAAAATATGTTCTTTGTAATTCCGATGAAGGGGAACCTGGAACCTGCAAAGATCGAGATATTTTACGTTTTAATCCGCATCAATTGATTGAAGGGATGGCGATTGCTGCTTATGTGATGGGCGCTAGTGTGGGTTATAATTACATACGCGGTGAATATTATGAGCCTTTTGAGCGTTGTGAAACCGCTATCGCAGAGGCTATTGCTGCAGGCTATTTGGGCACAAATATTTTAGATTCCGGATTTGATTTTCAACTGTATAACCATTTGGGCGCTGGTGCTTATATTTGTGGTGAAGAAACCGCTTTAATGGAATCCTTAGAAGGAAAAAAAGGTTTTCCACGTTTTAAACCCCCTTTTCCTGCGAATTATGGTTTATATGGCCGTCCCACAACGATAAACAATACTGAAACCTTAGCTTCCGTTCCGGTGATCTTGCAAAAAGGTGGGAAGTGGTTTTTAGAATTAGGAAAACCGAACAATGGAGGTTGTAAATTATTTAGTGTGACTGGGCATGTTAATAAACCGGGTAATTTTGAAGTGCCTTTAGGTATTTCATTTAAAGAATTATTAGCACTTGCCGGTGGAATGAAAGAAGGCAGGAACTTGAAAGCAGTGATTCCAGGTGGATCATCTATGCCGGTGCTAACAGCAGAAGCAATGTGGAATACGACGATGGACTATGATTCGATTGCTAAAGCGGGTTCGATGTTAGGTTCAGGAGCAGTGATCATCATGGACGAAACGACTTGCATGGTAAAAATTTTAACGCGTATTGCGCATTTTTATAAAGAAGAATCCTGTGGTCAATGTACTCCCTGTCGTGAAGGAACCGGCTGGATGTGGCGTGTGTTGCACCGTATAGAACACGGGCAAGGGCGGATGAGTGATCTGGATTTATTAGATAGTGTGGCAGGGAAGATTATGGGGCATACCATTTGTGCCTTAGGCGATGCGGCGGCGATGCCGGTACAAAGTTTCATTAAACATTTTCGGAATGATTTTATTGAGCATATTGAACATAAGCGTTGTCCGGTAGGTGATGCCCATGAGAATTAGTTTTCTTTCAAACACAGAAATTTGTTTGTGTTCGCGGCGAACGACTGGCGAGGACCGGAGCCAGGTGTTCAACAATGAAATCAAGCAAATTTGTCGAGAAGAAATATGATAGATATTGAAATAGATGGTCGTACACTACACGTCGAACAAAATGCAACCATAATAGAAGCGGCTGATAAAGCCGGCATTTATATTCCACGTTTTTGCTATCATAAAAAACTTTCTATCGTTGCTAATTGTCGTATGTGTTTGGTCGAAGTTGAAAAATCTGGAAAACCCTTACCCGCTTGTGCGACTCCAGTAACAGCGGGGATGAAAGTTTATACTACCTCAGCAAAAACTAAAGAAGCGCAACGTTCGGTGATGGAATTTTTATTGATTAACCATCCTTTGGATTGTCCTATTTGTGATCAAGGTGGCGAATGCGAACTGCAAGATCTTTCTTTAGGATATGGTGCCTCGCTATCACGTTTTACTGAAGGTAAACGTTCTGTCAAAGATGACAATTTAGGACCTTTAATCTCCACTGAAATGACACGTTGCATACAATGTACGCGCTGTGTGCGTTTTGGTCAGGAGATTGCTGGAATTAAAGAATTAGGTACACTCAATCGCGGCGAAGATTTACAAATCAGTACCTACATCAAACATAGTTTGGAATCCGAATTATCGGGAAATATTATTGATCTTTGTCCGGTGGGTGCGCTGACGTCGAAACCGTTTCGTTTTACCGCGCGTGCTTGGGAATTACAACAATCCGCTTCGATAGCACCACATGATTGTTTGGGTTCGAATATTTATTTACATACTCGTCGCGAACAAGTGATGCGCGCAGTACCACGAGAAAATGAAGCGATCAATGAAACCTGGTTATCGGACCGGGATCGATATAGTTATCTCGGTATTCATAGTAAAGAACGCTTGACCAAACCGCATATTAAAGAAAATGGACAATGGTTTATTGTCGATTGGGAAACTGCACTAGAGAAAGTGATGCTGGAATTTAAAAAAATTCTGAAACAACAGGGTGCGCAAGCCATTGGGGGCTTAGCTTCACCTTCGAATACCACCGAAGAATTTTATTTTTTCCAAAAATTATTGCGTAGTTTGGGTACTCAGCATATTGATCATCGCTTACATCAAACCGATGTATCGGATCAAATGCAAGCACCACTATGTCCGCCTGGTTTAACTTTGTCAGCATTAGAAAAAGCATCTTTCGTTTGGTTGGTTGGCTCCAATATTCGGCGCGAACAACCGATTGCAGCACAGCGTTTACGTAAAGCGAATTTAGTCGGTACAAAAATTGCTAGCCTACATTGTGTGGATATGCATGTTCCTTTTGCATTGCATGAAAATCGATGTGTGAGTCCGGAAGAATTCGTACCAACTTTATTAGGTATTGCTAAAGCCTTGGATGACAATCAATCTTTGGCAGCATTTGCAGAGATTACATCCAACACTCGTCAAAGTGATTTAGTTGCACAATTAAAAGCTTCAGAAAATACAGTGATTGTTTTAGGTGCCTTAGCGCAGAATCATCCACAAGCCAGTTTAATTAGAACATTAACAGATTTTATAGCGCGTCAAACTGGCGCGCGCTGTGTGACTTTTACCGAAGGTGCGAATAGTGTGGGTGCTTGGTTAGCCGGTGCTATACCACATCGTGCTCCGTGCGGTGTATCCGTCGCTGAACCCGGTTTATCCGCAGCTGAGATGATCAATGCGGATTTACGTGCGTTTATTTTACTGAATGTCGAACCAACTCTAGATTGCGCTAATCCGCAGGGTGTTAGTAAGGCATTAAAGCAAGCCGATTTTGTACTGGCTTTATCAGCTTTTAAAGCGCAATCCCTACTCGATCATGCGCACGTTATTTTACCGATGGCAACATTTGCTGAAATTCAAGGTAGTTTTATCAATACGGCGGGTTGTTGGCAAACCTTCTCAGCAGCAATACCGCCGCTAGGCTTAGCACGTTCTGCATGGGAAATCTTACAGACATTAGGTAATAGTTTGGAACTAGCCGATTTTAATCGCTCGGATCATGCTTTTATTCGTGAAGAATTAGAACCGGTATTATTAGAATATCTCGCAGTGCCTAATGTAGTTCAGCTGGATAAACAAGTAACACAAAAACACATGTCCTGTGGGCAACAGGGTAGAAATAAAAGTCACTCCAGTGCGAAAAATCTAACGCGTATCAGTGAATGGCCTATCTATAGTGTTGATAGTTTGGTACGTCGGTCTTTAGCATTACAACATTCAGCCAGCAACGCGCCGGTTACTGTTGCCATGAATGCCGCATTAGCCAATGAATTAAATTTTATTTCCGGTCAACTCATTCGTATTGAACAAGGAGCAGGGCAGGCTTTATTACCTTTATCGATACAAGCGGGTATTCCTGATAATTGCGTTTATATTGCCGCAGGTTGTGAAGAAACCACTGCCTTGGGTGAATCATTTGGAGTAGTTAATCTCTATGCTGAATGATTTACTCTTATTAATTTGGATCCTAATTAAAATTATTGTCATTACTATTCCTTTATTACTGATGGTTGCGTATTTAACCTTTATTGAACGTAAAGGGATTGGTTATATGCAAACCCGTATTGGACCGAATCGGGTGGGACCCTTAGGGTTTTTACAACCGATTGCCGATGTTATTAAGTTAATTACCAAAGAAATTATTGTTCCAACTGCTTCGAATCGTTATCTATTTATTTTAGCTCCCATTATTACCATCGCGCCGGCGTTAGCCGCCTGGGCTGTTATACCGTTTGGCGAAGGTCTTGCGTTAACGCAAATTAATGCGGGTGTGCTGTATTTGTTTGCGATTACTTCGTTGGGTGTGTATGGGATTTTAATCGCCGGTTGGGCAACGAATTCGAAATACGCTTTATTAGGCTCATTACGTGCGGCTGCGCAAACAATCTCTTATGAAATTGCCATGGGTTTTGCGTTTGTGGGCGTTTTATTAGCGGCGGGCAGCATGAATCTACATGATATTGTGTTGCGTCAACAAGGGGGAGTTTTACATTGGTTTTGGCTACCTTTATTACCGCTGTTTGTCTGTTATTGGATTTCCGGAATTGCTGAAACCAATCGCGCACCTTTTGATTTAGCTGAAGGCGAATCTGAGATCGTGGCAGGTTTCCATGTTGAATATTCAGGCGTTAGTTTTGCTTTATTCTTTCTCGCTGAATATATGAATATGATTTTAATCTCAGCGATTGCCAGCTTATTATTTTTAGGTGGTTGGTTATCACCTTTTCAAGGTATTGCGGTGTTAAACCAGGCATTGATTTGGGTTCCTAGTATTATTTGGTTTTTTATAAAAATGGCTGGTTTTTTAGGACTTTTTATTTGGTCGCGAGCGACCTTTCCTCGATATCGCTATGACCAATTGATGCGTTTGGGTTGGAAAGTGTTAATTCCAGTTACTTTAGTTTGGATAGGGGTTGTTGCTGTCGCCGTACAATTTAAATGGGGTCCTTGGTTTAGCGCATGAACTTGTTAAGAAAAATAGTACAACTCATTAAAACTTTTACACTCTGGGAACTTTTTAAAGGACTAGGTGTGACTGGCCGACATTTTTTTAAGAAAAAGGTCACCATACAATTTCCCGAAGAAGAAACACCCCGTTCAGTGCGGTTTCGCGGGTTACATGCTTTACGTCGTTATCCTAATGGCGAGGAACGCTGTATCGCCTGTAAATTATGTGAAGCCGTTTGTCCCGCGTTGGCGATTACCATCGAAGCAGAGCCACGCGATGATGGTTCACGACGTACGACCTTATATGAGATCGATTTGTTTAAATGTATCTATTGTGGATTTTGTGAAGAATCCTGTCCAGTCGATGCTATCGTCGAGACCAATATTCCACATTATCATTTTGAAAATCGTGGCGAGGAAATTATGACCAAAGAAAAATTGTTGGCTATTGGTGATAAGTATGAGAAGCAGATAGCGGAAGAAAGGAAAGAAGATGCTCCTTATCGGTAAGAAGGCTGATTAGTTTTTAGAGATTATTTTCAACGATGTTTTTACATGTGCATCCTTGCACACTCTGATGTTAAAAATTACCTGGCCTTAAAACTTACTGTAGTTGTCTTATCATCATTTGGCTTCGGATTGTTGTCTGCCTTTGCGTCATGAGAAGGGCCAGCAGGATAAGTGGCATCGATGTTACCTATTACTTTACCTTGCAGATATTTGGAGTTGAACTTTGGTCGTTGTTGAGATAAAGAATTGTCGACAGAGACAACTTCTGTCTTTTTACAAACTTTATATAAACCTAAGCTGCTAATCCCAAGTACAGGGATTAACGCTAATACAATAAAAGGAGAGAATAAAACAGTCGCGGCGGCAATGAAAGCGCCAATGAGACCGGCAGTGACAAGAATACTGACCACAATCAAAGCTTTTTTGAATAATTGGATATTGTTTTCCCTGTGATTTCTTGTCAGAGTATTTTGATTTTTAATTAAGGAATCATGAGGATTCTGGTTTTGTATAGCCAAGCTTTGTGGGTTCATCAATGCAATTAAACTATCACAGGCAGTTAGGTAATTATCATCTCCTTGGTAAATACAGTAAAATTTTTCTTTATAAAAATAATAAATCATTCCTTTTTGTATGTCGTTTTTATTAAATATCTCGCAAGCGGAATTGAATACTTTTAATTCATCATAGGTTTTACAAAATTTTCGTTTTCTAAACTGTTTTTGCGGTTCTTTATTTGGTTGAGAATTAATTTTATCGTGTAGGTTTTGCAATAGGTCTTCTGTTTCAGTTTTCAAATTTTTTTTGAACGTTTTTCCTGCTTGTTCTAAATGTATTCCTACTTTATCAACTGACTTTTCTGCAATAAAGAGCGCCCATTTTGTTTTTAATTTATTAAGTTCTTCTTTTAAGTCATTGAATTCTTCTTTAATTTCATTTTCAATCTCTGTAAACTCAGTTAAAAGAGCATAATAAAAATTTTCTTTGGATTGTTTTATTTTATCAATAAAATCTTCCATTTTATCAGTATAATCTTCTTTATAATTGATCAAGCATACAGAATGATCTTGCAAATCTTTTAATTCAACATTTGCACCTTTTTTGGAGCAAGTCTTTTTAAAAAACTTTCTCTTTGGGTTTATAAAATATTTATTTAACCTTTTTTTATCACTACATATGACTCTAAGATGATGATTATCGTCTTTAACAGAAGGCGTTAAAAAGTGAACTGTATTTCCTACTTTATAAGGAATACACATAGGCTGATTTTTTATTTTACTGGTTAACTTCTTAGCTTCCTCCTCGTTTAGGGGAAAAATTTCTTGAATATTAGGTTTTAAATTAGGCATAAAGTTTTTTACTTATGTATTAGATTATTGTTGTAATACTAACAGTTTTTTTATTAAATTTTGCTTATCTAACATTGCAGAATGTAAGCTAGGCAACAGGTAAAAAGTTAAAAAAAACCTAAGCCAGCATTAAAATAGACAAAATGATCCTATTCTAATGACGCTGAAGTGTACGTATTATTGAAGCTCGGATAATAGCTTTTTTGGCGAGAGGACAGAGCGGGCTTAGTTTCAGCGAGCGTCGATGGCTTTGAAGTCAAAATTTTTAATAGGAAGTTGCTATGCATAGAGTGGTCATTTAGAATGCTAGCATTTAACCTATGACTCGCAGAGTTAGGTTTGCAGAAATAGGATAGGTAAGGCAATGCCTCACGCTAGGAGCCCTAAAACTGCCATTTTGCAAGTGAAGTATCTCTAAAGTAGGTGACAGCCTAAAACGGGGAGGGCTAAGCCTTATGAGAATAGTCAGCCGGAACCACGAGTTTCGGAAGAATTATAAAATGTAAAAAATATAGGGTAATAATGCTTCTACAACAATTTGCTTTTTTTGGTTTTGCTATATTGCTTATTGCTGCTGCATTGATGACGATCATTTCTCGTAATCCGGTGCGCTGCGCGTTATTTTTGGTATTGGCCTTTTTTTCTGCTGCTGCTTTATGGATATTATTAGAAGCTGAATTTTTAGGTTTAATCTTGGTTTTAGTGTATGTCGGAGCGGTCATGACGCTATTTTTATTTGTCATTATGACCTTGAATATTGATAACGCTGAAAAACAATACGGATTCGTGCGTTACTGGTTCCCTGCTGTAGTCAGTGTGCTGATTTTATTGGCATTACTTATTTATGCGGTATATCCACTTTCCGGCTCAACAGGACTCGTAGCGTTGTCTGCACAAGCAAGTAATACACAAGCTTTAGGCGATATACTCTATACGCAATATGCTTATCCGTTTGAAATTACCGGGGTTTTATTACTGGTGGGAATTATTGCCACGATTGCATTAAGTTTCCGAGAAAAACGTTTGAATAAAGCGATCGCACCTGAATTGCAATTGAAGGTTAAAGCTTCGGATCGATTACAAATTATAAAAATGCCAGCCGAGAAAAAAAAATGATTCCATTAAATTATTACTTAATACTCGCCGCTACGGTATTTAGCTTGGGTTTACTAGGCGTGATGATCAATCGGAAAAATATTATTATTTTACTGATGTGTGTCGAGTTACTATTATTAGCCGTGAATATGAATTTTATCGCCTTTTCACATTTTTTTGCTGATTTATCCGGTCAAGTGTTTGTCTTTTTTGTGTTGGCAGTAGCGGCCGTGGAAGCGGCGATCGGTTTAGCCATCCTGATTGTATTATTCCGTACCCGACATAGCATTCAAGTCGATGATTTAAATCGTTTAAAGGGGTAGTTGGTAATGAGTCATTATCAGTTAATCAACCTTGCATTAGTCTTATTCCCTTTAGCAGGCGCATTAATTGCTGGCTTAGGTGGTCGACGTATCAGTAATCGCTTAGCGCATACGGTGACCATTTTAGGCGTAGCCATATCGTTGATTTTATCGCTGTATTTTGCCTATCAACTCTTTTTTCAACACGGCGGCGCTTATGACGGAAATCTTTATTTATGGGACTTAACGGGAAAGTTTCGCTTTAATATCGGTTTTTTAATTGATCCATTAACGGTGGTGATGTTTCTCATCGTAACGTTTATCTCTTTGATCGTGCATATTTATAGCGTCACTTACATGGCAGGCGATCCGGGTTATAAGCGTTTTTTTAGCTATATGTCGGCATTTACCTTTGCAATGCTCATGTTAGTGAGTGCGAATAATTTTCTGCAATTATTTTTTGGCTGGGAAGCAGTAGGATTAGTTTCTTATTTGTTGATTGGTTTTTGGTTTAAACGCGAAGCGGCGAGTGTGGGAAGTCTAAAAGCATTTTTGGTTAATCGCGTCGGTGACTTCGGTTTCTTTTTAGGTATTGCCTTATTATTTAATTATTTTGGTAGTTTAGATTATTACCAAGTTTTCCATGCCGCGCCTGCACTCAAAAACGCCACTATCAGTATTTTTCCACATACTTCGTATTCGTTGATCGCTGTTATTTGTTTCCTGTTATTTATTGGCGCGATGGGGAAATCTGCACAGATACCTTTACATGTTTGGCTACCCGAATCTATGGAAGGTCCTACACCTATTTCAGCGTTAATTCATGCGGCAACGATGGTCACAGCGGGTGTTTATTTAGTGGCACGGCTTTCACCTTTATATGAATACGCACCGAGTGTGTTAAATCTTATTTTAATTTTAGGTGCGACTACAGCTTTATTTATGGGCTTTGTTGCGATCGTTCAGAATGATATTAAGCGCATTATCGCTTATTCTACGCTTTCGCAACTGGGCTATATGATGGTCGGCTTAGGCGCTTCAGCGTATGCGGCAGGTATTTTTCACTTAGTGACGCATGCTTTTTTCAAAGCTTTATTATTTTTAGCCGCAGGTTCAGTCATCTTAACTATGCATCATGAGCAAGATATTCGTAAAATGGGTGGCTTAGCAAAAGTCATGCCGATGACGTATGCTTGTTTTTTAGTCGGTGCATTAGCCTTGGCTGCTTTACCGCCTTTTTCAGGTTTTTATTCAAAAGATGCCATTATTGATGCCGTTCATGTATCCACTTTACCCGCAGCATCTTATGCGTATTATTGTGTGTTAATCGGTGCAATGGTGACGGCTTTTTATATTTTCCGTGCTTTTTTCTTAGTGTTTCATACCCAAGCACGCCAGCCGGTAAAACATTATCAAAAAACTACGACGATCGTTAAATTGAGCTTAATTGTGTTAGCTATCCCGTCTGCTATTGCAGGAATTCTTTTAGTACCGTCTTTTTTAAATGTTCCGGGTTTACTCGCGAGTAGTCTTAGTGTGCTACCCCACCATAAACTAATGGCCACTGAGCATTTGTTAAGTACAGCGACTATTTTTTCGGGTATTGGTATTGTATTGGCATGGTTTTGTTATCTACAATTTCCTGCTATTCCAGCTTGGGCGCAAAAACATTTTTCGTGTCTGTATCAAATTTTAATGAACAAATATGGCTTTGACGCTTTTAATCAAGCGGTATTTGCGAATGGAGGTCGACGTTTGGCGAAATTATTTTTTAATCTGGATGCGAAGGTACTCGACGAGAAATTGATTGATGGCTCAGGAAGACGTATCAGTTGGCTTTCCAATGTATTGCGTCGTTTACAGTCTGGGTATATTTACCAGTATGCATTCATTATGGTGCTTGGAATCATTATTTTTTTATTGGCTTATTCCCTATAAACTCATTGTAATATAAGAATGTTGTTAACTTTAGGCTCTCAATTCGGTTCGTTCCTACACAGCCATTTATTAAGTTTACTTATTTGGTTGCCAGTGCTTGGCGGTGTGTTGGCGATTGCATTTAATGGTGATCGTTATCCGCAACGTGCGCGCGTTATTGCTTTAATGACTTCACTGATTACTCTGCTGTTGTGCATACCGCTGTATTTGGATTTCAATCCTGCTTTAAGCAGTATGCAATTTCAAGAGAATATCCCTTGGATTACTGTCTACAATATTAATTACAGCTTAGGGGTAGATGGTATTTCTTTACCACTTATTATATTAACGGTGTTTACTACTTTGCTGGTTATTTTAGCGGCCTGGCGGAGTGTTAATCTGCGCGTTGCGCAATATATGGCAGCATTTTTACTTATGCAAGGCATGATGGTAGGGACGTTTGCTGCAACCGATTCGATCTTATTTTATGTATTTTGGGAAGCGATATTGATTCCTATGTATTTGAGTATTGGTGTATGGGGTAGTGACAATCGTTCGTATGCGTCGATAAAATTTTTCTTATATACCTTTTTCGGTTCAGCACTCATGTTGATTGCTTTACTGTATCTCGGTGTGCATAGCCCAAAGCATGACTTTTTGATTGCGCATTTTTATCCAATACCCCTCAGCATGCCTGTGCAAATATGGATCTTTGTCGCCTTTTTAATTGCGTTTGCGGTAAAGATTCCGATGTGGCCTTTACATACGTGGTTACCTGATGCGCATACAGAAGCACCCGCCGGTGGTTCTGTGGTATTGGCAGCATTAATGTTGAAACTCGGTGGTTATGGTTTTCTGCGTTTTACATTGCCGATAGTTCCAGATGCGAGCCGTTTATTAGATGGTTTTATGATAGCGCTGGCTTTGATCGCTATCGTTTATATTGGTTTGGTGGCATTGGCACAGGTGGATATGAAACGCCTGATTGCTTATTCTTCAATCGCGCATATGGGCTTTGTAGTACTGGGTTGCTTTATGTTATTTGCCATCATGAAACAGAGTCATAATACGTTAATGGCCTATATGAGTTTAGAAGGGGCGATGGTACAGATGATTTCCCATGCTTTTAGCTCAGGAGCGATGTTTTTAGCCGTGGGGATGTTGGCCTATCGATTTCGCAGTCGCCAGATCAAAGATTATGGTGGTCTTGCCACCAGCATGCCTTTATTGGCGTCTTTTTTCATGTTATTTGCCATGTCGAACGTCGGTTTGCCAGGCACATCGGGTTTTGTCGGTGAATTTATGATCATCCTCAGTGCGATGCAAGCCAGTTTTTGGATTACCACGATTGCGGCTACCACAATGATATTGAGTGCCGCTTATACGCTTTATATGTACAAGCGCGTATTTTTTGGTGAAATTACTAATCCTTTGCTTGCTCAAAGTAGTGATATACATGGTTTTGAAAAATTGGTGTTTGTTTTATTAACATTCGCCATTCTTATAATCGGTATTTATCCAGCGCCTTTATTGACGATCATGCATGCTTCGATAGACTCGGTTTTACATTGGAGTTTGCAAACTAAATTATGATGATATTACAACAACTACTTCAATTTCCTGCGCTTCCTGAAATCGCTTTACTGCTGATGACCTGTGTAATTCTGCTAATTGATTTATTTGTACAACAGAAATCCAGTTTGCTTACCTATATAGCAACGCAAATGAGTCTAGTTATTACGCTGGCGTTAGTTATACATTTGCACCGCATACCGGCGCAATTATTGTTTTATCAACATTTTACTTGGGATTTAGTTGCTTATTTTATTAAGTTATGCATTTTAGTATTCAGCTTATTTGCTTTTGTCTACGCGCGCGATGCGATTAAAAGACTGCAAATCCATTCAGGTGAATATTATTTATTAGGTCTATTTTCTATTTTAGGTATGTTGGTATTGACGTCGGCGAATAGTTTATTAAGCCTTTATCTGGGCCTCGAACTATTATCCTTTCCGCTGTATGCGATGGTGGCTTTACAACGTCAATCCAGCCAGGGCTCCGAAGCAGCGATGAAGTATTTTATTTTAGGTGCATTGGCTTCCGGTTTGTTCTTGTATGGTCTTTCGTTATTTTATGGCGCTACGCATTCTTTAATTTTGCCTACGATACATCAGGCTTTACTGGTAGGAGGACAATCCAATGTATTGCTTAGCACGGGACTTGTTTTTATATTGGCAGGTATTGCATTTAAAATCGGGGCCGCACCTTTCCAACTTTGGGTTCCAGATGTCTATCAAGGTGCACCCACGCCAGTCACGCTGTTTATCAGTGCAGCTCCTAAAATAGCCGGTTTAGCGCTGGCAATCCGTTTGTTAGTGGACACAATGCCTAGCTTAATTAGCTATTGGCAGCCCTTATTAGCCGTTATCGCTATTTTATCCTTTAGTTTAGGTAATTTGGTGGCTATCGTGCAAAGCAATTTAAAGCGTATGCTGGCTTACTCGGCTATAGCTCATATGGGGTATGGCTTGCTCGGCTTAGTCGCGGGTACGGCGATGGGTTATGCGATGAGCCTCTTCTATATGTTGGCGTATGGCCTGATGGCCTTAGCTGCATTTGGTTTAATAGTGGTTATGAGCAAATCAGGTCAGATTGAGCATATTAGCGATTTAAGGGGATTGAATGCACGTAACCCTTGGTTAGCATTGATGATGCTGCTGGCGATGTTTTCTATGGCAGGAATTCCACCTACAATAGGCTTTTTTGCTAAATTAGGTATCTTGGAAGCCCTAATTTCAGTAAACTTACTATGGATAGCCACATTAGCGATTATTTTTGCTATTATTGGGGCTTATTATTACATTAATGTGATAAAAGTGATGTATTTTGAAGAGCCTGAACCCACTATATCGCCTTTATTAATAGCGCCGGATGCCTACCTTGCATTGAGTATTAATGCTATACTACTCCTCGTTCTAGGTTTATTTCCCAGTCAATTAATATGGCTGGCCAAGGCGGTTTTTTTTACTATTAAGCATCCTGTTTATTGAGGCTAGGAAACGAAATGAGAAAAATCTTTGTTATTTTAATCCTATCATTGGGGTTACAAGGTTGTCTGGCGGGTGCTTTTGTGGCCGGTAGCGCAACGACAGGTGGTTTAGTGACGGATCCACGTCCTATTAATACGATTAAATCTGATGAGGAAATTAACTTTAGGATCAACAGAAAATTGGCTAATGATCCGGTACTCAATGCAGAAACACATATTGCTGCGGTGAGTTACAATCAGGTGATATTGTTAACCGGCCAGGCCTATGATGAGGAATTAAAGGCTAGGGCAGAACACTATGCCAAAAGCATCCCACAAGTGCGACGGGTATTTAATGAAATTGTGCTAGGCATCCCGACGACGGTGTATCGACGCGCTCAAGATGTGGGCATTACTTCCGCCGTTAAAACCAAAATGTTTGCTAATAGAGAACTTAAATCCAATAATTTTAAGATAGTTACTGAAGACGGCGTGGTGTATATATTGGGGATAGCGACAGCTAGGCAAGCAGATTTAGCGGTATCGATAGCGAGAGACTCTTCGGGCGTGAAAAAAGTGGTTAAGTTAATAGAATACAAAGAAGGATAAGAATAAAATTAAATTTTATAAAAAAGTTTTTGATTATACTCACAGCAATTAAATTTTTTTGAGAGTGGACCGTGTAGTGAGCAACCGGAATGTATTCAAGATATATGAGGATTGCGAATTAAACGGCAACACAGACAAAAAATTTACGTGCGAAGAGTAATAGCATTAAAATACAAGAGGTTACTGTGGAAATACTATACGGCGTATTGAATTTATCATTCTGGGGTTATGTTGTTGCTTTATTGATTTTGACGCATATCACTATCGTGGGCGTCACGGTGTATTTACACCGATCTCAGGCACATCGTGCGCTGGAATTGCATCCAGCCATCTGTCATTTTTTCCGTTTTTGGATTTGGTTAACCACAGGAATGGAAACCAAAAAGTGGGTCTCTATCCATCGTAAACATCATGCTAAATGTGAAACGGATGAAGATCCGCATAGTCCGCAAACCCGAGGTATTAAAAAAGTATTTTTTGAAGGAGCTGAACTATATCGTGCCGAAGCGAAAAATCAGGATACGATGGATCGTTATGGTCAAGGAACACCCGATGACTGGTTAGAGCGACATGTTTATACCAAACATAGTGCGGCAGGTATTGCGCTAATGTTTGTCATTGATCTGGTTCTATTTGGTATTCCTGGGATTAGCATTTGGGCCTTACAAATGGCCTGGATTCCATTCTTTGCTGCCGGTGTGGTGAATGGTATTGGTCACTATTGGGGTTATCGAAACTTTGAATGCCCTGATGCGGCGCGTAACATCATTCCATTAGGCGCCTTTATTGGTGGTGAAGAATTACATAATAATCATCATACCTTTCCAACCTCCGCTAAATTTTCGGTGAAATGGTGGGAGTTTGATTTGGGTTGGGTTTATATTCGCTTATTACAATTTTTAGGTTTATCTAAGGTTAAACGGGTATCACCAAAACTTGAGAATATTCCCGGTAAATCATTGGTTGATTCGGATACCTTAGCTGCATTAATTACCAATCGCTTTCAAGTATTGGCGCGTTATAGTCGCGAAGTGTTATTACCCGTGTTACAGGAAGAAAAATTAAAAGCAAATACGAGCAGTAAAGCTTTATTAAAGCGCGCTAAGGTTGCATTAATTCGTACCGAGTCTTTGTTAAACGATGAAGGTAAACAGCAGATTGCTGAAGTGATGGATAATCATCATATGTTAGCCTTAGTGTATCAATATCGTCTAAAACTCCAGGCGATTTGGGGTCGTACGACGGCGACGCAGCGCGAGCTATTAGAAGCCTTACAGGATTGGTGCAAGCAAGCCGAGGCAACCCGCGTGCATGCGTTACGGAAATTTGCGATTAGTTTAGCTGGGTTTTCGACACAAAAAAAATTAAGTTAAGTTGTAATAAAATAAGTTTATAAAACAATAACAACTGGATAGTATTATGGGTTCCATCATTTAAAGATCTAACACATAAGGTTTAGGTAGTATGATGGTGGTTGACGTGAGTATACTGACTCCGCTCTTAAATCGGGTACATTAAAAATAATTTTTTTTAGTTCATATTATTTTATCAGTTATGTTTGAATCGGCGCCTATCATTCAAAAAATCAAAGAACTTGAAAACCGTAGCATGGAATTACGGAGGTACCTTTGACTATCCCACCAAACTTGAAAAACTTCAAGAGTTAGATCACGAATTACAGGATCCAAACATTTGGAATCATCCTGAAAAAGCTCAACAATTAGGCAAAGAACGCGCGCAATTGCAGCAGATAGTTGATACCTTTCAACAATTAGCCAAAGGACTAAATGATATTAACGATCTCTATGAGTTAGCTTTAACTGAAAATGCTCAAGATCTTTTAGCGACCTTACCTCAAGAATTGCAAACACTGGAAGCGCGTTTAGCACAACTCGAATTCAGGCGGATGTTTCCGCGCGAATTAGATAAAAATTCTGCGTATTTGGAAATACAGTCCGGTTCGGGTGGCACTGAAGCACAGGATTGGGCAGAAATGTTATTACGTTTGTACCTGCGTTGGGGAGAGCAAAATCATTTTAAGGTCGATTTAATTGAAGTCTCTGCCGGCGACGTAGCTGGAATAAAAAGTGCTACGATTAAATTTGAAGGTGAATATGCTTATGGTTGGTTACGTACCGAAACGGGTGTACATCGCTTAGTGCGTTTATCACCTTTCGATGCCAATAAACGCCGACATACTTCCTTTGCAGCGGTGTTTGTATCGCCAGAAGTAGATGAATCTATCGATATACAGATTAATCCAGCCGATTTGCGTGTTGATACCTATCGGGCCAGTGGTGCAGGCGGACAACATGTAAATCGTACTGATTCGGCAGTGCGTATCACGCATATCCCTAGTGGTGTGGTGGTGCAATCACAAAGTGATCGTTCACAGCATAAAAACCGCGATCAAGCGATGAAACAATTACGTGCAAAATTATATGAGTTGGAAATGCGTAAGCGCGCTGAAGAGAAACAAAGTCAAGAGTCTTTGAAACGAGATATCGGTTGGGGCAGCCAGATACGTTCTTATGTTTTAGATGATGCGCGCATCAAGGATTTACGCACGGGTGTCGAAACACACAATGTTCAAGCGGTACTTGATGGAGGAATAAATCTCTTTTTATTGGCGAGTTTAAAAGAAGGCTTATAATACTCTTCGCAATGGGATTTTTGACTATGTTGCGCTTAATTTGCAATGGTTATTGCATATAATGTGATTAAACATGGACGCGACACTTGCCAAAAATCCAATTGCTGTGAATATGAATCTCTGGGAATAATTGCTTTTTCCTTACCATCATCTGCTAAACTAGAATGCTTAAAAATCTGTAAGTTTGGAAACATTTATCATGAGCCACGAAAAAGTAACGATAACGAATAATGCTGAAGATTTATTTTCGCAACGTTTGGCAAAATTAAACGAATTACGCAACGGCAAAGAGGCTTACCCGAATCATTTTCGTCGGGATAGTTTAGCAGCTGATTTATATGGCCAATATGAACAGGCTGATACTGAACTATTACAGCAAAAAAATCAGACTGTGCGTCTTGCTGGTCGGATTATGTTAAAGCGCGATATGGGTAAAAGTTTATTTCTAGATATGCAAGATATGTCTGGCAAAATACAAGTCTATGTCAAACAAGATGCTATCGGATTAGAAGATTTTGAAGCTGTTAAACGTTTGGATTTGGGAGATATTGTTGGCATCATCGGCGTATTATTTCGTACTAAAACCAAGCAACTTTCCATTAAGGCTGAAAAGATTTATTTATTAAGTAAATCTTTACGTCCTTTACCGGATAAATTTCATGGACTTTCAGAATCGGATAAGGAACAACGTTATCGACAACGTTATTTAGATTTGATTACCAATGAAAAAACTCGAAAAACTTTTCAAATACGTTCTCAACTGATCAGCGGGATTCGTCAGTTTTTAAACCAACGGGGTTTTGTTGAAGTAGAAACGCCAATGATGCATGTTTTACCTGGTGGTGCAGTGGCAAGACCGTTTATCACGCATCATAACGCTTTAGATATGGAGTTATTTCTGCGTGTAGCGCCAGAATTACATTTAAAACGTTTAGTTGTGGGTGGAATGGAAAAAGTTTTTGAGATAAACCGTAATTTCCGTAACGAGGGCCTTTCGACTCGACATAATCCTGAGTTTACAATGCTGGAATTTTATCAAGCTTATGCCGATTATCACGATTTAATGGATTTAACCGAACAATTAATTCGCGAGTTAGCGCAAACTATTTTGGATACCGAACAATTGACTTATCAGGGTGAAACCTATGATTTGACCAAGCCGTTTAAACGTTTAAGCGTGGTTAAAGCCATACTTGAATATAATCCGCAGTGGCAGCTGCAAGATATTACACTATTAGCATCCTTGCAAAAAATTGCCTCTGATTTGGAGATTCCAGCAAGTGATTCTATCGGACAATTACAGTTTGCTGTGTTTGAAGAAACAGTGGAACAAAAATTAAAGCAACCTACGTTTATTACTGAGTATCCTATTGATGTTTCGCCTTTGGCTAGACGTAATAATGAAAATCCACAATTAGCGGATCGTTTTGAACTCTATATCGGTGGTCGAGAATTAGCGAATGGATTTTCTGAGTTAAATGATCCAGAAGATCAAGCAGCGCGGTTCAAACAACAAAGTTTAGCGAAATCTGCGGGTGATCTAGAAGCAATGCCTTATGATGAAGACTATATTCAAGCATTGGAATATGGCCTACCTCCTACTGCCGGGGAGGGAATTGGTATTGATCGATTAGCGATGTTATTTACCGATTCAGCTTCGATTCGAGACGTTATTTTGTTTCCATTGATGCGTCCGGAAACTAAGCATGAATAAGCGTGAATTTTCAGGAAATGGGTTTTAAAATAAGCCTGCTAAATAGACGGATTCCTTTCGCAGGCTTAAAATGGATGGAGATAACTATTTAATCTTATCTTCTTCAAACATTTCATGTTTGCGGGTAATTGGATCGTATTTTTTAAATTTTAATTTATTCGGTGTGGCTTTCTTATTTTTACTGGTTGTATAGTAATAAGCGCTGGCCGTAGATTTTAATTTAATTTTATCACGCATGATGTGCTTTTTCCCGTTTAAACTTTCTCGCCACGCTGACGTAGCGTAGCCAGTACTTTATCAATGCCTTGCTTCTGAATAGTACGCAGACCATCTGCCGTTATTCTTAATTTAACAAAGCGTTTTTCTGTAGCCACCCAAAGGCGACGAACGTGTAGGTTAATCTGAAAACGACGTTTAGTTTTTCGGTTAGAGTGAGATACATTGTGTCCCACCATGGGTTTTTTACCCGTTACCTGACAGACCCTAGCCATATAATAGTCCCCAATGCAGATTATCTTTAATAGAATGCCCGCTTTTATACCAAAAATGCAGCAAACTGTCAAAAGATTTACAACAAACCTTGTGTGGCAAAAGAGGTTATGGAGCCTTCTCCGATAATGATATGGTCTAAAAGGCGTACATCAATCGGCGCTAAAATAGATTTAATTTCTTGTGTAATCCTTTTATCTGCTTCACTGGGTTTTGCAATACCGGATGGGTGATTGTGTGCCAAAATGACCGCTGCGGCATTATGTTGATATACCTGCCTGACGAGTTCGCGAGGGTATACGGCGGCTTCATTAATACTACCATGAAAAAGTTCTTTAAAATGAATAAAGCGATGAGCATTATCCAAAAATAAACAGCTAAAGACTTCATAAGGGTAAGCTCTCAGCTTGTGCGTTAAATAGTGATAGACATCATGTGGATTTTCAAAGGTGCTACGTTGCTCGAGATTTTCTTGCAAACAGCGAGTTGCTAATTCTTTAGCGGCTTGAATCTGGACATATTTCGCCAGACCTAAACCGAGTGTCTTTGAGAATTGTTCCAAACTGGCCGCAACGATGTAACGTAAACCTCCAAATTGCAATAGGAGATCGCGACTAATGTCTAAGGCAGTTTTTCCGCGGACACCGGTACGAACGAATAACGCTAATAGTTCAGCATCAGATAAGAAGGCGGCACCCTGAGAGATTAATTTTTCACGTGGACGTTCCTTTGCAGGCCAATTAGTAATGGACATATTTACTTTTCCCTAAGTTAATTATTATTTTTACGTTTACTCTTCGAACTTGACATTGTCTGTGTATCGCGCAGATCGCAATCCTTATGTACACAATACATTCCGATTGCTAATTATCACGACGCCTTGCTAAAAATCCCATTGCTATGAGTAACTATTTTTCGAACTTGAATCTTTGATTGTGTTATCACTCAACTTGCACTTGGAGTAGAGATCATTATATTAAATAGCGATGATTTTAAATAGAGCTCGAATGCTTAAATTTATAGATTATGTTCTCGAGCCAGAATATGTTGCCATTCGAAGGGTGTTAGCGGCATAACCGATAATCGGTTTCCTTTTTGTAATAAACGCATTCCTTTTAGTGCAGTTTGAGTTTTTAAATCTTCTAAAGAAATAATCGATTTAAAAATTCGTATTAATTTTACATCAACGCTAACCCATCGCGGCTTACTGACTGAACTTTTAGGATCATAATGATGATCATCTACCTGCAAAGCAGTTTTATCCGGATAAGCGGTATTCACTATTTTTATCATGCCAACAATACCTGGCGTGGGACAACTTGAATGATAAAAAAAAGCCAGATCGCCTTTTTGCATCGCTTGCAAAAAATTTCGTGCTTGATAATTTCGTACACCATCCCATGGTTCAGTTTGTTGAGGACGCTTGGCTAGATCCTTTATGCTAAAACACGTGGGTTCAGATTTCATTAACCAATAGTTCACTTACTTTTCCCCGCTTTAATTAAATAAAAAAATGTAGTAGATTTTACTGCTGATTGATCTCTATGGAACAATTTTTATAAAGTTAACTTTTTTTTGCAAAAAACTTAAGATGTCATGAATGGGCAGCATTCGTTCATTTTTTTCAGTTCGGGCTTTGTAGGCAACGATTTTATCTTGTAAAGTTTTTTCACTGACGACTAAACGATGCGGAATGCCGATCAGATCATTATCAGCAAATAGCAAACCGGGACGTTCTGCGCGATCATCTAATAGAACATCCATGCCTGCCTCGCTAAGCTGTTGGTAAAGTGCATCGGCGGCTTGTTTTACCAATTCAGATCGGTGATAAGCAATCGGTACTATCACCACTTGAAACGGAGCCATGGCGTCGGGCCAAATGATACCTTGTTCATCATGATTTTGTTCGATAGCGGCGCCGACGATGCGTGATACACCAATACCATAGCAGCCCATTTCCATGGGGAGTTGGTTACCATCTTCGGCCGTAAAGTTAGCATCCATGGCGCGAGAGTATTTATTACCTAACTGGAAAATATGGCCGACTTCGATACCGCGTTCCATTTTTAAATGTCCTTTTCCATCAGGACTCGGATCACCGACTTGCACTTGGCGTAAATCTGCTATTGAGGGAAGTGGACAATCACGTTCCCAATTAACGTTGGTGTAATGAAATCCTTCTTCATTAGCGCCACAGACAAAGTTGGCAAGTACCGCTGCTGATCGATCCACAAATAACGGTATCGATAAACCGACTGGACCTAAATAACCAACAGGGACGCCAGTTAAAGCTAAGATATCAGTTTCTTCAGCAAATGTGAGTGGATGTGCGATCTCTACTATTTTCGCCAGCTTAGTGGGATTTAATTCGTGATCACCGCGGAGTATAAGACCAATTAAAGGATGTTTCTTTCCTTTTACCATTAGTAACTTGACGCAATGTTGCGGGTCTATTTTTAAAAACTCACACACTTTGGCAATTGTTTTTGTACTGGGTGTTTTTACTTTCTCGAGTGCTGCGCTAGGAGCAGGGCGTTGATCAGTGACTAAACTTTCTGCGAGTTCAGCATTCGCGGCATAATCACTGTTATCGCTATAAAAAATTTGATCTTCGCCGGTTTGTGCCAATACTTGAAATTCTTGAGATTGACTGCCACCGATGTTACCGGTATCGGCTAACACGGCACGAAATTTTAGTCCTAAACGCGTGAAAATTCGACAATAACTATCATGCATGACCTGATAAGTTTCAGCCAATGAAGCTTTATCGCGATGAAACGAATAAGCGTCCTTCATAATAAATTCTCGTGCGCGCATGACTCCAAAACGTGGACGAATTTCATCACGAAACTTAGTTTGTATTTGATAAAAAATGAGGGGAAGTTGTTTATAGCTACGTACTTCGTTACGTACTAACGTGGTAATGACTTCTTCATGTGTAGGCCCAAAACAAAACCAACGTTGATGCCTGTCAGTAAAACGCAATAATTCCGGCCCATACGCATCCCAGCGTTCCGATTCTTGCCAAAGCTCAGCCGGTTGCAGATTGGGCATCAGTACCTCTTGGCCATTGATGCGATTCATTTCTTCGCGCACGATGCTTTCGACTTTGCGTAATACGCGTAAACCCAATGGCAGCCAGGTATAAATCCCAGAAGCTAATTTACGGATCATACCCGCGCGCAGCATCAGTTGATGGCTTTTGACTTCGGCATCGGCCGGTGCTTCTTTGAGCGTGGGTAAATACAAATGACTGCTGCGCATAACATTAACCTAAAAATGATCGTAAAAGTGGTTTAGAGCTTACTATAGAATGGACTTTATGCAAAACTGCTGGTTGAGAATTACTAATTCACTTATAGGGCTTATACAGCCTAATTTAATTCGTTACTGTGTGTAGACAAAATTGACATTTAATGCATAATATTACAAAAATACAAACTTTATAAGGATTTAATAAAATGTTTAAACCTGCTGCTAACAAAACCCAGCAATTAAAAAGAATAGGCGCAGGTCAACCTAATAATAATGAAGATACTCTATTTTCAGCGGTCAAATTGAATGATCTTAAAAAAATCAGTTATTTTATAGATCAAGATGTTGATGTTAATGCGCATGATAGATTCGGTTTGGCTCCATTGCACTATGTTACTAGTAAACAAGCCTTAGATTTATTAGTAGAAAAACAAGCGGATGTGCATATAGAAAGTTTAAATATAAATAATATTTCAGGATTTGTTTCTTATACCCCTCTGAGTTCGGCATGTACTTATGGAAAGTATCACCTTGTCGATCCTATTTTACAATATTATTCATTGTCGAATCTTAAAGAAAAACCTCAGTATATTAAAAATAATAAAATTTTATTACTCATTTGGAATTCTATTGATCAAGGAAAAAAAGATCTTAAGGCATTACCTTCATCAACACCTAAACAACTTGAACAACAAACTCAAGTGTCTGAAGCAAGTGAATTAGTGGCGAATGAAATAAAAAGTGAGGATCTATTTTCAGCTATCTCCGCTAATGATTTAGAAAAGTTTAAACAATTGATTGCGCAAGTAGCTAACATTCATATATATCAACGTAAAAAAGATACACTATTGAGTTTTGCTATGTCTAGACATGGTTATGGGTTTTTAACGCCTATTTTTCTACATTCTTCAAGCGATCTAAATGAAGAAGCACCTGATTATATTAAAAAAAATAAATTGGCTGTTTCTTTATGGCAATCCTGCAGACAAAGTAAATTATCATCTCAATTAATTACGAGTTCAGCAACTTCAACGCTAACAAGCCAATTTTATAGAAAAAAAAATCAATTTGTTACTAGCTTATGGGAGAAATGCAAGCAAAATTATCAGTCATCAGTTGAGGATTCAACAAAAATGGATACGTTAATTCAAGATTTTCATCTTTAAGCATTATATAGTTTTTATAAAACTAGTAACGACACTGGCCAAACTGTAAACACTGGATTAAAAAGCCGATTAATGACGCGACGTCGTTGGGTGCTTCTTCGAGTGTTGAGTAAATAGATATGACTGTTGCGCATAATATCTAGCCTTTATTAAAATGAGTATACTTTTGCTAAAGCTTACACGAGAATAATATGACTGCAAAATCAGAGTCGCTTTTATCTTAAATAAAGAATAAAGTGAATTTTTTCAACGAGTAATTAGATTGATCGATTTGTTGCAGCCATGTACCCTTAATTTTGTTATACTTATTATGGTTGTTACGAGGAGTTAGTCTTTTTAAGGATAGATTTTAACTTACTAGCTAAAAAGGTAGGTCGCTATGTCAAAAGAAAAAAATGTCGCTGTTCAAACCTCATTCTGTGAGAGCTCTGAGAAGCGGAATAAAAAAGAATTCTTAGAAAAAATAATTACTGGTATAGAAAATATAAATCAATCTCTTGATAAGATTTTTGATGATCTATCTATTCAAACTCTATCTATTCAAACTCTATTATTAATTTCAAGTATAAATACTATTAAATTGGAACTTAATCAGCTAATCAATGATAAAGAATTCTATACTCCAGCTGAAAAAGAAATTCTTCGCGAACTCCAAGAATGTCTAGAAAAATTACGACTCCAATTAATGCAGTTACCTTATTCTAACCGGCCAATTATTGATAAGCTATGTAAAGCGATTAATACATTACTCGAAAAATTAGCTGATTTTTTTATGAATGGACCGCTTGTTAGTGAAAGTGTTTATATTGCGAATCCATCATCGCAGCCACATCGTTGTGATTTCTTTCATCCTTTTAGGCCCATAAATACTTCAGTAGAAGATTTATCAAAGAGTTTAAACTCTTTCTCTACAAGTCCTTAAAAATAAGCAAAGAAAAGCACGGATGCTTTTCTCAAGCTTACACTCTGGCTAAAGTCTACACACTAGATTAAAATGCGCCTTGGATATCCTGACAGCGTGTAAGGGGTAACCGTATTTAGCTGCTGTCTTTACATTACCAATACCACCGCTGAAAAAATAATTGAGGTACCTATGCCAATTTATGAATATCAATGTAAGGCCTGCGGGCATACTTTTGATACGATACAAACCTTTAGTGAAGAACCTTTGACCGATTGTCCGGTCTGTAAAGAACCTGCACTGAAGAAATTGGTTTCAGCAGCGGCTTTCCATTTAAAGGGCAGTGGATGGTATGTGACGGACTTTAAAAATCCACCGGCTAAAAAAGTGGATAACGCAGAGAAAGCTAAAACTGAGGACGCGAGTAAACCTGCGGAAACGAGTAAGGAAAGTAACACCACTGAAAAGAAAAACAAAGACACTATCGCTGCAAAACCCACGGAAAAAACTAGCAAAACTGATAAATCGGGTGAAAAATCCTCTTAGATTAAAAATATTATGCAAAGAACACACTATAACCAGCAAATAAACCAAAACTTAGTCAATGAAACCATACAAGTCTGCGGTTGGGTACACCATCGTCGTGATCATGGTGGCATCATTTTCATCGATTGTCGCGATCGTAGCGGCTTACTGCAAGTAGTATTTAACCCAGATCAACCTGCTGAGTTGTTTAAAAAAGCGGAAACGCTACGGAACGAATATGTGGTGCAAATTAGCGGAAAGCTACGTTTGCGTCCGAAAGGCACCGAAAATGCCAATTTAAAATCTGGAGCGGTTGAATTACAAGCGACCCAACTCATTATTTTAAATACTTCAGCAGCATTACCGATTTCTATCGATGCTTATACACCGGTGAGTGAAGAAGTCGCCTTGCGCTATCGCTATCTGGATTTACGACGACCAGAAGTCCAAGAACGTTTTCGCTTGCGGACACACGTCGTGCAATTGATGCGACGTTTTTTTGAAGAAAAAGGATTTTTAGATATAGAGACACCGATGCTTACTAAAGCGACGCCCGAAGGAGCGCGTGATTACTTGGTGCCAAGTCGCGTTCATCCCGGTGAATTTTATGCGTTACCACAATCACCGCAATTATTTAAGCAATTATTGATGATGTCCGGATTTGATCGTTACTACCAAATCGTACGTTGTTTTCGCGATGAGGATCTACGCGCCGATCGACAACCTGAATTTACGCAGCTGGATATGGAAATGTCCTTTTGTAATGAAGAGGATATCCAAACACTCAATGAAGCATTGATTCGTCACTTATTCAAAGAATTATTAAATGTGAATTTACCCAATCCTTTTCCGCGCATGACTTATGCAACAGCGATGCAACGTTATGGTAGTGATAAACCCGATTTACGTATTCCGTTTGAATTAGTCGACATTGCTGATTTGGTTAAAGACATCGAATTTAAAGTTTTTTCAGGACCGGCGAATGATGCACAAGGACGAGTGACAGCATTGCGTATTCCCAAAGGCGGCGATTTAAGTCGTAAAGCCATTGAAGAGTATACGCAATACGTTGCTATCTTTGGCGCAAAAGGTTTGGCTTATATAAAAGTTGTCGATCGCGCATTGGGACTGGAAGGTCTGCAGTCGCCGATCTTAAAATTTATTCCAGAGGCGACAGTCGAGGCCATATTACAACGTGTCACAGCAGAAAGTGGCGATATTATTTTCTTTGGGGCTGGCACAGCAAAAATGGTCAGTGAATCCTTGGGTGCTTTACGTGTCAAATTGGGTCACGAATTTAACTGTGTTAAGGATGAATGGTCGCCTTTATGGGTAGTGGACTTTCCCTTATTTGAATATGATGCACAAGAAAAACGTTGGCAAGCCTTACATCATCCTTTTACTGCGCCTAAAGTTAACGATGCTGCTGAGTTACAAGCCAATCCTGGATCATGCTTATCAAGAGCTTACGATATGGTATTAAATGGCTATGAAATTGGAGGCGGTTCAATACGTATTCATGATACGCATTTGCAGTCGACGATATTTGATTTATTAAATATTAATGAAACCGAACAAAAAGAAAAATTTGGTTTTTTACTCGAAGCACTTAAATTTGGTTGTCCACCGCATGGTGGTATGGCTTTTGGTTTGGATCGCTTGGTAATGTTGATGACCGGAGCGAAATCCATACGGGATGTTATCGCTTTTCCAAAAACCCAGACGGCGAGTTGTCCATTAACGCGTGCGCCAAGTCCAGTTTCCGAGCAACAATTAAAAGAGTTATCACTACAGATTCGTAAAAAATAAAAACGCTAGGGCGCTATTATGTCTAATTGCCATCCGCAGTTGTAAAAGCAACGCGGGTGTGCCACTTATTGGCTGAAATTGCCACTAAAAAATGTTGGGTTATTTATTGAATGCGCCTGTATCTCTGTAAAATCATATCCCATAATAAGTTTTTTTATTGGATATAAGCATTGAGTTCACTTGCTCCTGTCCTTGCTTGGAATAAGATCTTTTCAATGAGATTTTTGCCTTTTTGCTTATTTTTTTTTCACTAGATGCAATCCCCGCTGATTTTTTCCACATTTGCGTATTGAATGTATTATTCTCAAGCGATAATTTTTTAAAGTTCTTGGAAGATTCACCCTTTAACTGAATTAAGTTTGAATTATCTTCAAGCAAAATTCCACATTCTTTTAATCCGTGATCAAGTTCTCCAGTTACTAGCATTTGTACGGCTTCTCGAGCTGTTGCCCCCCCCCAGAGGGTTTTAAAACAACCACATTCAGATTATGTAATCAGTAATGTTTTTTTCATTTATTAACTTCGTCTTCGAATTTTTAAATTTTCTATATAGAGGACAGATTCTCTAAACAGGACGCTTGTTTTTTAAGCAATGCATTTATCATGGCTTCCATGTGACGTGTATAGGGCATTGTCAGATACCTCTAATTTTTTTCACATAGTTTTACACAAACTATTAACGATAGTTGCTTTTCTGGCGAGTTTACCTGTTTTAGTGCAAAATTTGACACTTAGAGCGAGTTTAGCTTGCGCTTTTAAAGCCATTAATAATAATATGAGTACATTTGTGTCGATTGAATCTGCTAATTATTTGATTTATGTTTTTTTGTCGTAGGTCGTTAGAGCTGATTTCAATCATAGCTAATAAAAAGATAATACTCACGCAAAGCGCGCAAAGCCAATCGTGTATTAAAAATTTGGTTTTTGGCGTCTTTGTTGCTTATAGTCATCGCAGTTGCATTGCATGCTATCCTGGGTAAGCACATTTTTTCGGATAATTATTAAGTTTATGCCAAATTCTACTACTGTAAATTTTAGCAAAGCGATTAGCGGTGATTACCGTATTCCAATTAAAGCCATCTTTTTGGAGGCTTGGTACCGGGTAAAGGGAATGAAAGCCGCTTTTTGGCTAGGTTTTCTTTACTTCATACTGGTGATGGCGGCAGCTTGCCTAGTACTAGGTTTAGTATTGGCCTTATATGATGTGTTTATATTGTCATTGGCAAGTGCCCATAATGCAGGCTTTTTGTATAACTTAAAGCTAGGGCTTAAATTTATTGTTGTTGCTATCGTTGAAGTATTACGTTTTTTATTAACCGCTTCGTTAGCCTATATGGCTTTACAGCATTTACGTAAGCAAGCTATTCATGGGAATATGGTATTTGAATTCCGTCACGCTTGGCGGCCGTTGTTAATTATTGCATTGTTACTCTATCTATTTAATAGCTTTATCCTCTCTGGCACGAATATTTTTTTACATAGCGCGTTATTTAAACAACCGATTGTTTTCCTAGGATCAGGTTTCGGCAGCATTTTTTTATTGCTTATTTTTTTTATCTGTTTCTTTCTATATTTCTACTTTTCGATCCTCGTCTATATGACTGTGTTACTGATCTTAGATCAAAAACTAACCTGGAAAGAAAGTTTAAGTTTGGCGTTTCAGTCAGTAAACCAGCATTTTTTTAAAAATGTTGGTTTGATTATTGTAACCAGTTTAGTATTTGGACTTTTAGCGTTGATGACCTTAGGTATCGGTTTAATTTGGTTATTACCCATGACGTCCTTAGTGACGGCGATCCAATATAATCAAATTTTTTGTGAAGGCAATTTATAATACCCGATGGATATAGTTTAAGTAAGGTATAATTATAAGAGAGTTGTTATGGCAGGACATAGTAAATGGGCAAATATCCAGCATCGAAAAAATAAACAAGATGCGAAACGCGGTAAATTATTTACCAAATTGATCCGTGAAATTACAGTGGCTGCTAGAATGGGAGGCGCTGATTTAAATAGTAATCCACGTTTGCGTTTGGCCGTTGATAAAGCCTTATCGGCTAATATGACCCGAGATACCATTGATCGTGCCACCAAGCGCGGTGCTGGCGGCTTAGATGGTGCGCAAATGGAAGAAATTCGTTATGAAGGTTATGGACCTAAAGGCGTTGCTGTTTTAGTTGATACCTTAACCGATAATCGCAATCGCACCGTCGCTGAAGTCCGTCACGCATTTAGCAAATCTGGCGGTAATTTAGGCACGACAGGATCGGTTGCTTATTTATTTAGTAAAAAAGGTGTGATTACTTTCCCACCCGGTTCCGATGAAGAGCGAATTTTGGAGATTGCTTTAGAGGCAGGCGCCGAAGATGCCATTACTTATCCTGATAATAGTATTGATATTTGGGTTGAAGAAAGTCAATTAGCCGTCTTAACTAAACTTTTTCAAGAAAAAAAATTAAATTTGGCAAATAGCGAAGTGACTTGGTTGGCGAGTACGAAAGTTGATCTGAATGCTGAGGATCAAGAAAAACTGGAACATTTAATTGATATGCTAGAAGATTTAGACGATGTGCAAAATGTCTATACTAATCAAGCTTAATGTTGAATCAACAAAGCCATAACTTAGCTAAAAACATAATTATTTTAGGTATTGATCCGGGTTCGTGTATTACTGGTTATGGCGTTATTCAAATTGCAGGTTCACAATTAAACTATCTCGATAGCGGTTGCATTAAAATCGCAAGTATTGGCTTTTCTGAAAGACTGGAAAAAATATTTACCGGTTTACAAAATATCGTTGCTCAATATAAACCGAATGAAGTGGCCATAGAACAAGTGTTTATGCATATTAACCCGAATGCCGCATTAAAATTAGGTCAAGCCAGAGGCGCTGCGTTAACGGCAGCAGCAATGGCTAAATTAATGGTCAGCGAGTATTCTGCGCGGCAAGTCAAACAATCAGTGGTGGGTTACGGAGCCGCGAGTAAACAACAGGTACAACATATGGTACGCTTGTTATTAAATCTCGATCGCTCACCACAAGCCGATGCCGCCGATGCATTGGCGATCGCGATTTGCCATGCGCAAGCGCGGCAAACGGGAAAGCGAGGACTTAAACAAGGATTTCGCCGAGGAAGAAGACGATGATCAATCGATTGCGCGGCATACTGATTGAAAAACAGCCACCGTATTTATTAGTTGAAGTGGCCGATGCGTTTACCTACGAAGTGCAAGCTTCGATGCATACTTTTTATCAATTGCCGGAATGTGGAGAAAAAGTTTTTTTATACACACAGTTTATTGTGCGTGAAGACGGCCATTTTTTGTATGGATTTAGCACAGCCGATGAGCGGGCATTATTTACGCAATTATTAAAAGTAAATGGTGTAGGACCCAAAGTTGCTCTAGGTATTTTATCAAAAATAGAAACTTCAGAATTTATTCGTTGTGTCCAGCAACAAAATGTGAGTGCTTTGCAGGCAGTTCCGGGTATTGGAAAAAAAACTGCTGAACGCTTAATCATCGAAATGCGGGATCGTTTAAAAAGTTTATCCCATAACCAATCTATAGAATCCGATAAAAATATTATTCGATCATTACAACATGTCCAGCAGGACGCAATTTCTGCGTTAGTTGCCTTAGGCTATAAGGCTCAAGAGGCAAGTCGGGCGGTATTGCAGATTAAAGACACTAACTTATCCTTAGAATCGTTGATTCGACACGCTTTGAATAGTGTGGGCTAGGGTTTTGAGATGCTGTATTAGTTATCAAACACCTAAGCATCCAATATTTTCTTTCGAGTTTACAACTTCTCAAAGCTTCTAAGTTCTTAACCCAAAAAAACTTAAAGGCATTAAATTGCTGACTTAAAATATTCGACACCAAATTTTTTCAACGAACGCTGCCTTTTGGCTCAGCGCAAATTAGCTTGGGGATCAACAGTTTAAGGATTTAAAACAAACACCAAGTTCTTATCCCGTGTATTTATAACTTAATTTTATACCGTATTATGCAGTTGTAGATATAATTTCTTTGATTTAAATTGCTATTAGATAAACGATAAAAAACTATTAATTTGAGAGTTTTTTTAAGTTATCTCGCATTCAAACTTATTCGGAAATAAACAATGTCATGTGATTGTAAAGAATTAAAAGTGCATCAAAACCATACAAAAATTTATGAAAAATTAGCGAGACAAAATATTCAAACGAAAGCATCTGTATTCATTACTCATGAAAACATCTTACAACTTGCTAAGATAACAAATTCAAAAGGTGGAGAAGCAGAAGTTATTATTCAACCACTAGTAGATAAAGTTAAGAGCTATGATAGTCAATTTAATAAAAATTGTAATCAGTTATTCGAACTCATAGAGTTAGTCGGTGATGGTAATGCGTCAGCAATTAATCAATTTAAAAACTTACTTGACGATATTTCTATCAATGTGCAAGACATTCAAATCTTAGCACAGTCCAGCCAAAACGAATTAAACAGTTTACGTGAAAAAATTTCAAAAAGGATAAGCAATTTAGCGACAGAAATTAATCAATTAGAAATAGAACAAGGGCAACTTTCTAGAGAAGTAAGCCTATTAGTAGATGAAATTCATGTATTACAGCAAGAACTAGATAATTTAAGATGGTGGTGGTTCCTATGTCTTATACCTATTTTTTGTGGTTGGCTTCCTATCTTAATCCAGGAAGTGGCCTATAAGAAAACCCAAAAACAGGAAGAATTAAATCGTAAAACTGCAGAATTAAATTCAAATTACTACAGATTAGATTTTCAAAAGAAACAACAGCAAAGTCTAATCATTGAGCGCAATGAATGTAATACACTATTAGCCAGTGTTTCCACGTCTAATAGCACATGTGTCTTTATTGTAAATAATATTTCAGGAATTGCTGAAATATTAGACAATATTGATTCTGAGAATACACCCCGCTTATTGCGGCGTCAGCTAATGATCCTACAAAAAAACTGGGAGGATCTCGTAAATGGGCTAGGATTCGTTGCCCTTAGTTTAAGTATGCATAATTAATTTAAAAGGAAAAAATATGTTAAATTTAGTAAAATCGGATACAGAGTATTGTACCCAAGTACCAAAAAACAAATTAGATAGCATTACTACTTTGTCAACTGTACTAGAAAATGCAAAGAGTATAGACACCTATAAACTAATAAGGGAAAGTACTATAGATTTTTCGTTTTTATCGCTTAGGGCGCAAGATGATTATTTCCAGCAATTAAGTGAACAACCTATCATTCCTGAGGATACGGAATGTTTTTCATCTGCTAATTTTTCGCAAGGTGCTATCGTACAAAATTACTGTGTTCAAACAACGACTCAGGCGATTGTGATGCCGCCTGATCCCGAATTTCAAAATGTTTCTAAAATTCAAGAAGACGCACAAGAACATGCTAACCTTTGGTTGAGTAACCTAAATGAAAAAGTAGTCGGGATTAATTCAAATGGAAAACAATATTGTAATCTTATTATTACTTATGAAAATGATATTGATAATCTTGTCGATGATGTGGTCAATAATATTTCAGGGGCTAAAGATAACTTTGTATCAGAAATAGGTCTCTTAAAAGATGAGGCAGTATCCCGAAGTAAAAAAATAACTGAGGTTACTAATGGATTAAAGGATTTTCGAGTACTCATTAGTGAAGATGGTGTAGCGTTTCAATCAATAAAACAGCAAGCCGATATAAAATATAATTCGAATACGGGTGAAATGAAGCAATTGAAAGATGCAATGGACGCTTTAGAAGCAGCTATAAGCAGTTACAACGCGATTATTGCCGGTGGAGCTATCATGACAGTTGTTGGTGCTTTAGTTATTGTAGTGGGTGTTTTGTTAGAGCTTCCTTCAGGCGGGGCATCTACTGCTATTGTTGGCGCAGGCACCCTCATCACTACAGGAGGAGGAACGGCTATTGGGATTGCCAAAAAAAACAGAGATGAAGCCAGTCAGGAATTAAAGGAAACGGCACTTCGGTATAACGTATTACAACAAACTTGCGCCTTATTACAAACTGTCAATGGCCAATTAGATACTTTAATCATTGGAAATAGCGAATCAGTCAATGCTGTACAAGCGATGGCAGTGGCCTATCAGATTATTGCAACCAATCTGGAAGGTATTATAGAAAATGTCGATACTCTGGTTGGAAATACTGATTCTGGAGCGATGCTTAAACGCATGTTAAAGTTGTTTGTACAAAATGGAAAAGATCTGAAGGAGTTATATGTAAAATATGAAGCTAATGGAATATTACCCGTACAGCCTAGCCGGTCCGTATGGAATTCATTACATTCCTTTAGCCGTAAAATTCCACCTTTACCACAAAAACCTATTTCAATGCAAGAGTATTTAATAGCAATCCAACGGAAAATTGCTTGGCAGCGTCGTCATAGTAGAAGGGTGCGTCAGTTTGCTTAATGTTTACGCAGAATAAGATTATTATTAATAAAAAGTTGTCCTTGATGCGACAGATACGAATTGAATAGGGTTACCGCTTTGAGAAGTCGAGAAACTTTAATCAAGACATATTCGTAAACCAATCAAACTTCCGATAAGTTTTTTATCGGAAGTAATTTTTAGTCCTTAATGCGGATCCAAAGCATAAGTGCAATGCCTTTTCTTAACTTTCTATTAATTTGAGTTTGCATAAAATCCCTTCTTTTTAAATTCGCAGGAAAATAAAATTTCTACTCTTTCCTGTATTTAGTACTTTTAGGGAACGATTAAGCTATTTATAAATAGTCATTTTATGAAAAGTCGACCCCAAAGCTTATTATGTATTTGTAAATCCTTTAATAGTTTAGGTAAAATTATAATAAAATATTTTTAATTAACGGAGTAAAATTATGAATAGAGAAAAAATATGTTGTTGTTTTCCGACTTGTATAAAAATACCTTTACATATTGAACTCGATGTTACCTATCATAAAAAATGCAATGAAAAACCTCACCCCTCTCATGATTCTGAGCCCCAAAATTCAAATGTAAATACGTTTATAAAAGGTTAAAAACACGCCTAAGAGGAGTAAAGTTACCCTCTTAGGCATTTAATGAAATAAGAAAATATTTATTTTATAAAAATTATTTATGCAACTTTGTAGAGTGTAATAAATTTTTATTCAAGTCCTGAAAAAATGTCATTTATGAATATTATAATACAGGGCACCTAGACTTTATAATCGCTAACAATTTTCAGTTTGCACCTTTCGAATAGATCAGCTTCTTCATATTAAATAATAAAAAAATAGTTAATAGTATTAAAAAATAGCTAATTATTAAGTGTATTTTTAGCCTTGTTACTGTAAGTCGAGGCTTTACTTATATTCCTGCTAATAAACTTGTTATTGGACTTCCTGCCAATGTCGAAGTGGCTGCAACAGCTTATGTCATTAATCCACAAGATTTAGGACGTACATTTAATTGTCTTGAAGAAGCAGGCTTTCCAATTAAAGGATTAATGACGTGGGCGATTAATTGGATGATGGTAAAAATAAAAATGGCGTAATTTACAATTGGAAATTTATTAAATGTTACGCACATAACGCAGGTTGGACTCCGGATGTTGCCTTTACACTTCGGGTAGAAGTGGTATAAAGCTAGTAAAATAAATTAATTTATTAAAAGATGCCTAATAATAAAATTAGGCTTCTTTTTTCCTTTTACGGTACCAAGCGATTGGCAATGAATTCAGATTGTTTTACTTATTTTAATCGGTTCATCTCTGTTTATTATTATTATTATTTGTGCAAATCTCATCGCCTTGGCTACAAAAAACCAAAAAGCGAGTCGAGCATTTTACAGATTAAAAACACATCACTATCTTTAGAATCTTTAATCCCATGAGTATTAAATAGTGTCGATTAATTTTTTGCTAGCGAAGGTGAGTATTTAAAATGAATTTACGATTTAAATTTTTTATCAGAAAATAATTTTAATAGCCGATAAAATAAATGTTGAAACAAAGGCAAGGTAACTTAGCGTACTAACATAAGCCAAGGTAATAAAAATACCATCTTTTTCTATGATTCCAAGACTAAAGATAATAATCAATAATGCAAATATAAAATTACTCAGCGGAATGGGTAAAATTAATAACAAGGCTAAACAAAAAATGGTAATGCCGTTGCTAACCTCCATGGCTCGAGAAGTCATAAATGGCCAACGTGGCTTTAGAAATCGTTCTATCTTTCTCAAATAAGGAACCGTTGCATGAATAATTTTGCTTAAATTTTTATGGTTTATAGTACGATTAGCAATGATTTTTGGTAACCATAACGTAGTTTTTTCATACATCATTTGCAGTGAAAATAATACAATAGGTAGGCTGAAAACAAACGCAACACCCGGAATAGTGGAGAAGGGTAATGCGCTGGGTAAGGAAAATAGTAATAAACCCATTCCAAACGCACGCTTCCCCATTAACTGTAAAAGATAAGCAAAGCTTAAATCTTTATTTTTTAAGTGTTTGTTCCGAGCAATTTCAATAAGGATTTGAGAAGAATGTTTGTAAGTTTTATGCATAAAAAATCAACCCACCCCAGAGGAGCACCAAGTGGCTGAACATAAATTATCCCTTGCTAAATCCTGACTATAATAATAGTGCATAAAAAACTAAACTAATATTTTTTATGCGCTGAATAAAGTCTGTAAGTAATCGCTGCCCCTAAACTTTATCCCATAACTAATTAAGCCGATAATCAGATTTTATTTTGAAATACTAAGCAGAGCCATGTTTAACTATTGGTTTTAAGGGTATTAATATTTTGCTCACAAAATTGTTTGCAGTCTATATTGAACTGCCATTTAAAGCATTACAAATTTGGAGTAAAACTAGTGGATGGAGAATTCATGTTACTATTGTGCGGGTTGTCCTTAATAATACTGTTATACATTCTCGGTGAATGACTGGTGCCGGCAGTAATCGTTATCGGTGAGGAAGAGTGCGTTTGAACTGCAGTTGGAGTGGGTTGTACTTTAATTTTTAAAATTTTATTTGCGGAATCAATTGTTCTGAGATCATCTTCAAATATATACAATGTTGCTTGCAGGTTTTTAGCAGCTTCTCGATTATTAAAAAATAAATCCATCAACACCCAAGAAAAAATAAATAGAGGAATGGCCCCTAAAGGGGGACATGCAATTGATGCGAGCGCGCCGGCAATTATCGTAAAACCAACTATTCCGCTAGTGTTATCTGGAATGATATTTAAAAACTCCTTGAAGCGTGGATAGCGCTCACAACTGATTTTATATTGCTTAAGTTTTTCTATAAGTACTTTAATACTTTCTGAAGCAAAAGTCTTTTCATTAACGTTAGCTGTTGCTATAGCATCTAATTTTTTAATAAATTTGAGGCAATCCCACACTAATGTTGTACGACAACCTTTTAGCTGTTTAATACTCGTTAAATCTAATGTAGTTTCAGTTTCATCCGACCAATTCAATTCATTGAGAAAAGCTAAGGTTTTTAATAATCTGGCAGTAGAGTCGGAAAATTTAATAAGCATGCATAATTCCTTTTTTATTGTATTGAAAAAATTATAGAATAGGCTATTTTTTTTATCACAGCAATGATTCAATAAATTATTTTCAGACAATAAAAAAACATCAACTTAGTTCAAATAAACTTTTTTCAAGCTGCGGATGCTTGCTAAAAAATCAGTAATTAGCTAATAATAGAACGATTCACCCTACTTTACTTATATTTTTTGTCGGTTCATCTCCGGTTATTATTATTATGCAAATCTCAGATCGCTTAACTTCGGCTAAAAAACAATCTGATGATGAAAAAAATCTTCCTCGCATCCGTCCCTTAGCCTTAGCTGATTATTTGGGGCAAGCCTCAGTGTGTGAGCAAATGGGCCTATTTATTCATGCGGCCCGTGCTAGAAATGAAGCTTTAGATCATGTGTTAATCGTCGGACCCCCGGGTTTAGGTAAAACCACATTGGCGCATATTATTGCGCATGAAATGGGCGTTGCACTCAAACAAACCTCAGGGCCTATTTTAGAAAGAGCAGGCGATCTGGCCGCGTTGTTGACACATCTTGAAGCCAAAGAAGTATTGTTTATTGATGAAATACATCGCTTGAGTCCGGTGATTGAAGAAATATTGTATCCGGCTTTAGAAGATTATCAGTTGGATATTATGATAGGCGAGGGGCCGGCGGCGCGTTCAATTAAATTGGATTTACCGCCCTTTACATTAATTGGCGCTACGACACGCGCCGGTTTGCTAACATCACCTTTGCGAGATCGTTTTGGAATTGTACAACGTTTAGAATTTTATAGTGTCGCGGATCTTTGCCGTATTGTGTCGCGCTCGGCAGGAATTTTAAGTGTGGTGATCGATCCTCTGGGTGCCAATGAAATTGCCAAGCGTGCTCGCGGTACACCGCGAATTGCGAATCGTCTGTTACGCAGAGTCAGAGATTTTGCTGAAGTGAAAGCCGATGGCAAAATAGATCAATGTTTGGCCGCACAAGCTTTAGATCTATTAGAAGTGGATAAAGAAGGTTTCGATCAACAAGATCGAAAATTATTATTAACACTTATTGATAAATTTGACGGTGGACCGGTGGGTTTAGATAGCTTAGCAGCAGCCATTGGTGAAGAACGTGATACGATAGAAGAAGTGATCGAGCCGTATTTAATTCAGCAAGCATTTATCATGCGTACACCACGCGGTCGAATTGCGACGAAAAAAACCTATATTCATTTTGGATTGACCATGCCGGGTCATCTTAACGGACAAAAACAACTCAACTATGCTTTTTCTGATAAAATAAACTAAATTTAAATGTATACTCACAGCAATCGGATTTTTGTCAAGGGGTCGAGAAAATGAGCAACCGGAATGTATACAAATATACATGAAGATTGCGAATTGAGCGATAACACAGACAAGAATTCGAGTGCGAAGCGTATAAATGAGGATAGGTAAATGCCAACGGTTGATCCATCATTGTGGGGTTATTTTTCCGCTGCCAGCGGAATAGTCAAATTGGTCATGCTCATCTTGCTCGTTGCATCGATTGCATCCTGGTCGATGATTTTGCAACGGGGATTTATGTTGAGACGTTCAAGAAAATTACTGGCGCAATTTGAAGACAAATTTTGGTCAGGTATTGATCTCAGTAAACTCTATGCCGATTTAAACCGTGAGCAGGATCAACACAGTGGTTTAGCCAGCATCTTTCATGCCGGATTTCGTGAGTTTCTACGTTTACATCAACACGTGGGTGATGCACCGGTTATTATTATGGAAGGCGTGCAACGCTCAATGCGTATTGCTTATTCCGAACAGCACCAGCAACTCGAAAAACATCTGGATTTTTTAGCGACCTTGGGTTCCACGAGTCCATATATTGGATTGTTTGGAACAGTATGGGGCATCATGACTTCTTTCCAAGCCTTGTCGTCTTCGCAACAGACTGCAACAATCGCTATGGTGGCGCCGGGTATTTCGGAAGCTTTAGTCGCTACGGCCATGGGTTTATTTGTCGCTATCCCTGCAGTGATTTTTTATAATCGTTATGCACATCAAATTCAACATTTATTACATAATTATCACCGCTTTCAAGAAGAATTCTCGAATATTTTGTATCGACAAGTTCATGGTAATACGGGTAGTTATGTTGCATAACCCCTACCCATTTCAACATCAACGACGCAAAGGGCCAATGTCTGAAATTAATGTCGTTCCCTACATTGATGTCATGTTAGTGTTATTAGTCATCTTTATGGTCACAACGCCGTTATTATCGCAAGGTATTAAAGTGAATTTGCCGCAAGCGCAAGCGCAAACGATTGCACCCGCGCAAGAACCACTTATTGTATCGATTGATGAAAAAGGACTTTATTATTTAAATACTGCGATACATCCGGAAGTCGCTTTAAATGCTCATCAGTTAAGCTTGGAAGTGAGTGAGCAACTACGCAGTGCGGAACAAAAAAAAGTGCCGCGTCAAGTGTTTGTAAAAGGGGATAAAAAAGTCGATTACGGTAAGGTAGTGACTGCGATGGTTTTATTACAACAAGCTGGCGCCATCAATATTGGTTTATTAACCGAATCCCCACCAACGGTTTAAAATCGTGTTGAGCAGCAACACAGACAAAAATTTCAAGCGCGAAAAGTGTATGTTAAGCCGAGCCAAGCAAGAGGACTTTCGTTATTCGCTAGTCGTGGCGGTAGTGTTACATATTGTTCTATTTTTAGCGTTATTCTTGACCTTGCGTCATAACACAAAATTATTATTTTTAGCGCCGCCGCCTTTACAAGTGATCCATGCAACTGCAATATCGATGGATGCATTAGTGCAAAAGCCTACGCCTGAGACAGAGAAAATAAAACAGCTACCGACCGCTATGGCAAAAATCTTAGCGAAACCGATATTACTTAAAAAAAGTCCGGTGCTACTAGCGATCAAGGAAAAAAAAGTTTCTAAAGCTGAGCAAAATAAGATTATTCCACTGAAAGTACCGAATAAACAGCCGTCTTTAGTTAAAAAGGTGCTGCCTGTTAAAACGTCACCCACCAAAGTCGTCGCGATTAAACCCAAAAAAATTGTTGTTAAACATCAAAAACCATCTAAAGAATCGTTAAAGTTAGTTGAAAAAAATGTTCAGCAATTACTGGATCAAGAAATGCAATCGCTGGCCAAGCAACAGATTAATGCGGCGCGCAATGCCGCGACCACGGACAAATATCGACATCTGATTTTACAAGCTATTGCCCAACAATGGATCATTCCTCCCGAAATGAATAAACATCTGGAAACTAAATTAGTCGTGCATTTGGCACCAGGTGGCATGGTATTAGAAGTGATTATTGTTAAGAGTAGCGGAAATTCGGTATTGGATCGTTCGGCACAAACGGCAGTGTACAAAGCATCGCCTTTACCCGTGCCAAAAAATAATGGTTTGTTTCATACGTTTCGGCAAATCAATCTTACGGTACGCCCCGAAGGCGTTATTACGCAGTAATCATTTTTTTTAATAAATAATATATCTATTATTTAAAATATAAATACATAAGTGATATTAATCTTTTCTTAAGAATCAAAAATTACACTCGATCGTTCTTAAACTTAGTTAGGTTCGATCATGTTAAAACACACCGTGCAATTTCAACGTCCAATAAAACAACAAGAAGAAATAAATAAAATTGTCCAAGAAGTTTCTGATATTGAAAGAAAATATGCCCTTGAGTTCGTCATAAAAAAGCTTTCTGAAAAGAGGATATTAACGAAAGAAGAAAGTGAAATTTTAGATGAAATGCTTGCTAAGATACAAAAAAAAAGAGAAGAAATAAGTGAAATTGTCCAAGAAGTTTCTGATATTGAAAGAAAATATGCCCTTAAGTTCGCCATATTTAAGCTTTCTAAAAAGGAGAAATTAACGAAAGAAGAAAGTGAAATTTTAGATGAAATGCTTGCTAAGTATAGAGCAGAACAAAATGATTTGAAGCCTGCTTTAGTTCCTGCTAGACTGAATCAAGCTAAAAAGCAAGAAAATCGTCAAGAAATTGTTGCTAAAAATAATGAAAATATCGCTAAAGATAAAGCAAACCTTGAGCCAGTAAAAAATCCTGTCCCTACAATATCACCAGCAACTAAACAGAAAAAAGAGGAAGTTTTACAGCATAAGCAAACGGCTAAACAGGAAAATATTCAACCCTTTTTGGTTATTAATAAAGACGATCTCAATAAAGATAGGCTTAAGTCCCCGAAGGTAAATTCAGTAACTTTAAATAATAATCAAGCATCTTCAGAATTAGAGCAAAAATTCGCTAAATTAGCTATAGCAGGAGGAATCTTTAAAACAAAAAATAATGATACAACAGAAAAAGACGACGTAATTAGCGCTACTAAAAATGTTAGCCCTGATGAACAAAGTAAATTATCCAAGCGAGCAGCTGTCGAAGTGCAGTTAGAACAAAAAAATATGGATAACATTGCAGCCTCAGAGCAAACTCAAAATTCTCAGGACAATTTTTCTTTATTACAAAATTTGCAAATCGCTATAAAGAATCTAAAGAAAAGGGAAGCGATTAAAGAGACAAATAATTTACCTACTTGGGTTAAAATCGATTTCTTATTAGAAAGATTAGCGTATTCTACTAATGAAAAAAAAGATGAAGATTTAGAGTTTAGGCTGGACGAAAATATTTCACATCAGTTCAATGATCAATCCGATGAAGAATTTATTAAGCAAGCAGCATCAATAAAAAATAGTTTTTTTTACAATAAGATAGTTCCTATTCTCAAAACCTTGAAAAGGCATTTACCTCCAGAGAAATTTGATCTTCTAAGAAATGAAATATTAGTAAAGAATTCTGAAAAACAGTTAGACAAGAAAACTTTTCAAGAATTAGGTTTACAGGCCAATTCCTTTGATCGCTGCTTATCAATAATATGCGAGAAAAACCCAAGCATGGAAGGATTTGATGAAATAGAAATACAGATCCAGAAAGCAGTGCTGCAATTGGAAGCAATTGGTCAAAAGCAGCATGAAAATCAAGCGTCAAAGGTTTTGAATAATAAAAATGTAAAATCTTTCGAAAATAAAAACCCTACCGCGGGTTATTTTAAAAAATTATCTCCAATAGATAATATCGATCCTGTGGTGTTAAGCGCGACTCTTAAATCTTGATTTAATTTGAATTACAGAAAGCATACTGTGTTAAACAGTATGCTTTTCTATAAGGTTATTGGCAATGTTTTGCATTAATAATGGCTTTCCAGGATTCATAGCGTTCCGTGTTGCGGTCTTAATGTAACCAGATCCTGGAGACTACTTCTGCTTTTTGATCGTCGCGGAGGTGCTGTAAAACATTTAACCGTAGATTTGTTTTTGACAGATTCAGTGCCTTCTGAATTTAATGTGTGGATAAAATTTTTGATTTTTTGCTCTGGATTTTTCTCTTTCATTAAACAAATTAATTGATCAAACCTCCATTGTTTTTCCTTAAGATCTGAAAGTGTGGATAAATAAGTATTAAGCGGCAGCCATACTGAATTATAGGCTTTATCGATACGCAGGTATTGATTACCATCATTAAAAATTTCGCAACAATTATTTGAGGTGAGTAGATCGTTTGCTTTTAATATCGTTAAAATATTTACTAGTGCAGGGTTTGAAAGTAAAAGATTAAAGTTTTCTTGGGTTAAGAGCATGTCGAGTATCTCTACCGCTTTAACAAGGTCGTTAAACTTCTTCGAAATATGCTCATTAGTCGTTTCGAAGTATTTAGCGGTATTATCAAAGTTTGTTTGCGATAATAAATTCTTTTTTTTCAACTGGGAAAGTAGTTTTGCAAGCAGAGAAAATTCATCATCTTTCAAATGAATTAATTTATCAAGATTGTCTGTTAAGAGTTTGCTAGCATGTAATTGCTGCACAGGCTCAAAGCTACTACTTTTGCCGATAGTGTTTAAATAATCTAATAATGCTTGATAAACCTTGAAAGATTCTTGTGTGCAATTGGGTTCGTTTTCAATAAAACACTGATTAAATTTTAAAAAATTGGTTTGATCCGCCTCGCTGAGTCTACGTAATGCGCGTATGGCTGCTTGATATTGATGGCCTGTGCTAGGGAATAGGGTGCCGATTAAACGTCGCCAGGGACCTTTTTTTTTATCGTAGTTCTCTAAGGCTTCATTGATTGGTGGGGGGAATGGCATAATAGCTCCTTATTATTACTTGCCGGGTTTGCAAAAATTGTTGCAAATTAAAATGAGCTAACATTATAGTGTATTCTATTTAAATAGGCATGTTCTTTTTTGACAAAAAATAGTTTTTAATTTCTACATTTTATTTTTATCTATTAAAATTTTATTGGACTATATATGTATAAAATTTTTTTATCTTTTAGCAAAATCCTTGCTATTTGGGGATTGCAGCCGGGTAAGTCGTTTAAGGTTCTCGTACAATAAAATTAATTACTTTGAAAAATTAAGCGCTGGTATTAGCGGAAGCGCTTAACATAGGATAGAATTTTATAGGTTTTGTAAAATATCGCGTCCCAGTTTGATTCTTTCGTCACCTAAAAATTTATTAGTTAGAATAATAACACCTATTTTTTGCTCAGGAATATACGCCATATAGCTGGACATCCCATAACCGGAACCGGTTTTATCAATAAAAATTTTACCGTCGGCTAAAGGATTGGCGTTAATTATTTTTTTATTATGAAAGAGCGGAAACCCATTTTGGTCAAAAGTAATAAAGTAAGTGTCACCGATAGAATTTTTTAAGACTGATAAATGATGTGCTTGCCAAGCCAGTTGTTCACAAGAAAGCTTATCCGCAAAACAAACTCTATTTTGATGGACCAACAGGATTGCTTTACTCAGATTATTATAATGCAGTGTTTTCGCATTGATTTGCGCATATAAATAGTTGCCGAGATCGGAAATGTCTGATTTTAACGAAGCGGCGGCAAACCATGTTTCAAGGTTTTTATTGTAAGCTACAATGTTATTTTGCGGATCATGACCGACAGCAAGATATTTTTCCTTGAGCGCGGGTACTTGAAAATACGTTGAATGCATCTGCAAAGGGGTTAAAACTTTAGTCGTTAAAAGCGTTTGATAATTCTGATGATAAATATTCTGTAACACATAGCCGACGATACCGATACCGGCGTTCGAATAACTATATTCTTTACCAGGTATTTTTGAAGCTGGGTATTGTTGTAAAGCTTGTGTAAGTTCAGCATAGTTTTTAGGTCGGGGTTTGAAATCAAAAGGAAAGCCTGAAGTGTGGGTTAGTAATTCATTCAGTGTGATCGATTTTAAGCGGGAATTTTGTTTTAATGCTGGAAAATAATTAATAAAAGGATCATTTAAATTTAATTTTTTTTCCACTATCGCGCGAGCGGCGAGTGTTGCTGTAAAGGTTTTAGTGAACGAACCTATCGTATAAAGCGTGTGGTTGCTGGTAGGAATTTTTTTTAACGGATCGGCCCAGCCTAGATTATAAAAATGAATTTTATTTTGATCGATAATCGCTATAGACATTCCAGGAACTTGATTTTGTTGCATAAAGCTCTGCGCTAATGCGCGTATTTTTTCTTCGTTATAGGCATACGCTGGAATCTGTAGACAGAGAGTGAATAAAAGCAAGCCATATTTGAATTTTTTTTTCATAAATTAGAATAAATCCTGGAATAAACAAAATATTATTATGATTACTGGCTAAATAATAGTTGATAAAATGCAGTAAAGCTTATCCTATCAGGATATCGTGTAGACGAAATAAGCAAGTCGTTTCCGCATTGACATAGACAAAATTTTTTGCACTGTTTACTATACTCCTACTTGAAAATGCGAAAGGTGTAAATAAAGCGGATTTAAAAAATCCAAAGTAAGGAATACGGGTACTTAAAAGTAGCCTGCATAGGGATGTGTGTTTGCATAGCAAGAAACTGACTTAGTCTATATCACACACTTAAGTTTTGGGATTACACAAAAATGTCGAATAATCGTTTTATCAATAGATGTTTGCAACATCCTTATTACCCTTGGTTAATTTGGGGTTTGGCGGCGAGTGCTTTTTTTATTGAGTATTTTGCCAGAGTGGCGCCGAGTGTGATGGTCGATTCGTTGATGCATGATTTTAAAGTGCAAGCCTTAGCTTTAGGTAGTTTATCGGCTTTTTTCTACTATACCTATGTCGGTATGCAAATTCCGGTCGGTATTTTAGTCGATCGGTTTAGTTTACGCTGGTTATTGACCAGCATGATCTTTCTTTGTGGTGTGTCTTGTCTTATTTTTGCGAGCACTACACATTTAGAAATTGCTGCGTTTGCGCGCTTGATGATGGGTTTTGGTGCAGCATTCGCTTTTGTCAGTGCATTGAAAGTAGCGGCGGTGTGGTTTCCGGCACATAAGTTTGGCTTGTTAGCGGGTTTGACGCAGGCCTTAGGTATGCTAGGTGCTGCAGTAGGTCAAATGCCAATGGCTTATTTAGTAGAAAACCTGGGTTGGCGTAGGGCTTTATCCTTTATTGCGGGCTTAATGATTTTATTGTCGATGCTGGTGGCACTCTTAGTACGTGATCCGAAATTTCCGGCGGCTCAAACCAAAGTTAAAAAAACTTTAACACAGTCACCTTGGTCAGGTTTGATGCGCGTACTGCGAAATCCACAGAGTTGGTGGAACGCTTTATTAGCTGGTTTACTGTTTGCACCCACTGCCGCTTTGGCAGAATTATGGGGGGTTAAATTTTTTCGTCAAACCCATGATTTAACGAATGAAGTGGCTGCGATGGGAATCAGTTTAATCTTTGTTGGTTGGACGATCGGGGGTCCTTTAGTCGGTTGGATTTCAGATAAAATTCAACGACGCAAAATTATACTCATTTTATCGGCAAGTTTCAGTTTATTATTCGCCAGTCTGGTTATTTTATTGCCCGGGTTACCTTTGGGTATCTTATTTAGTTTGTTATTTTTATATGGATTTGCCAATACCGGTGTGGCAACCGCTTATGCAGTGGCTTCGGAAATTAACCCACAAACTGTTGCTGGGACGTCAGTGGCATTCGCGAATATGGCTTCGGTAATTATTGGTGCAGGATTTCAACCACTTATTGGTTGGATGTTACAGAAAAATTGGGATGGTGCGATGGAGCACGGTTTACCTTTGTATTCTAATAGTGATTTTCGTACGGCTTTATTGCTTTTGCTCGCTAGTTTATTGCTGGCAATTTTCGTCGCTTGTGGTATTAAAGAAACCTATTGTCGTCGTATTTAAAATACTGAGTGTTTAAATTAGTATTAATAGTAAGTTAAACCCCCTATTAATACTAAAAAATCTAATTACCGACTACTTTTATCGAGAAAGACTCGATTTTTGTTGATAAGATGACTCATTATTTGCATGAAGTGCTTGTTCTAAGGTATCCACAATTCTGTGTATTTTTGTTTTTTGTTCTTCAGAAAAAGGCCATCTTTTGTCATCTCCAATATTGTTTTTTACAAACTCTTTACAATCAGTTTTATACTCTTGACTAACTGCCACCCAATCGGCAAGCATTTCAAGAAGGTCGAGATTGCTCATTTTTTCTAAGGAATGTTGAATTTTTTCTTTATTATCTTCTAGGGTATTATCGTCTTTGAAATAATGAAATTCAGGATGATGTGAGTTTACTTTCCAATGGTGGTGAATAGCTTCACCTATTTTTTCTGGAATTTCATCGGAATAAGCATAGTCTTTTTTAAGATCTTTTTCCATATGATGTTTCCAATTAATATACACGTAAGCTTCTCGTTCTGGATCTAAAAATTTACTTTTATCATGATTTTGTCCTCGTTTTATGAGTTCATCTTTTATTTTTTCAAGTTCTTTTTCACAATCTAAGGACAAACATTCCTTTAAGTTTTGTTGTAAGAGTATTTTTAAATTATTAAAAACATGAGTTTGATGTTTTAGAGTTCTTTCATAAGAAAATTTTACCATTTCTTCTGTTAATGCGGCATTAAAACTGAAGGAAGCCAAATATTGTTGTAATGTGGGAAGAGTATTATCGATGTCGCTGGTATTAGTTGTATTAAAAAAATTGATTTTATGCATAAAATATCTCCTTTTTTTAAAAATTATATATTCGATTTTAATCGTAACATAAAATTATCAAAAAATGATCTATTTTTAATATAATTTCTATATATAAATTAATTTATTTTCTATTTTTTAATTTTAAAAAAATTAGATATCTTTTACAAAGATAATAGAATAAAATATTAGCTATTTATAACATTCTATTGCTTAGATAAAGTTTGCCATCAACCAAAGAAATGGCTGATGACAATAAATAGTTACAATAACCTATCTTATGCTTAACTGAGCGACCTGGGATGTAGTAGCATCAGACGGTGCAATCGGTTTAAATAAGCTACTATTCACTGTGTTGGTTTTAGTATTGATGTGATTTAGAATATAGTCGAGACTTTTCTCGCTTGCTACGCTCCATACGCGAGGGTCTATTACTGTAGAATTGTTATCTGACTTTAGAAGACTAGGATCTGGAACGTAATGCTCATTAAAGCGGATGATCCATTCTTTAGTGGCCTTATCATAAATTCCGCTCTTATCCAAAGGATAACCATAGGTTATTAGTTTATCTTGTAAAATTAAAACTTCAGCTTGGGTGGGGTTATTTCCATTGAAATAGGGGGTTTTCTTTTCTTGTGTAGTGGTTTCTTTAAATAAGCCGATATTATAATCCTTAGCTAACTTTTCCCATACTACCCCAAAATATTTACCAGGGGCTATATGCCGTGGGAATGTTTTACCTTCACCTTCTTCCAAAATTACCTGTTCTCCACCGAGTTCAACTAAATAAACTTGTTGACCATCTTTTGCAACGAGTTGTGCTTCGATTATTGCGACTTCACCTAGACCCACAATATTTTTTCTCATATCCAGATCTGGGAAGTTTGTCCGAATTTTTTGCAATGATGCTGTTAATGCATCTATTTGTTCTGGTTTAAAAGGAGATTCTGCATCATTCATTAACATGAGATTAATACTATATTCATTGACTGAAGGCTCATTTCTAAACCTACTTCGACCACAACAAAAACTGACTTGTGTATTTTGATCTAATTTGTAAGTTTCACGGCCAGTTTCTTCAAATAAATTATGAATACTAGCGCCATTGCTATTAAGTGTGGCTAGCGTAATACCCTTATCCGTTGATACCGAATAGGTTATTACAATTAATCCCACGCCTTGTGTTCTATTTTTGAAATCTCGATTTTCTGTTGGCATATTATTTCCTCACTATTTTTTTGTAATTAAAAAATTATAATGCATCGTAATTGTAACATGAAATTCAAAAAAATTATCATTAATATCCTGATGAAAAATAGTTTTTTAAATAAGTTTTAATCATTTTATTAAATTAATGAGGGAAAAATTAAAAAATAAAATACTACTGAATAAATAATAATTTTTTATAAAAAAACGGTTAATTGGAATTTTAAATAAACTCAGCTAAATTATAGATTACGGACGCGCTAGCTGGGTACGGATTTATATTCTATAAATATTAATTTGAGTTATTTTACGATGTTAAAAAATACGGCAACGCTTTATGGCACTATCGCTAAGTTTTTTCATTGGTTGATGGCAGTGCTGATTATTGGAATGTTTATGGTAGCTTTTACCATGATCAATATTCCTGCTTCTCATTTTAGCGATATTTTATTTAGTTTGCATAAAGCGACGGGTTTGCTTTTATTCGGTTTACTGATCTTAAGATTGGCCTGGCGTTTTATAAATAAGACACCGAAATTACCGCCATCGATTCCATTATGGCAGCGCCAGTTGGCCAAATTTAATATTACCGCACTGTATCTATTGATGTTGACAATGCCGTTAACCGGATTTTTTATGTCAACATTCGGTGATCATGCGGTTAGTTTTTATGGTATTTTTACAGTGCCACCTTTAGCTGATAATCAGCTGGTGTCCAAATTTTTTGCAAAAGCACATGAAATATTGGCTTATTTATTGATTGCGTCATTCACTTTGCATGTCATTGGCGCATTTTTCCATCCTGTTTTGCAAAGAATGTGGATATTACCTAAAAATAGAGTTAATGGAGAATAATAAATGAACGAGCTGTGTTTAGAAAAGTCGTGTCATGCGATGAAAAAATTTATTTTTATACTGATCAATGTCTTGTCCCTCAGTAGTTTATTGCTGAGTTATAACGCTTCGGCAGCGTTAAATCTTGAATTAACACAAGGAGTGGCCAATCAGCTACCGATTGCGATCGTGCCTTTTAGCAGTGATGCAAGATTTGCTCCAGAAAACGATATCACGCACGTCATTCAATCAGATTTAAGTCACAGTGGTCAATTTAAGGTAACGCTGACGAAAAATTTATCGCAAGCTGACAAAGCTACCGTGGGGTATTGGCGGGCGCATCACGTGGATGATGTCCTATCGGGAAAGATAACGGCATTAGGGCAGGAGCAATATCGTGTGCATATTAATTTAATACAGGTTGCGCAGGGCCGTAAGCAGATTTTAGCGCAACGAGAATTTACTGTAAAATATCCACAATTACGGATGCTAGGACATCATATTAGTGATCTGATTTATGAAAAATTAACCGGAGTGAAAGGGATTTTTTCAACACGTATCGCTTATGTGCTGGTTACTCGTGAGAATAATCATCGGGTGTATAGTTTACAAGTAGCGGATATGGATGGTTATAATGCCAAACCTTTATTAACTTCGACACAACCCATCATGTCTCCCGCATGGTCGCACGATGGTAAACGCATTGCGTATGTTTCTTTTGAAAAAATCATGCCGCGTATTTATATTCAAACCATCGCTAATGGGCAGCGCCAATGTGTTAGTGATTATCCGGGTATTAATGGTGCGCCAGCATGGTCTCCGGATGATAAAACCTTGGCTTTAGCCTTATCTAAAAATTCCGTCACGCCGAAAATTTATTTAATGAGTTTAGTCACGAAAGATTTACGTCAAGTGAGCTTTGGTTTTTCTATCGATACCGAACCGACTTGGTCAGCTGATGGTCGATCATTGTTATTTACTTCGGATAGAGGCGGTGGACCACAAATCTATCAAATGGATTTGCAGAATAAACGCTTACAACGCATTACTTTTGATGGCAGTTATAATGCGCGTGCTTCTTTTTCACCCGATGGAAAAATGATAGTGGTACTCAATCGTGAACAAGGAATGTATAATATAGCGGTGCAAGATTTAGACGACGATACTTTACTAAACGTTACCCATTCCGGTTTTGATGCATCTCCCAGTTTTGCACCGAATGGACAAATGGTTTTATTTGAATCAAAACCCGGTGAACATGGCTTATTAGGGATGGCTTCAATCGATGGAAGAATAAATTGTCGCTTACCTACACCAGTAGGTGATGTGCAAGATCCGGTTTGGTCGCCTTTTTTATCGAGTTAACTATTTTAAGTGAGGTTAGCATATGTTAATAAAAAAATTGTTCAAAATGAGTGTTATCGCTGCAGCGTTGTTAAGTTTAGCTGCTTGTTCCACAGCAGACAAAAGTGAATTAGGTGAAACCTCGGCTAATCCGACCTATGCCGATAGCGCACTGACACAAGGAGCGGGAGATATAGGTAGCTTTTATGGCGATGAGAGCACACATCCAATGCAAGTCGGTAATCAGACCTATTATTTTGATTTTGACAAAAGTTTCGTCCGTGATGAAGATAAACCTTCGTTGCAAGTACAGGCACATTACCTAATTAGTCATCCACAAGCTAAAATATTGATAACAGGTAATACCGACGAAAGAGGCAGCCGTGAATATAACATTGCTTTAGGTCGACGCCGTGCCTTAAGTGTTCAACAATTTTTAATCGCAAATGGCGTCAACGCAAGTCAAATCCTAACGGTCAGTTATGGGGCAGAAAAACCGGTAGCTTTTGGTCATAGCGAAGCGGATTATGCAAAAAATCGTCGTGCTGATTTACAGTATCAAACTCCGGTTATTACCGATAAGATGTAATACTAGGAATTATCTATGCTAAGGGTAAATTCGAGGCTCGTTAAGTCAATTAAGCTTTGCTTATGCTGTGTGGGTTTATTACTAAGCGCACACACGTATGCACTGGCGCCCGTCGTTGATGCGTATGACGATGATGATGATGCTCCGGCTACGATGACTAACGCTGCAAATCCTACGGCTCAAGCCAATGAGCCGCCTAATACAACAGGTAATTCACTTCCCAACCTAGCACCGAATCCAGCAGCGCCGAGTGCTCCAACGATACCGCGTAATTCGGCTTCATTTTCGTTGGAGCAACGCGTCACGATTTTAGAACGTCAAATTACTAATCTCAATCCCATGTTGGTGCAGGTTGACGATCTGCAACAACAATTACAAAGCTTACAAGGCAAAATTGATTCACAACAACATGCGATCAAAGTGTTAGAAGAGCAAGTGCGTAATCAATATTTAGCATTAGAAAAACGCTTAGCGCCGCGAAATAATCAAAGCGCCGACTATTCTAGAAAACCAGTCAATGTTTCGAGTCCAGTTAATAGCGCATTGGGTCCACGTCCATTAGTTGATCTGAGTAGGAGTAAAAACCAAATTTCTAAGGACAGAAAGTCGATGATGCCGAATGCGGCGCCTACGGCGGCGGGAGAGCGTGCTTATCAGGTAGCCTTTCAGCTATTAAAAACTAAACAATACAACGAAGCGATAGAAGCCTTTGAGACATTCAATAAAAAGTTTCCGAATGATTTAAATGTTGCGAATGCAGACTATTTTTTAGGTCAGTTGTATTTGTTACAAGGAAAAGCTGATCCAGCGATTAACTTTTTTAAACGTTTTATTAGTCATTCTAGCCAAGACGCACGCGTTCCCGATGCGATGTTGCAGTGTGGTTTAGCTTATTTTGCTAAAGGTGATAAACCAATGGCGATGGAATTGTTTGAAAAAATAATCCAACAATACCCAGATTCAAAAGCAGCACAGGCGGCTCAAGCTCGTTTACAGCAATTTAAAGCAATGATTTCTGCTGCAAGTATTCCGTCCAAGAATAAGGTGTAAATCGCTACACTGATTTAATTTATCCGTTATTGCGAACATCGAAGTACGCGGTAATCTAGGAAATATACTCACAGCAGTGGGATTTTTGGCAAGTACCACGTCTATGCCAGTGATCATGGTATAACCAAAGCCATGAAGATTTCGAATTGAGCGGCAATACAGACAAATTCAAGTGCGAACAGTATAAGTATGAGAATTGCATTGGGTATCTCTTATCAAGGTAGCGCTTACCATGGGTGGCAGTCACAAAAAGGATTAGCGTGTATACAAACCTGTTTAGAACAGGCGATTAGTCAAGTTGCGGATCATCCAATAAGCTTAAGCTGTGCCGGACGTACCGATAAAGGTGTGCATGCCTTAGGTCAAGTGGCGCACTTTGATAGCAGGGTGCAACGATCGCAACGTGCTTGGTTGTTAGGCTGTAATAGTCTTTTACCTCCAGATATACGTGTTAACTGGGTGCAAGTTGTGGATAGTACTTTTCATGCGCGATTTTCTGCCACAGCACGTCGTTATTATTATATTATTTATAATCACTCTTTAAAAAATGCACTGTGGAATCAATACACAAGTCATAATTACTTTCCTTTAAATGAAAGTGATATGCAGTTTGCTGCGCAGTATCTGATGGGTGAGCATGATTTTAGTTCATTTCGTGCTGCAGGCTGTCAAGCTAAGAGTGCACGACGAGAAGTGCAGCATATTAAGGTGATGCGTGAAGGCTACTATGTAATCATCGATATCCAAGCAAATGCTTTTTTACATCATATGGTACGTAATATTAGTGCGGTATTAATGTCGATAGGCACAGGTAAAAAACCCATTGAGTGGGCTAAAGAAGTTTTATTGGCACGGAATCGAAAAGCCGCTGACATAACGGCTGCACCTAACGGATTGTATTTATGCCAAGTTTTTTATCCAGAAAAATTTGTGTTGCCGAAATTGGAAAATAATTTTTTTAGAATGATTTAAGTGAGGAGTTATTTTAACTCGGTTGTCGCACATCTTCGCGCTCGCCATGGCGATGGATGCTTTTTAATAAACTACTTGGTTTTACTGAAGCTCTATTGCATAATCCCTTGCAATTTTAGTCTCATATCTTGTAGTGAGGTTACTTGTGTAATGAATGGCAATGTCCTTGAACTTAAAGGAGTGACTAAACGCTTCGATGACGAAGACGTATTAGAAGATATTAACTTCGAGGTGAGGCATGGTGAATTTTTGACCTTGCTGGGTCCTAGCGGTTGTGGAAAAACAACGTTATTGCGTTTGATTTCAGGTTTTGAGCAACCCGATGCTGGGGTCATTTGTATTAATGGTATTGATGTCAAAGGATTATCGCCTCAAGCACGTCATGTCAATACCGTTTTTCAAAGCTATGCTTTATTTCCGCATTTAAATGTCTTTGACAATATTGCGTTTGGCTTGCGTTGCAAAGGCGGTTTATCGAAAGCTGAGATTCAACAACAAGTTAACGATGCATTAAATATGGTGAAATTGGCGCACTTAAGTGAGCGTAAACCTTATCAGCTCAGTGGTGGCCAACAGCAGCGTGTGGCGATTGCTCGAGCGGTGGTGAATAAACCGAGTATACTTTTATTGGATGAACCGTTAAGTTCTTTAGATTATCGATTGCGCAAAACCATGCAGCTCGAACTAAAACAACTGCAAACGCAATTAGGTATTACGTTTATTTTTGTGACACATGATCAAGAAGAAGCTTTGTCGATGTCGGATCGGGTTGTGGTGATGCATGAAGGACGTATCGAACAAATCGGCACACCGCGCGAGGTCTATGAAGAACCGCATAGTTTACGTGTTGCCCGTTTTATCGGTGAGGTCAATATTTTCGAAACACAAATTATTTCGGCTGATGAAGATGTGTTTCATGCAATAATCGAAGGTAAAGAATTTACTTTAAAAAATCGCCGTCATTTTTCTAAGAATCAAAAAGTTTATACTTTAGTTAGGCCTGAAGATCTCGAGGTCTGGTCACCCGCTGAAGTGACGGATACCTCGCAAATGTTCCCCGGCGTGGTTGAGCAAGTCATTTACAAGGGTTCAACCGTAGATCTGATGGTGCGTTTGCAAAGTCAAAATTTATTGGCTGCTACTCAATTTTTTAATGAAGATGATGAAAAATTAGATTTCCATAGTGGCGAGTCGGTTTGGGTGCATTGGATACCTGGGTGGGAGGTTATTTTGCCCGATGAAAGTTGATCGTCTGTTTAAAGGAACCACTATCAGTATCGTTTGGCTATGGCTGTCTGTATTTGCTTTATTGCCGACGCTATTGGTGTTGATAACCAGTTTCCTGAAAAATGATCCAGTAAATCTTTTTCGTTGGCAATTTTCATTGCAAAATTATCAAGCTTTATTAAATCCTATTTATTTCAGAGTTTTTTGGCATTCTTTTTGCGTAGCTGGACTTTGTAGTGTAATTTGTTTAGTACTCAGTTATCCGTTTGCTTATCTCTTAGCAAGACTAGATTCTAAATACAAAAGTTTATTATTATTTTTAGTGATTATTCCTTTTTGGACCAGTTCATTAATCCGTACCTATGCAATTATCTCCATATTGAAAGCGAAAGGATTATTAAATTCCGTATTATTAACGCTAGGGATTATTCATCATCCATTAACCATTTTGTATACCAGTACGGCGGTCATTATCGGTTTAGTGTATAGCTTACTTCCATTCATGATTTTGCCTTTATATGCCAATATTGAAAAATTAGATACACAATTTATCGATGCAGCGCGCGATTTAGGAGCGAATACCGTAACTACGTTTACACGCGTAATTTTACCGTTAACGTTTCCGGGTATTATGGGAGGAATTATTTTAGTGTTCTTGCCAGCAATGAGTATGTTTTATATTCCAGATATTTTAGGTGGCGCTAAGTCGTTGTTAGTTGGGAATCTTATTCAAAACGAATTTTTATCCGCAAATAATTGGCCATTAGGTTCTGCGGTGAGTATGGTACTTACTTTAGCGATGGGTGTGTTGTTGTTACTGTATCGACGTGCCAACAAACTAGGACAATATCACGATGAACCGATTGGCGAAATTTAGTTATTTGGCAGTGATCTACTGCTTTTTTTACTTTCCTATTATTTTGTTGATTATTTATTCCTTTAATAATTCGACCTATTCATTACTTTGGCATGGATTTACCTTAGATTGGTATAAACAGTTAGGTGATGATAGCGATCTTGCCGTAGTCGCTTTGCATTCATTAGAAGTGGGTGTGTTAGCGGCTAGTTTTGCGACATTGATAGGAACTATTGCCGCAACTTGTCTGTATCGTTATCGTTTTTTTGGTAAGCATTTATTGCATGGTTTATTGTTTGTATTGATAGTCTCGCCCGATATTGTGATGGGAATTTCGTTACTTATTTTATTTTTTTTACTGCATATGCGCTTGGGTTTTTGGACATTGTTATTATCACATATTACTTTTTGTATTCCATTTGTGGCCGTCACGGTTTATAGTCGACTGACCGGTTTAGATAAAAATATTTTTGAAGCTGCGCGTGATTTAGGTGCGACTGACTTTATGAGTTTTCGTCGGATTATTATTCCTATGTTATGGCCGGCCATATTAGCGGGTTGGCTATTAAGTTTTACTTTATCATTAGATGACGTGATCATTAGTTTTTTTGTTACCGGTCCTGATTTTCAAATTTTACCCTTATATATCTATTCGTTAGTGCGTATTGGATTAAAACCTGAATTAAATGCCCTATGTTCAGTGATGTTTGCTATTACGCTATTTATCGTAGTTGCCTTCCAACTCGCATTACCTAAAAAGGTTAATCAATAATTATGCGTCGCGTTTGTTTCTTTATCTTATGGTTTTGCTTGTATGCTAGCCCTGCCTATACGACAGAAAATATTGTTAATATTTATAATTGGTCGAACTATATTTCTAACGATGTATTAAAAGAATTTACGCAAGAAACCGGGATCAAAGTCAATTATACTACTTATGATAGTAATGAAACCTTGTATGCGAAACTTAAAGCCAATCCGCGTACCGGATACGATGTTATTGTACCTTCCACTTACTATGTGGATCGGATGCGTCAACAAGGCATGTTGCAGGCTTTAGATAAATCCCGTTTACCTAATTTTAAACATCTAAATCCAGCGTTACTCAATAAATCGTATGATCCGGGTAATCATTATAGTATCCCCTATTTTTGGAGCTCAACGGGAATTGTTGTTAATAGCAAATACCATGCAGCACAGCAATTACAAGCTTGGTCAACTCTTTGGAATCCGGTTTATCTAAATCAATTATTGTTATTAGATGATGTCCATGAAGTTTTTTCAATGGCATTGATGGTGTTAGGTTTTTTGCCAAATGACACCCATCCTGAACATATTCGTTTAGCTTATTTAAAATTAAAACAATTAATGCCCAATGTACGTTTGTTTAATAATGATGGTGTAAAGTCACTTTTTATAGATGAAGATTTGACGCTTGGCATGGCTTGGAATGGTGATGTCTATCAAGCCGCACAAGAAAATCCTGCTTTACGTTTTATTTATCCTAAAGAAGGCTTTGTGATTTCTATCGATAGTATGGCGATTCCGATAGGCGCCTCACATCTAAATAATGCCTATACTTTTATCAATTTCATACTGAGGCCGGATATTGCTAAAAAAATAAGTTTAGCGACGGGTTTTGCGACTCCTAATCTTACTGCGTACAAAATGATGCCTAAAGCCACTTTAAATAATTCGATGATCTATCCCGATAAAAAAACCTTGCAGCGGGGTAGGGTTCAAGATGATGTGGGTCCAGCAGAAAGTATTTATCAACATTATTGGGAATTGTTGAAAATTGGTGGTTAATTTACGCATATCTTGCTGAAGAGGGTATATACTTAAGGATTGAGAAAAATTTTTATTTAGTGGGCGAGAGGTTATAGGAAGCTTATGAGTTGGTTAAAAAAAGTCATAAAAGGAATTCGAACCGTGGTTCGAAACACCACGAAAGTTCCTGAAAATAGTTGGATTAAATGTGAGTCCTGTGGCGCGGTATTATATCGTGCAGAATTTGAACGTAATCTGATGGTTTGTCCTACGTGTAACCATCATCATCGCGTTAAGGCGCGTAAACGTTTATCACAACTTTTAGATCCTGAAACCGGTCAAGAAATAGCAAATCAAATAGAAGCAGTGGATAGACTTAAATTTAAAGATCAATTTAAATATAAAGATCGTTTGCATTCAGCAATGAAAAAAACTGGCGAAAAAGAAGCCTTGTTAGTCATGCAAGGAAAACTACATGATAGAGCAGTCGTTTGCGCAGCATTTGAGTTTGATTTTATGGGTGGATCGATGGGCGCTGCGGTAGGTGAACGTTTTGTACAAGGTGTGTTAAGGGCGATAGAAGAGGATATTCCTTTTATCTGTATTTCTGCAAGTGGCGGAGCACGGATGCAAGAAGGTTTATTCTCATTAATGCAAATGGCAAAGACCAGTGCTGTCTTGGGCAAACTGAAGCAAAAAGGACTTCCTTTTATTTCGGTACTAACCGATCCAACCATGGGTGGTGTATCGGCAAGTTTTGCTAATCTTGGGGATATTATTATTGTCGAACCCAAAGCGTTAATAGGTTTTGCCGGTCCGCGTGTCATTGAACAAACGGTACGTCAAGTTTTACCGGAAGGATTCCAACGCAGTGAATTTTTGTTAACACATGGCGCCATCGATATGATTGTCGACAGAAGGGAATTAAAGGATAAAATTGCTTCGCTATTAAATAAACTCATGGCCGCAAACCAAGGACGTTATACACTTACCGCCATTGCTAATGATGATATCTAATGAATTAAGTTTGAGTGCTTGTACATTATCTGATTGGTTAACTTATATTGATAAGTGTCATCCAAATAGCATCGATTTAGGTCTAGAACGCATTTCACAAGTCGCAGAGCGCTTAGCGTTAGTCAATTTTAATTGTCCGGTTGTGACGGTTGCTGGAACGAATGGCAAAGGTTCTAATGTTGCTTTGACCGCTGCTATTTTAAGTGCTGCGGGTTACCGAGTGGGTACATACACTTCACCGCATCTTATTCGTTATCAGGAACGTATTCAAATAGCTGGACATTCCATTAGTGATGACGATTTGTGCCAAGCTTTTCTTCATATTGAAAAAAATCGCGCTGATATTCCATTGACTTATTTTGAATTTGGTACCTTAGCGGCTTTATGGACTTTTAAACAAGCCGCATTAGATGCGATTATTCTAGAAATAGGTTTAGGTGGGCGTTTGGATGCCGTCAATTGTGTCGACTCGGATTTGGCTATTATCAGCATGATAGATTTCGATCATGTGGATTGGTTGGGAGATACACGAGAAAAAATCGGTTTCGAAAAAGCCGGTATTATGCGTCCGAATCGACCGTGTGTTTGTGGCGACTTTGCACCGCCGCAATCGATACTCAACGCAGCTCAATCTTTAGCGTGTCCCTTATATCGCCAAGGCATAGAATTTGATTATAAAATACAGGCTCAATCCTGGTCATGGATGAGCCAACATCTTACTCTGCGTGATTTACCTTTACCTAACATAGATTGTCAGAATGCGGCGACAGTTTTGCAAGCGGTCGAATTACTCGGTGAACATTTTATTATTACTCCGCTTGCCATTCAAGAAGGTTTGAAGCGCGTTTTCGTGCCAGGTCGATTCCATATCATTGAAAAAAATGCATGTCAAATTATTATCGATGTCGCACATAATCCTGCAGGCGGAGAATGTTTATCAAAACGTTTAGCAAATACTCCTTGTTTAGGAAATACGCATGCGATAGCGGGTATGTTGGTCAATAAAGATATTAGCAATACTTTGCGTCCTTTAAAGCACCATGTTGATCATTGGTATGTCTGTGATTTAATTGAAGAAAGCGGCGCGAAGGCTGAAAATTTAAAACAATCATTATTAGATCTTGAAATCAATCAAACAATTTTAGAGTTCTCTTCACCCGATTTAGCATTTCAACAGGCTTATCGTCAGTTACAAAAAAATGATCGCTTGCTGGTTTTTGGTTCTTTTCATACTGCTGCAGCTATCTACCGTTATTTAGATAGTTAATTATACGCTGCCAAAAATCCTATTGTTGTGAGTATAGATTTGATCAATACTTTCTGAGGTAAACATGATCCAGCAAAAGAAAAATTTATTAGAATTCTATTTTAAAATCCATGTACGGGGTAGTACGTTACAGCGTGAGGTGATGGCTGGCATCACTATTTTTTTAGCCATGCTATATTCCGTGGTGGTTATACCGAATATGTTAAAGCTGGCCGGTTTTCCGCCGTTAGCAACTTTTATTACCACGTGTTTGGTGGCGGCGTTTGGTTCTTTGTTGATGGGATTATGGGCCAATTTGCCAATGGCAATAGGTTGTGCAGTTTCGCTCACTGCATTTACAACTTTCAGTATCGTCTTAACGCAACATCTCAGTATTCCTATTGCCTTGGGTGCGGTGTTCTGGTTAGGAATTTTGTTTACACTCATTTCGGTAACCGGGGTACGTGCTTGGATACTACGTAATTTACCGCAGGGTGTGGCGTGTGGTATTGGGATAGGGATAGGTTTGTTTTTGTTATTGATTGCCGCAAGCAGCATCGGTTTAATCATTAAAAATACGCAGCAAGGATTACCACTGCATTTGGGTGTGTTTACTTCTTTTCCAGCACTGATGACGTTGTTAGGCTTGGCGATGATTTTTGGTTTGGAAAGAAGGGGTATTCCTGGAGCCGTGCTATGGGTGATTATATTTATTTCGATGTTGGGTTTATGTTTCGATCCGCAGGTTAAATTTCAAGGATTGTTTGCTGTACCGCATTTATTTAATGCAAAAGCAGACGCATTATTTTTGCATTTGGATATTATCGGAGCATTACATCCTAGCGTATTACCGAGTGTTTTAGCTTTAGTCATGACAGCGGTATTCGATGCAACCGGTACGATTCATGCTGTAGCCAGTCAAGCAAAATTGTTGCACACCAATCAACCGATGAAAAACGAATCGAAAGCTTTAACGGCAGATTCTGTGAGTAGTATTTTTGCAGGTTTAATCGGTGCTTCACCCGCGGCGGTTTATATTGAATCCGCCGCAGGAACAGCAGTGGGAGGAAAAACCGGCTTAACAGCCGTGATAGTAGGACTGTTATTCTTGCTTACACTATTTATTTCACCGCTGACTTATTTAGTGCCCGCCTATGCCACGGCGCCCGCTTTAATGTATGTTGGCTTATTGATGTTAAGTAATGTATCAAAACTAAATTTTGCTGATTTGGTCGATGCCTTGTCAGGATTGTTCTGTGCTGCCTTTATTGTACTAACCTGTAATATCGTCACCGGTATTATGCTGGGTTTCAGTTCTTTGGTAATAGGACGCCTCTTTGCCGGTGAATGGCGACAATTAACCTGGGGAACGGTGTTCATTGCTGTCGCATTAGTTTTATTTTATGCGGGTGGGGGATCTATTTAGAATTAGATAAAATCTCGTTTCGAACCAAGATAAAATTGCAAAGTTTAAACAACAAACACCCCACAAGGTGTGCTTGTTGTTTATTAAGTTGATTATTTTTTGTTAGTATATAAAAATTCAAAAAAAACATCTGAGTCGATATAATTATTCGCCCATGAACGAGGTAATAATAAAGTGTCAGCTAAATTGTTCGAAACTGAAATAGGCAATAATTGATTTTTTTGACATTGTTTAAATATGGGTAAAAGCTCTTTAGCCGTTTTATAAGCCGTTTTAAGCCGTAATTTGAGTAAAAGCGCTAAATTACTATTCATTCCGTCCCTTATATTTCGTTCAATTTCAGCATATTTAGTTGATATCGTATTCCAGCTACTACTTAAGTATCTAATTTGTGGTGTTATTTTTCCGTTTAAATTGATACTTTGTTCTAAATTTTCATTTAAAAGTTTAGCAATAGCGCACTGTGTATTGATGTAATTAAGCTCTTGACTCGTTTGATGATAAATAACATATTGTTCGTCGCGACGCTGTACAAGTTCTTTCAAAAGGCCTGCAGCGCCGCCTACAAATCCAATGGTCCCAGCTATAATTTTAAAACTGGGTACTCTAATCACTGTAAATAATACGGAACCTAATACTGCTAAGGCCAAGCTAGCAGACGTGATGCCAATACTGACATTATAATAAACAATTAAATCATGACATTCTTTTAATTTTTTCTCCAGCGTCGCTCTTTTTCCCGATGAACTATTGAAAATCTTGTCTATCTGATTATATAACTCTTGGAATGCTTTACCATCTTCCAGAAATAGCACATAAAAATCGTTAATTTTACTTGAGGTTTGTTGCGCAGATTGACTGCACTTATTGGCATCGTTAGCATACAATTTCATTAAAGCTAATAAATTTTCTTTTCCAGCTGGTGTGGCTAATGCTTCATCGATAGTTTGATTAATATCATTTTCCCCCCATACGATGATTAAATTCGCCAGCGATAATGAAATCGTGTATTGATTAGAAATTTCTGGATTAATTTTATTTCTCCAATATTCAGCATTTTTTTTTGCTTGGGTTTGTATGGGAATAATATCGGGTAAACCGTAACCTTCTAATCGAATAAGTGGCTGTGCTTCGAGGGAATTAGTGTAATTTTGCATATCACTATTTAAACCGAGTACTTGAGTAATTTGATCTTCGACTTCTTTTTTGTTAATAATCGGATCGTTCTCTGCTAAAAGATATATTTTTTCCTCCGACAAATCACTTAGTTGCGCATACATGGATGTTTTTTCATTGGCATCTAAAATTTGATTCATACTATATTTCCTTACTTCATTAACCTGAGTAAACAACAAAATAATAAGCTTAACAATAAATAAACTATATAAAGTATTTAGTAACACTATCCTTTGATTTTTAATTAAAATTAAATATTAATTAATTTAAAGGAGTTAAATGAAAATGTTAATGAAAAAGCAAGGTAATCGACTTATTCTGTGTGAATTGTTAGATATACTTAAAAAACTCACAAGAAACGTATCTTGTGAGTTAAAATCACTATCCGTTTATTTTTTTAAGTCATAAAGGTATTTGAAAAATATTTCGGAAGGAATAAATTTGTTAGCAAATGAAGGAGGTAATGCTCGCGTTCTAACTAATTCGTCAGAAACTTGTACCGGTAGCAATTGATTGATTTCACATTGTTGAATAATCGGTTTCAATTCTAAAGCGGTGCTATAAGCATTTTTTAAGCGTATTTTAAGCAGAATAGCCGAATTACTCGTTAATTTAATATTAGCAATTTCTGAATATTTATTGGATACGGTATTCCAACTGCGACTCAAGTAACCAACTTGTGGGGTTATTTTTTTATTTAGGTCTAACGAAAAACCTATATTTTTGTTAAGCGTTGTTGCAATAGCACACTGTTCCTCGATATATTTAATTTGATTTGCCGTAGAGAAATATTTTTCTTGTGCTACCTGTCTTTGTTCCATAAGCTCCGATATAATACCCGTAACACTTCCAATTGCACTCAATGTTCCACCTGCAATTTTTGCCACTTTTTTACCCGGTAAATTAGCCTTAAGAGCTACAAATAGCACCGATCCTAACGTCGCTCCCACGATAGCGGCTGAAGCAAAACCTATACCTACGTTATAACCAACAATTTGTTTTTGATAAGCTTCTAAATCAGCATCAAGTTGTTTTCTTTTCTCTGAAGATTTGCCATAGACTTTATCTATTTGATTATATAAATCTTGAAAAGCTTTACCATCTTCTATAAAAATTGAATAAAAATCATTTAACTTATCTGCTGTGTTTTTAGCATTTGTGCTGCATAGGTTTGCTTCATCTGCATACATTAATACCACATCTTTTAATGCTTGGGTTCCTTGCTCATTGATTGCCTCATCGATGGTTTGATCAATATCATTTTCTCCCCAAGCCAGTATAAGATTAGTCAGCGCTAATGATTTTGTGTAGTTTTTAGAAATTTGCGGATTAATTTCAATTCGCCAAGTTTTTGCATTGTTTTGAGCTTGTAACTGCGTAGGTTTAATATCTGGAAGACCCGCTCCCTCTAAGGTGATAGGCAATTGTACTTCTAATGAATTGGTATAGTTTTGCATATCACTATTTAAACCCAACACATTGCTTACCTCTTGTTTAGTTTCTTCTCCATTAATAATAGGGTCGTTATCAGCTAAAAGGATTAAATTATCCTCACTTAAATTGTCAATTTGAGCATACATCGAAGCTATTTCATGTGAATCTAATTTTTTAGTCATAGGTTTTCCTTAATTTCAATGGGGTCTAAAAAATCCCATTAAAAAGCATAAAAAATAAAACTTCAATAAATGCACTAAATAAAGTAAGTGTTAAGAATTTTGGCTTAATTTATTCAAACACTTTTTAAATAAAGTTTTAATTAAGCGCTTGCAAGTCTGACTAAAAAAATATTAGGATTAAATTTTACCTACAAAATAGCGTTATTTAATGAATTTTTAACAAAAAAACAAAAAACACAGTACACTCATTTATCTATTACATATACCTACAAGGAGGTAAAAAAATGAATAGTACTCAAGATGTTATAAAAAAACCCCTATTAAACTCATTAAAATCTATAAAAGATTTAAGTATTAATTCTAATAAATATTCTGATAAACTAGGTAAGTTATTATATCAAATGTTTGCTGATATAGATTATTTGACCGTGGTGTTAAACATGGAAATACCTTTTTTAAGCTCAATAGCTGATAAATTACCTGAAAAAAAACCTGCATTCGTTGTGACAGTGGAAACTTTGACAGAGAGGATCGACCGGATTAATCGTAATAATGAAAAAAATAAAATTGAGGTAAAAAAAATATCCGATGAAATAAAATTACTTTTAGAAGCGTATCAAAATAATGGTATGGATGTTGAGGTTTTTAAAAATTCAGTGCGTGAAGCGATGAAACTTGATGATTGGTTAGCTTATAAAAGACTTTGGTGTGATCATCTCGTCATGAGAGATTTTGTTAATGAAGTGGCAGCAGAAAATGCTTTGGAACTTTGTAACTATTTAGTTAATCAAATTGATGTGGTTAAAAATAATCTAAATTTAATCAAAGATATCATCAATCAACTTGAAGACAATATTAGTATTATCATTAAACTTAGGTTACAGCAAATAGAAGCTAATTGGTCAGAGATAACCGAAAACGTGACACTATTCAAACAACAACCCAAATATTGGGAAGGCTGTTAAAAAGATTTGCGGCTGTCTTACAGAGACAGTCGCATGCCAGCATACGTTTGCATGTCCAAGTGGACAACAGTTTTACTCGAAACAGTATATGTGAACTAAAATTGGTTTCCTTCAGGGCTTAGGATTAAGCTTGATTTATCTGTGATACTTTGGAAAGTAGTCAATACTTATAGTGAAGAAATAAAAAATTTTGATTTTTGTAAAAATAGATTATTCAAAATTCAAAAAATGGAAAAACGTGTGTATCCGTATCGCTGGTTGAGTGGTTTAATGCTCGTCCCAATTAATTATTTAAATGGATAATTTATTATCTTTTATGATTTATACGTCCTTTTTTATGCATTTTTAAAACTAGCACTGAATACTGCTTTCCCGTAAGCTCTTACTGCGCTCAGATCCGCCTTGAAAGTGCGTAGAATGAAAGAGAAAAAAGGCAGTAGTCAAATAAAATGAAAAAATAAAATCAACATTTTACCTTTAATAGGAATTTCTGGCTAAGTTTTTGGCGTTTACTAAAGCCTTATTGGCAATCCGAAGAAAAAAAACTTGCTTATACCTTACTTTTTTTAAATTTATTTTTTACGATCGCTGCAGTAGAAGGAAATGTATGGTACAGCTACGTTAATAAGAATTTTTTTAATGCCTTACAAAATTTTAATAAGCCATTAATGTTGCAGAATTTATTATTAATGGTTATGTCCATTACACTGATATTTTTAGCTTATGGTTTTGCGTTTTATGTGAATGGCTTACTCGCTTTACGTTGGCGACAATGGTTGACTAAAAATACTTTGGCTAATTGGTTAGCCAATAAAAATTATTATCGTTTTCAGTTTTTAACAAAAAAAATAGACAATCCCGATCAGCGTATTAGTGAAGATATGGATCAATTCACACAATTGACTTTAGGAATAACGTTTCAAGTTTTGCAATCAATAATGCTGTTTGTTTCATTTGGCACGATACTTTGGCGAATTGGTGGTCATTTTACCTTTCCGCTTGGGCATCATATCGTTATTCCAATACCCGGTTATTTATTCTGGGCCGCTTGTTTATTCGGTGGTGTAGGTATCTGGTTAACCAATCGAATCGGCAAGAAATTAATCAGCTATAATTATCATCAACAGCGTTATAATGCTAATTTCCGCTTTGCGTTAATAAAATTTCGTGAGTCCAGAGATGAGATTGCTTTACAACACGGAGAGCCGTCAGAAGCTAGTCAATTTAATAATTTATTTAATAAAATTTATCATAATTTTATTGATGTCATTCAAATAAAAAAACGTTTAACCTTTTTATCTATGGGTTTTGGTGAGCGAGTGTTCCCATCGCAACGCTGTTTGCTATCCCACTTTTTTTAAGCAAAAAAATACAGCTGGGTGGATTAGTACAAATTACCAATGCTTTTGGTAGTGTGGCCTCTTCATTTACTACGTTGATGCAGGTTTATACTTCATTGGCTGATTGGAATTCGGTTATTGTGCGTCTAACTGAGTTAAATAAAGCCATCGAACAAGTGCATTATTACCTAGCAAATTAATGTACGAAAAAATAATCTAAGCGATCGTATTATATTGAATAACGTAAATTTATTTTTACCTGATGGAGAATTATTACTAGGACCCCTTAATTTGTCTTTGGATTTAAGCGAGAATTATTTAATAAAAGGCTGCTCAGGTCTCGGTAAAAGTTCATTGATGCGTACTCTGGCCGGAGTTTGGCCGTTTGCTGTAGGGACTATTTATTTCCCAAAAGATAAAACCTCTTTTTTTCTGTCGCAAAAAACATTTTTCCCGATAGGAACATTAAAAGAGATTCTTTTATATCCTACTCAACTTGCAATGATGGATGATGAGTTAAGGGAACTCCTGAGACGTTTTGGTTTAGCAAAATTTCAACATGAACTAAATGAGATTAAGCCTTGGCAGCAAGTATGTTCGCCTGGCGAGCAGCAATTAATGGCATTGATTAGGAGCGTTTTAAATAAACCGGACATATTATTTCTTGATGAAGCGACTTCAGCCTTAGATGATGCGTCACAGATTAACGCCTATCAAAATTTACGTTTACTGCTACCTAATACGAGTTTGATTAGTATTGGCCATCGGGCCGATTTAGAACAGTTTCATAGCAAAATATTACTTTTTTCTCGAAAAGAACCCGCAAGTGTTGTAAGTAGCACACGGCCACTTGCAGTCATTTGACACGAAAACAGTAGCGTTTTAATGGTATATTTTTGATATCAATGTATAATCTCTAGCGCTATTGACTTTAACCTTAAGGTTAATCTTATTATTTATTTAATCTCATTAATCCTAAAGCTTTACATGAAACCTATTGTTGCCCTGGCTTACAGTTTTACTCTCAGTTTTGCGTTGTTATTTGTGAATTCCGCTGAAGCCAAAACTCAGATTATTAATTTGACTGTGGCGTATAAACAGGTCAATTTTACTGGAACACCGACGCAAGCGATTAGCGTCAACAATCAAATTCCTGGTCCCATTTTACACCTAAAAGAAGGCCAACCGGTCCTTATTAATGTGTATAACCATCTTAATGTCGGCACTACTATTCATTGGCATGGTTTGTTGGTTCCTTGGCAAATGGATGGGGTAAGTGGTGTGAGTCAACAACCCATACCCGCCGGGGGTTTTTTCCAGTATCGTTTTACACCGCACCAATCCGGGAGTTATTGGTATCATGCCCATGATGGTTTTCAAGAACAACAAGGTTTGTATGGTGGTATTATTATCGATGCTAAAACCCCCGTTGCTCATCACTATAATAAAGATTTTGTCGTCGTATTGTCTGACTGGAGCAACACACGTCCGCAGCAAATATATGCCAATCTTAAAAAAGTCGATGGCTATTATGATTCACGTTTTCCTTTACAAGCTTCCTTATTCAAGTTTATTCACGATTATAGAAACGCTACGCCTTTAAAACGCCATCAATTGTTGCGTAGTTATAAAATGATGCAAAAAAGTCGTATGAATATTTATGATTTTAGTGATATTGCTTACGATGCGTATTTACTGAATGGACAGGTAAGTCAACGACCTTGGACACGCAAGGTGAAATTAGGTGATACCGTTCGTCTCCGTTTTATTGGGGCAGGGGCGAGCACTAATTATAATGTCAAGTTGGATCGCGGCAGGATGAAAATTGTTCAAATCGATGGTAATAACATCAAACCTTACACAGTCGAACACTTCAAGATTGAGCCAGGTGAAACCTATGATGTTTTAGTATCCATTAAGCATTTAGGTGCTACGATTATTTATGCTGAATCAATGGATACCTTAGGCAGTGCCATGGGTGTACTTACCACCACGCCGAATGTAGCGGTTAATATTCAAGACGTTAAACCTTTTCCTGAACCTGCCCCAATTATAATGGGTAACATGGCAATGGAAATGCATTCCAACTCTTTGCCTACCATGAGTTCCTCGGCTATGCCGGGTATGAGCATGCACAACACACCCATGTCGAACATGAAAAGTTTAACAGGTTTAACAGTAGGTGCGCCCTATCAAAAAATAATTGCAGCCGTTAAGACCAATAATCCTAATAAACCGATAGAAAAAACCATACACATGGATTTAACCGGTTATATGAATCGTTATATTTGGTTCATTAATGGCGTGACCATGAATAATGCAAAACCAATTTTATTAAAACCCGGAAAGCGTTATCGAATAATATTTACTAATCATTCGATGATGGATCACCCCATGCACATTCATGGTCATTGGTTTATTTTACGTAATGGGCATGGTGCTTACGATCCTTTGTTACACACGGTTGTTGTGCCACCGATGGCGACAGTGGTCGTCGATCTAGATGCCGATGCAAGTGGACAATGGTTTTTTCATTGTCACCAGCTTTATCACATGGCAGCCGGAATGGCACGGGTATTCCAATACACTACATTGATCGATGTGACACCTGCAAAGCAGACGGCGCAAAATATCGTTAAACCTTTAACTTATGTAAATCAAGCGATAGTTCGTGTTCAGCATTTACCTATCGATCAAAGCTTAGTCGATCATCCTGCGGATCATGTGCCGCGATTTTTTAGTGCAAATTTATTGGATGTTAATCAAAATTTAATTAATAACGATCAAGAAATTACTTATAAATGGATGTTTGGCGGTGATCATAACAAGCTGCAATTATATTTGGAAAAAGCCGAAATCAGGCAGGGCGTTATTGAAAATGCGAATCTGGATATGTTTTATTGGCATGCTATTAGTCAGTTCTGGGCAATTAAAGGGGGTGTGAATTATGTGTATCGTCCGGCGCTGACGCCTTATTTTCAACCGGGCATGGGTATTGAAGGCTTAGCCCCTTATTTTATCCAAACCGATATTCGAGCCTACTATCATAACGGCAGTAGTAAACTGGATCTAGACTTTAGTCGCGATACACAAATAGCGCATAATTTTTTTATCCGAACCGAAGTAGAAGGTTTATTTGCAAGTAAAACGGTTGCGCGTGATTTAGTCGGTAGTGGATTCAACGAATTGCAGTTAACGTTAAGACCGTATTATCAAATCAATCCAACACTTGCTGTGTATGTACAATACCAACACACCGGTAATTATGGTAACACGCAAACGTTATTTCAAGAAAATAATCTTTCTACTAATGATAATACTTACAGCGTGGGATTGTCGTTATTGTTTTAACTAAATAATCATTAATTTTTGAAAAGATAGGGCTTAATATGAAATATTACACCATTGGAAAGTTGGCTAAATTAGTTCAGCAAACCCCAGTAACGATACGTTATTATGAAAAAATTGGTTTAATTCCTATGTCAAAACGCAGTGTAGGGAATTTTCGTCTCTATCCAGAAAGTCTCGTACGCTATTTTTATTTTATTCAAAACGCGAAGTTGGTTGGTTTCGATTTAAATGAAATTAAATGTTTGCTTGATATAGAAACTAATCAATTACCCAGTCTGCAGATAAAGTTACGCATGCAACAAAAAATTTCTTACATTGAAACTAAAATAAAGGGTTTGCAGCGTATAAAACAGGCTTTAATGGATTGGGAAAAGGTTTGTGATGGTAGTGTTTCAATCACCGAATGTCCCATCCTTAAAACGCTCTATCTGCCCCCAGAGGATATTCGTGACTATTTACAACAGCAGCAATGATTGGGCAGTTTGAATTTATTAAAATCATGGATAATTCAAAAAAATAAAAATATTTTTTGTTAAATTCGTTAAATTTCTTATTTCTTATCTATATTTTCTGTATTTTAGGTGTAATGAGAAGATAGTGGCTTATTATGTATTTTTAAATTTTTGAATAATTAGGTAAAATTAAAAATAAAAAAAAACGTTATTATTCAACGAATACTTCACTTTAAGTATTTATTTTACTAATGAGTTAAGTAATCTCATGGATAAATTTTTTAAACAAAACCACATCATTACAGGAGTAATATTATGGTAGAACATATTCATCAAATAAATAATTATGAACCCACCCAAAATAGAAATGGAGTCGTCGGAGGCGTAGAAACTCAAGCAAATCCACAACCACGACATGGTAGGATAACAATCCCCCAATCGCGAGCAGATATTTACTTAGCAGATTGGAGAGCTAACGGCTTAGAATCTGGTAAATTCTTTCCGGCACGCGTAAGCGGTCTTACCGATCCTGTTGTTCCATCGGATGTTCCAAACGTGACTCCTCCTGAGGACGGCAGAATTGCCAGTGCAGGTCAGAGTAATGCGTTTATTCTTGATGAAGTCAGAGACTGGTACAAACACCCTGTTAGATCGGGTCAAACTGTCGAGTTTCGATGGGTTTATACTGCACCACACGGAACTCGCCGTCATAATTATTTTATAACTCGAGTAGGTTGGCATTCGAATCAAGTGCTAACACGTGAACAGTTCGATTCTAACCCAATTGCTGTATTTGAAAATCCATGTCAGCCTTTTTGGAGTTGTCCAGCACCTACAGAAGGACCTACACATCACTTTACGCTACCTGTGCGTACGGGTTATCATGTGATTCTAGCTGTCTGGGAAATTTCGGATACAGGAAATGCTTTTTATCAAGTAATTGACTTTAATTTTACAAATTAAAAAAATAAAAGTAGATGCCATGATTTAGGTTGAGATAAGGGATAATTTTTTTGACTCAAATCATGGTATCCTTAAATAGAATTTTTAATTACTGATTTTAACATCAAACCATCTTAAAAAAATTCTTGTTTCTATCCAAAAATTCTTGTGTAATAGCATATTATCAAAATGCGGAGATAGCCTGTGGCTTTTCCAATTAAACGTGTTAGTTTTATTAGTATTCTTGTCATTATCGCTTTATTGGTTATTTTTGTGCCTTTAATGATGAAAGATTATCGTGCTGACAATTTACTTTCGTTTACTATTCCCAGCCCACCGGTTCCACCGAGCGCTGCATTATTACCTATGATTTCAGATAAGCCGAGTATCAAAAATTTGCTAAACTATCCTTTGACACCAGCAAAAGCGTGGGTAGTTGAATTACCCGATATTAAAGATCCTGCACAAGCTGAAAATTTGGTCCAGACCTTAAGGCGTAAAGGTTTTAATGCTTATAGTCGTCAATACAAAAGTTTGTTAGGTGTGTTGACGCGTGTTTTTGTGGGTCCGGAAATTAAACCAGAGAAAATGAAACAAGTAGCCGAACAACTTAATACCGAGATGCATCTTACGACACAGGTGGTTGCATTTGATTCCTTACTAAGTCAATAAATGTCAAAAAAAAATAAAAAATTAAGTTTTGCCGAACGAGCAACGGTTTGTTTAAACGCAAGTGCGCAACGTTTATGTCAACTGATAGCAGAAAAACAAACTAATCTTTGTTTATCTGCTGATGTTAGTCATGCTGCTGAATTACTAAGTTTACTTGATAAAGTAGGCGAGGAAATTTGCCTATTAAAAACCCATGTCGATATATTGTCTGATTTCACACCTAATTTTATTAAGCAACTGAAACATTTAGCTGAAAAGCATCAGTTTTTAATCTTTGAAGATCGTAAATTTGCTGATATTGGTTATACCGTTAAACAACAATATGCGGGAGGGGTCTACCAGATCGCCGATTGGGCAGATTTCGTTAATGCCCACACGGTTCCTGGTCCAGGCGTAATCCAAGGTTTACAAGAAGTCGGCCTCCCGAGAGGACGCGGGTTATTGTTACTTGCGGAAATGAGTTCCACGGGTTCTTTAGCCACAGGCGCTTATACCGAAGCGAGTATTAGCATGGCTAAACACTATCCCGATTTTGTCATGGGGTTTATTGCTCAGCATCAATTAACCGAAAACCCAGGTCTCATCCACATGACCCCTGGCGTTCAATCCGATGCTAAAGCTGCCGATGGTCTTGGTCAACACTATATCTCTCCCGAACAGGCGATTACACAAAATGGCACGGATATCATTATAGTCGGTCGGGGTATTTATCAAGCAAAGGATCCTGCGGCGAAAGCCCAGCACTACCGAAAATTGGCTTGGAAGGCTTATTTAGCATGTTGTTAACACCCGAAAAAAAATTGCCTATTCCGGTGATTACCATAGACGGCCCAAGTGGTTCAGGTAAGGGTACGATTAGCCACTTATTAGCCCAAGAACTAGGTTGGCATTTTCTCGATAGCGGGGCTATTTATCGCGCCGCCGCCTGGATTGCGATAGCCACACAAACGCCTATTGAAGAAGATAGCTTGATTCCTTTAGCGACAAACTTAGCGCTAAATTTTAGCGTTCATTCTTCTGAACAGTTGCTTAGAATTTTTTGGCGACAGCAGGATATTACTGATGACATTCGTACCGAAGAAATAGGTCAATTAGCCTCGAAATTAGGGGGCTATCCTAAGGTTCGGCAGGCATTATTAGCCTATCAACGAGCATTTCGTCGTGCTCCCGGTTTGGTAGCAGACGGTCGGGATATGGGCAGTATTGTTTTTCCTGACGCACAACTTAAAATTTTCCTTGAAGCGAGTCTCGAAGAACGTGCTAAACGGCGTTATTTACAGTTGAAGGCAAGGGGGAAGCATGTTAGCCTTAACGCTGTGCGAGTAGAGCTTGAGCAACGTGATCGTCAAGATAGGCGGCGCCCAGTAGCGCCACTCATAGCGCCTAAGGAAGCTATTACTATCGATACGACGCACTTAAGCATTCAAGAGGTGTTACAACTTATCAAAAGTAAGTTACCACAGGCTCAAGCGAAAACGTAACAGGGGCATTAGGCTAGAGATTTCCTAAAAATTAGCTTAATGCAGGTGTGTCGTCATTCAGCGAAGATGAGTCAGAAAGTGTGGTTTTTCGAGTATTGTAACGGAGCATACACGTAGTATGTGAGTAACGAAACGCAGAAATACCGCGATTTATGACCATTATCGTGCCAAATGACCCTATACCTAAATATTAACCGCGCATATTGCGCCTTAACCGTGGTTCTCTAAAAAAGAACAAGTGATATAACTATATGAGTGAGAGTTTTGCACAGTTACTCGAGGAGAATTTCTCCGAACGTATTTTTTACACCGGGATGATTATTACCGGGACCGTTGTCCGCATCGAAAAAGACCGAGTTGTTGTCAATGCGAATTTAAAATCCGAAGGTTTGATTCCCATTGAGCAATTTTATAATGAAGCCGGCGAGTTAGAAGTCCAAGTTGGCGACCAAATTGATGTCAGCATAGAATCTTTAGAAGATGGTTTTGGTGAAACACGTTTATCGCGTGAAAAAGCCAAACGTGCAGAAATGTGGACGGCGTTACAGCGTGCACACGATGCCGATACAGTGGTGACGGGGAAGGTCACTGGAAAAGTAAAAGGTGGTTTTACAGTAGAAATCGGTAATCTGCGCGCTTTCTTACCGGGTTCATTAGTGGATGTACGTCCGGTACGTGATTCTAGCATTATCGAAGGTAAAGACCTGGAATTTAAGGTCATTAAGCTCGATCCTAAGCGTAACAATATTGTTTTATCACGACGCGCGGTACTGGAATCCGAAGGTCAAGCCGGACGCGAACAGTTATTAACTGAATTAGAAGAAGGTCAAGTCATTAAGGGTATCGTAAAAAACTTAGCCGATTACGGTGCATTTATCGATTTAGGTGGCATTGATGGTTTATTACACGTCACCGATATTTCCTGGAAGCGTGTCAAACAACCGAGTGAAGTATTAACCATAGGCGATGAAATTGAAGTCGTGGTGCTCAAGATCGAAAGAGATAGAGGTCGAGTGTCATTAGGGCTGAAACAATTAGTCGGCGATCCTTGGGAAGACTTAGTTAAACGTTATCCTGTCGGTACACGTTTGAAAGGTAAAGTGACTAATGTGACCGATTATGGTTGCTTTGTCGAAATAGAAGAAGGTGTTGAAGGTTTAGTCCACGTTTCAGAAATGGATTGGACCAATAAAAACATTAATCCGAATAAAATTGTTCAAGCAGGTATGGAAATTGAGGTCGTCGTATTAGATATTGATTCGGATCGACGTCGTATTTCTTTAGGTATTAAACAGTGTAAATCTAATCCTTGGGAAGATTTCGCGAATACGCATGCTAAAGGCGAACGCATTACCGGTAAAATCAAATCGATTACTGATTTCGGTCTCTTCATCGGTTTACCCGGTAACATCGATGGCTTAGTCCATTTATCGGATATCGCATGGAATATATCCGGCGAAGATGCGGTACGTAAGTACAAAAAAGGTGATGAATTAGAAACGATTATCTTATCGATAGATCCTGAGCGTGAACGTATTTCGCTAGGTATCAAACAATTGGATACCGAATCATCGCATCCTTTTGATAAATACAGTAAAGACCAAATGGTCAAAGGAAAAATAACTGAAGTCAACGACGAAGGGGTGAAAGTTGATTTAGGTAATAATATCGAAGCTCAGCTTAAACTAGCTGAGTATGGCGAAGAAGGAAAAAATTTTGAAGTGGGACAAGAAATAGATGCAAGAATTTTAAATCTTGATCGAAAAAATCGTCACATTTCACTTTCTCTCCTTCCTTTAGAAGAAAAAGCAGTCACTAAATAATTGCTGTTTTCTTATTGTTTAAGGAAATAGCATGGGCTTAAATGAAGGATGATTTTGCAGTAAAGCTAGAGTTCTGGTTGTCACTAGAACTTTAGCTTAATGTAAAACTAATTTAGTATAAGTTCCCATTGAGTAGGTAAGTCTATGCGATGCATTACATATTTGTTCCTGATGGTATTATTTATATTGGGACTTATTTTTGCTGGTCTGAATGCCGATCTGGTCAGTGTAAATTATTATTGGGACACTAAACGATTACCGCTTTCTTTATTAACCATACTTAGTTTTATTTTAGGTGGTTTATTAGGTTTATTAACTGCTTTAATTACCTATATAAAACTCAAGTATGTTAATCGGCGTTTGCGACATCGATTGATCTTAGTTGAAAAAGAACTGAGCAACTTAAGAGCTTTGCCATTTAAAGATCAGCATTAACAGGCTACAGTGTTAACCACTTTCTAATGAGCGTGACTATGCTGGAGTTACTGTTTCTATTGCTTCCGATTGCCGCCGCTTCTGGTTGGTATATCGCTTATTTTCAATTTTCTAATTCAAGTTCGAGTAAGAAACATGAATGCAATCGTGAGTATTTACGTGGTTTAAATTATTTACTCAATGAGCAGTCCGATAAAGCGGTTGATACCTTTATTAAGATACTCGAGGTTGACATTGAAACAGTGGAAACTCACTTAGCCTTAGGTGTGTTATTCCGTCGGCGAGGTGAAATTGATCGTGCTATTAGGCTGCACCAAAATTTGATTGCTAGGCCTAATCTTGCCCATGCACAAAAATTGCAGGCGTTGTTAGCCTTAGGAAGAGATTATTATTGCGCAGGTTTATTAGATAGGGCAGAGCGTTTATTTTTCGAAGTGATCAACCATGATGATAGCGAATATGCCCGTATCGCCGTACGCTATCTATTAGAAATTTACCAACAACAAAAACGTTGGGAAATTGCCATTAAGCAGGCGAAAAAAATTTCAAAATGGGATAGCAAGATTTTTAAAAATATTGCTCACTATCATTGTGAATTAGCACAAAATTTATTAAACACTCAAGCGAACCAAAAAGAAGTCATTAAACTTTTAGAGCTTGCTTTAAAGTATGATGCACATTGTGTTCGCGCTAATCTGATTAAAGGAAAATTGGCTATTACCGCGGAAAAATGGGAAGAAGCGATCACTATCTATCAAGCGATAAAAAAACAAGACCCCGATTATATTACTGAAACCTTAGAGCCACTTAATCAATGTTACTTACAACATCAATCGGGATTGATAGGACTACTCAGTTATTTACATGAAACGCTTGCCGAGCATGCGCAGACGCCGCTTTCATTGGCTATTGTTAAATTGATTCAAGAAAAAGATAACGATAAAGCACTACAGTTTCTGACTCAGCAATTACAAGCAAAGCCTTCGCTACCTGGTCTCTATCAATTAGTTGACTTGCATTTAGCACAAGAAAGTTGTTCTCTGACCGATAAAAGTAATTTAAATAGTTTAAAAGGTCTTATCAAAAAATTAATGGAAAATAAACCGGTCTATCGATGCTTAAGCTGTGGTTTTAATAGCAAAATTCTCGATTGGTTATGCCCAGCTTGTCGTAATTGGAGTACGATTAAACCATTATAATAATAGAGGAGTTGCTTGATTAGCACAGAAGTATCAAGTAGTGATGCTGCCCATTAATCTATGTTAATCTCATCTAAATGCTTCACATCCTGCAGCTTTTTTTCGTGAGAAATAAATAAGATCCGGTTCGCTATTTTGTTGATGAAATGCCGATCGTGACTCACAAAGAGTAAGGTGCCAGGATAATTTCGTAAAGCCGTCGCCAAGGCTTCAGTGGCTTCGATATCTAAATGGTTAGTAGGTTCATCCAGAATCAAGACATTCGCGGGTTCTAATACCATTTTCGCGAGTAATAAGCGTGCTGCTTCACCGCCGCTTAGGGCTAAAATATCTTTAAGGACATCTTCTTTATTAAATAAAACTTGTGCCAAGGTTTTACGTATCGATTGTTCACTGATGCCAGCAGCATACTGTTCTAACCAGGCTAAAACAGTAGCATGTTTATTTAGTAAGTCATGATGGTCTTGCGAAAAGTAACTCACATGGGTTTCATAGCCCCACTCAACACTGCCTTGATCAGATTGAATCGTATCAAGTAATATTTTAATGAGTGTTGATTTACCAATCCCGTTTTCACCCATAATCGCAACTTTTTCACCGCGCTTAATTTCGAAGTTTAACTGCTGAAAAAGTTTTTTCTCGTTAAAATTTTTGGTTAATCCGTTAACACGCACTACCCATTTTCCAGAAGGGCGTAGCGCTACGAATTGAAACGTAGGGGATAATCGCGAAGATTGTTTAATATCAGGAATTTCCATTTTTGCTATCATTTTCACACGAGATTGGGCCATTTTCGCTCGGTTGGCACTGGCACGAAATCTATCCACAAAACTTTGCATGCTGGCAATTTTAAGTTCCACGCTGCGTTTTTCTTGCAGTTTTTGTTCAATAATTAATTGTTTTTCAGCAAGAAATTTTTCATAGTTACCACTGTAGGCGCGTATTTCGCCATAATCGACATCGAGTATTTGGTCGGCCAAACGATTAATGAATTCCACATCATGAGAAATAAACAGTAGTAAACCAGAAAATTCATTTTTTAAATATTTTTCTAACCAGACGATAGAGATAAAATCCAAATGATTGGTCGGTTCATCTAATAATAAAATATCCGGCTCTTGAAATAAGGCTTGAGCCAGTAAAACACGTAGTTTAAAGCCACCAGAGAGTGTACTTAATGGTTTTTCATGATATTCAAGCTGTATTCCTAAACCCATTAAAAGCTTGGCCGCTAAAGCATTGGCGCTATAGCCATTCAGACGTGCAATTTCTTCTTCAAGTTTACCTAAACGATTGAGGTTTTTTTCGTTATGTAAATCACTTTGTAATAATTTATCTTTTTCTTGTAGCGCTTGCCATAAGCCAGGTTTACCTTGCAAGACAATATCGCTAATCAGCGTATTTTCATAGCGAAATTGATCCTGTTTCAACCATCCAACGCTAGCGATTTTAGGAATTGACAGCGTGCCGTCGATGGGTTGTTCTACGCCGGTGAGTAATTTTAAAAAAGTAGACTTACCAGCGCCATTCGCACCGACTAAGGCATAACGGCTGTGTGTAGATAGAATAAGATTAACGTCATAAAATAACAGCTTTTCGCCATACGCCATGCTAAGTTGATTAATCGATATCATACTTTTTTGCTCGAAAATTTAATTTTTTTTTGGCGATAGTATACCCGTCTATATAAAAAAGGCGAATTTTCTATGTAATCCATTCAATATAGTAAAAATGAAGATATGATTTTAACGATTCTGTATCACTAAAAGTTCGCAGATAACACCACGATCGTCCTAAATCTTAAATCCTTCAAGATTTATATTTTTTAAAAAACAGATTGGAATCATTAAAAAGTTATGCTAAATTAATTTAAATAATCTTCAATTGTATAAAATCAACTTATATTAAAAATCAGAAAATTTATTATCTGGATAATTTAATCTAAACCTAAATAATATTAATAATATAGGGAAATTATTTCACTCATTAATCCAATTTATTTCATTCAAAAAAATTTACTACTTCAGTATAAGATAAGAACTGAAGTTTATTTTTACAGAGTAAATAAAAAAACCTCTCAATAAAATATAAAAAATAATCCAAAAAAGGAGATGGACATGCCATTATCAAAAGAGACAAACAAAGAAATCAACAATGATTCCGATTACTACACAGAGTTAGATAATTCCGATCTTATACAAATACAAACAGAAGAAAATGAAGAAATTATTCAGATAGAAACGCTTGAGCATAATCAGGTATTAGCCGAAATCTCCCCAAACGCATTAAACGCGGTCATTAAATTTCACTTGGATGGGGAAGGGCGTAGTAGCTTAACCCGAGAAGTATTCAAACAATCCGGTTTATTTACCATAGCCATTTTGGGAGTCATATTCTATTACGTTCCTGCGAAAGCGTATGCTGAATCTATTTGTGCCGATCCATCTTACAAGGATATTTCCTGTGACTTTTTTGTTATAAATCACGTGACAGGCACTATGCTGGTAGCGGGAGGGATTTTAATATCCGCAACTAACGCTTTTTTTGATCAACAAATGGCGGAATATATTCCATTAAAGCTACAGAATTATTTAAAAGATGCTTTAACGCCTAAACAAAAATTAGCAGAAAATGCAGTGACATTTGCAGGTTCGTTTATTGCATCAATACCTTTTATGCTTATTACGGTAGTTAACCCTATACCAGATTTACCCAAAGTAATAATTGTTTTACAATCCGGAATTGTTGGTTTGACAAACACTTTATTACATTTATTACCTTTCAAATTAGCTTTAAAAAATCCCTTATACCGCGCGCCTTTTTTACCAATAGAATTTATATTTCAAACAATATCCAATGCGTTACTTAATGAAGAAAAAAAACAAGAAAAAGAATTACAGCAGCAAATAAATTTAGGTTATCAAATAATCAAGCAACGACTGATTAATCCTTTAGGTCTAGCACAAAGACTTTTAAGCAATAAAGGGTTTAGAATTATAGGGTGTTCTTACACTAATGGAATAGCAAAGGATATTCGCAACATTAAAAAATTAGATGAGTCACCATTAGAATTATTAGTCCGACTATTAAGACTATTAACTGGTTTACGCGAGATGTCTCCTAATCAAACTATTTCACCTCCGGGTAAATTAAATAACTTTTTTAGAAAAGCGGTTTATTTCCCTGGTGCATCCTGGGTGATACTGGCCTGTGCAGGGTTTTGGGGCGGTACGTTTAATGAAATGGTCGAATTAACCGAAAGTCGAGTGTCAGGAGCTTTTGTTTCAGCACCTTCTATTTATTGTTTAGGCGTGTTGCTGGCATTTTTTGGCGGAAATGCACTACAAAATACCTTTGATTATTTTACTGCTTGGAAAGACGATACAGTTAAAATTCCCATGGCTTTTAAACTTTATCCAAAAACATCGGTATTATTGATCATGATCTCGATGTATTTATCTGTGTTTTCTTATGCAGCAGGGGCGCAATTAATTAATGATAATTTTAATGGGAAATTAGAATTTTTACGCCCTTATTTACTCGACCTAGCTAAAACCGGTTTAACTTTCTTAGGCTTTACCGCCATGATAGATTTCTTTAATAATGTATTGAGTAAATTTCAACAATATGGTGGCAATGAAGATACACAAACAGTCGCTAATCTTTTTGAAGCGTTAAATAAAATGAAAGATAGTATACAATTGATGACACCCTGCCTATTGCTACAATCCTTAGCCGAGGCGCATGAAGATCAAATTAAAATTATTTTGCATATTAAGGATGAAAATGATCTACGGAGTTTTAGTCGATCACTTATCCAATTCGCAACTCAATTAAAAACAAAAATATTTAAAGAATTCGAATCAATGCATATGGAAAACATAGATGAAACAAGTTTATTTGAACTATTATCTCAGCTGGATAATGATCAACACTATGCCGTCGAAAAGATTGAAGCGTTGTTAAGTTTTTTTAATCAAGAGCCAGCATTGAACATAAAATTATCTTTAAGCTTAGAGGAAGTGTGTCAAGAATATACAGCCGCTTGTAAAATAATTGACAAGCTAGATAGTGTTTTTCTTGCCAGCATAAATTATGATGATTTGGCAGGACCTTCTTCAGAAACAACACCTTTACTTCGGGGATCAATAGACAACATTTTTTTTAATCCAAGACCCACTTATTCTGGTGATACGGGAAGGACGTCGAGTTTTTCTCCTACTTCATTTTCAGACTCAAATTCCAATTTTAGGGTTTAAAAGATATGTGGACAGGGCATTCACTTGTTCAAAAATGGTGTCCTACTGGTAAAATCGAGTGAATTGTACACACGTTTTTTTACCTAAAAGTTTATATTATAAAGTTATTAAAGCTGACTTAGTTTCTTTATTATTTCATCCCTAAAATCAATATCTATAAACTGACAATCACAGCGGATAATGCAAGTGAATTTGCTAATTAAATACCCTCATTAAAGCCCCTCACTCGAATCGGCTGCAGTAGCTACTGCAGCAGCGGTGGCTACAAACCCAGTTGCTACAGGATGATCCGGAAAAACCAGGATTTCTCTTATTCATTTCTTTAGCTTCTAGGTTGACTGTATTACATTATCGTCAATGATGAATATAAGCGTTTTTCATTGACGATATATATGGAGAACTAAAAATTTAAAAAATTGAAGCTCAAAAATATTTTTATGAACATTTCAAAATAATTTTTTAAGGAAAGTAATATGAGGCCAAAAAATTAAGTAAAATATCTAAAGTATGTAGATTCAGGATTGCTAACACTTACAATGTTTTTGCCCTATATTGCAGTTTTTAATTATTATTCTTAGGATTATAATTAATTAATTTTGAAATTAAATTATAAGGAAATAATATGGAATTTAAACCAGCAACTGAAACTAGTTCTGATGAAATGAGATGCATAAGGAAAGAAGATTATACTAAAGCTTCCTATTTATCAGAAATAAAAAATGAAAATGAACCACCATTATACAATAATCAAATTTCTAACGCTACGCTAAATCAAGTTGTATTTGATGAGCTTCCTATCATTAATGATCTTACCGGCAGCTTTGCGGCTAGAATATGTTACGCTCAAAATATCATAATTTATCAAAGAAGAATTCCAAATGAGAGTCGTCCGACTTTAGTGGCGCAACGAGATACGCTGCTCATGGTGCAACCTTTATCTCCTCCGTCATCAGCAATTTCTGTTACTGGCCGAAGCGCTAACGGCTCTACCCTGGGTATAGTGGTTCTTGAACCTCCAGAAAGTCTTCCTCAAGTAGACTCACCAGGCAACACAAATATTATTTATGCAAGAAATATGTGGACGCGTATCCTGCCTGCTCATTGGATTAATCCCGGCTTAACACTGACTTTTAATGTTAGTGGTCAAACAAGTACTTTAAACAATATTATTATTGGTGCCCCCAATGAAGTTATTTTCCAAACTATTGATATTGGCATGTTAATAGAACCCCGAAATAATTACCCTTTTGCTAACTCACCTGCTCTGCATCTTGATTATTATCAAAAAATTCCAGTTAGTCGTCTTATTGTTGGAGAATATGAATCCGTTCATTTCAATCGAGTAGTGCTCCCGAATGGCACAATTTATACGACCCGATCTGCAACTAATGGCGATTGGCATACTGGAGATATGCGCGAATATATTGCTAAAATCCTTATATCTCAAGGTATAAACTTTGCTAATTATGGCATCAATAGTTCGGATGCAACATCAGAGCTTCCAGGTTATGTTGCATTTATGATCACTGCGCACAATGCACGTGGTGTATATGCAAATGGAGTACAAGTACACGGTGGCAGCGGTGGAAATGGAATGCTCACTATTGATGACTCTTTAGGCAATGAATGGAGCCATGAAGCAGGTCATGCGTACAGCCTTGGACACTTTCCAGGAGAATGGCAAGGTTCATCCCATCAACGTGCCGTTCCTGGAGTTATTAATGCAGGATGGGGATGGGATCGTCATAATAATCGTTTTATTGCTAATTTCTTTTGGGACAGAGGGGGAAATCAAACTTGTTGTGGTGGCAGTATCCCCCCTTTCCAAGGAAACCGTTTTAACACAGATGCGATGGCCAGTGGACACGCAAGCTCACCATTATCTTACTATACCTTGCATACCCCCTATGTGCTTAATATTATCCAGAATTTTGTGGAACAATATGCTGTTTTTTCTAAAGATTCACCGACCGGTTTTAAAATATGGAACTCACAGACTCGGGAATTCATTAATTATACTAACTATGTAAGAGCACCTGCTTATATTATTAGCCGGCAATCTCAGTTCAATATTATTGCTACCGCCAATGATCCTAATGGAAATTATATTCGAACCCAGCTTTTGCGTATGGGGGCAGTGGACATAATACCCAGTAATGGTAATTGGACCCAAAATGTTCGCCTTCCTGCAGCAGAGTTGCAACTTGAGAATAGTATTGTATTTGTAGATAATGGGGCGCAATTAACAATTAATATCCTTGTTAATAATCAAATATTTCCAGTCATGTACCGGCATACCAGTACTTTTGTAGTACAAAATGGGAATTGGATTCAACAAACCAATAATGCAGGCTTGCCTCTGAATATAATTCCACAAAATGATATCGGCGTTGCGGATCCTTGTAATATTCTATATAAAGAAGGTGGAGAGTGTAATTGGCCAATCAATCCTTGTAACCGTGGGCAAAATGAATGCGGCTGGAATAGCATAGATCCTTATAATGCTGATAAAACTGAATATAATTGGAAAGACAATAAAGATCACTACAATCAGAATAGCGGTAGTAAATGCGGTAGCGAAAGGAGAATAGATTCTCACCTTATCCATAATGAATCAGTGGATTTTGAAAACTTCGAATGCGGAGTCCGTACACCTAACGGCTCACCTTATTGCACATTAACGTCTTCACCACCTTCACTTTTTTCCAGTAATGCTGTCTATCGTATTAATACACAAGCGCAATTAGCACTATTAGAAAATGATACAAATGGTACGTATATTAGTGAAAGGTTGCAGAGTTATGAAGAAGTAGAAATTATTACTTCGGACGGCAATTGGATAAGTAGGATTGCTTTCCCTTCGGCTGCCCAAGTTCCTCCTGGTCGGATTATTTCCTTTACAAACCGTGCAACATGGAGTGTAGAATTGATTGTTAATGGACAACAAACCACCTATGCTACGGGGGAAAGTGTGCGTTATGTGTCTGAAAATAACGTCTGGCGCCGTCCATTAGACAATAGTGATCCTATTGGAACACGAATTCCTCGCCATTTTGGTGTACCAGTAACAACCTTAGTGGGATATTATGACCCAGAAAATAGCCTACCCAGTACTATTTATCCTGCATTGCACGGGGGATATGGATTTGTTTATGCGCCCAATACAGATATAAATTCCAATAATTGCTATTTGAGGATACATATTCTGAGTGGGATTGTTCATTATCAATTAGCCAGGGGGCGTATCAATACAAATGCCATGAATAAATTCCATGTTAATATAAGGCAGTCAGACAGACCAACAAGAGCAGAAATAGTAGTACGTGGAAGCGTTGTGACTTCGTTAGCACTCAATCTCCCAAGAAGACCACTTGGATACACGGTCAATGGAATACGTTCTAATTCTGTAAAATATGTAATTGATAAGGCTGATATTATAGAACTGAATACTTCTATGAAAAAAATGATGGACTACTTTAGTGAGTATTTTACTGTTAGTATTTCTCCCACTAAAAACGATCAATTGACCCATATTGAGCTACCTCAATTCGCCTATGAAGGTCAACGATTAGTGATTGCCGAAAAAGTGTGTTCTCCTCTCACCGTCATTTTAGGTGATCAGCGACAATTTATTATCCCGAGAGGTGAAAGGGCAACTTTTGTTTACAGTGAAAATTGTTGGGAAAAAGAGACCGCTAAGATAGAAAAGTGTGCGTAAAATAAAGATAAATAATTATCGATGTATGCAGAAATTATGTTATTGCGTTGTGGAGTATTCAAAATTCTGTTTTTGTGATTAATATAAAGCCAACTGATCTTGGCTATAATTTTCCAGATAAATAAGCCAAGATCGCAGGCTATCTATTAACACTAGAACACGGCGCCCCCTAAAACTAATTTCCTATTTCCGATAAACTTTATTATCGGAAATAGGAAATTAGTTTTAGGGGTACATTCAAGTAATTAGTATAATTCCGCGTTCTAACTTTAACGGTTCGTCTACGATAAAATATAAGGAGAAAACCAAGCTTCTGGAACTTGTGTTTGTATAGTGACGGTTTTAATTTGAGTATACGAATTAAGTGTTTCTCGACAAAACTCTCGGCCGATCCCACTATTTTTATATCCACCAAAAGCAGTACCCTCTGAAATATTGGAATAACGGTTAATCCAAATTGAACCCGCCGCTAATTTATCTGCTGTTTCTAAAGCATTTTTCAAACTACTTGTGTAAATTCCTGCTGCAAGTCCATACTCTACATCGTTAGCTTGATATAGCATTTCTTCATAATTATCCCATTTCATCAGTGTCAACACCGGACCAAAAATCTCTTCTTGACATATGCGCATATCATTCTTTGCTAAAAAAATGGTTGGTTCGATAAAATAACCATGTTCACAGTTTTTTACTATTTTTCTTGAGCCACCGACAAGAAGTTCAGCACCTTCTTTTATCCCAATATCAATATAATTTAGCACTTGTTCTCCCTGCTTTTTTGAAATGAGACAACTTACTCTTGAATTTTCATCTTCAGGAGAACCTTGTTTTACCCTTTTAAAGGATTCAACCATTTTTTCTGTAAAGGCATCAAAAATATCGGCATGAACAAATAATCTTGTACCTGCAAGGCAAGACTGTCCATTATTATGGATTGCCGCGAATGTAACATTATCGACGACTGCATCAATATCTTCAATATCAGGAAAAACGATATTTGGACTTTTTCCGCCGAGTTCCAAAGTTACAGGCACCAACCTCTCACCTGCTACTTTTGCAACTAATTTTCCAACTTCTGTACTGCCAGTAAAAGACAACTTCCTAACCTTTTTGTTGTGAGTCAACGCATTACCGACTATATCACCAAGACCTGTCACTATATTTACTACTCCCGAAGGAAAAATAGCGTTAATATGCTTTCCAAGCTCCAACGTTGAAAGAGAAGCATTTTCATCTGGCTTTAAAACAATGGTATTACCTGTAGCTAGCGCTGGAGCAAGTTTAAAAGAAGCAATAATCGCAGGGGCATTCCAGGGAATAATTTGTCCGCATACTCCCAGAGGTTCTCTCTTAGCTAAGTAATAACCATCAGAAATTTCCTTGCCAAAATCTTCATAGGCCATGATAATCGATGCGAAATAACGATAATGCCGGATCGCTGTTAGATAATCTTTTCTTACTTCACTAATGCAACGTCCAACATCATGCATATCAATTCTAGCCAACCGCTCCATGTCGCCTTCCAACGCGTCCGCCAATTTATTAATTAACTCCGCTCTCTCCTTTTGACCGAATGATCTCCATGCTGGATATGCATTTTCAGCAGCAGAAACAGCACGCGCAACATCGTCGGCAGTACAATAATGTATATTTGCCAAATGCTTACCTGTTGCAGGATCAATGGCTGGGGAGACCTCTTTTCCACTCAGCTCAAAAACACCATTAATTAATGGTCCATATGATAAATCTAATTTAATAGGCATGGCATTTATCCAAAAGATTAATGGTTATTAAATGGAATAATATCATAACTTATCTATAAATATAACAATTTTATTGAAAAATAAAAATCGATTAATTATATCTATAGCTAACATTACTTTACTCTATATGTAATGCTTGTAATCTTTCATCACAGTCCTTAAGTTTGTAAATAAATACGAGCATAGCGGCTCATCTATTAAACTGAGCCGCCAAAAACTCAGATACGATTTTATCTTCTTGTTTTTGGTTTTTATTAAAAATTTTATTTAATTTTGGATTAGAATGATGCGATATCGGGGTTCGTATCTTCCCCATCAATTGAATAAGCAAAAGTGTTGCATTGAAATTAGTTAGGCCATCTATGCGTGAGAGTCGTGTTGTGTATTGATTGGGTTTGTGCTGCGATTTAGATTCACTTTGTTGATAACCTAGTCTCGGTTGAGCTTTTATAGTGTTTTTAAATCCTTTTTTATGATTTAAGGAGTTGCTTGCAGCACTCGCAGCCAAAGAAATTTTTTTATCCTGGAGAAAGGTATTTTTTAAAAATTTATTTTTATTTACCGCTAGATTTCCAGTACGTGATTTTACCGATGATTTTAAGCCATGCTGAGCAAACGGCATCGGACTCTTTTGCTTTTTCAAATTGAAATTAGATTTCTTCTGAATAGATTGCTTATGATAATTTTGCCTATCTTTAGGGTAAATTGTAGGCTTTTTTTCGGAATGAGGTTTGTTAGCAGATATCAAAGGACTCGCCTGCCTTTCATTGTTTTTCTGAACATTTTTTTTAACACGCCATGCTGTGTTTTTTTTCGAGGAAGCATCTTGATATTTTTTTATGTAATCATCGGCAATTCTTAAAATACGATCCTCATCAAACGCCTTACTTAATAGAGAATCTGGTTTATTCTGTGGAAAAAATGTCAGATTGCTTAGTTTATTCTCATTTGTAGGAATTGTTTTATTAGAGTTGATCCCTATATTATTTTCGCGAACGGTTTGACGCTTGCGACGCTGCCATTCTTTTTGTTGCGAGCTTTCCTTATGCTCAGAAGTTATTTTTTCTGGGCTGATTAAGTCTAAAAAACTAGGTGTCACAGTAACATCTTCAGTGCTAACCTTATCAGAAAAATAAGTAGCATGTTCAATTTTATCTTGATAATCTTGTAATTGAAACTCGCGATCGAAAAATTTGAAGGTCGCTGATAATATCTTTTTTTTCATTTCAGGCATTTTAAAATCAGCTAAAATAATAGTGCAGACATCGGAGGCACCGGTTGGAATATTGCTCAGAATAAGATCCGTTTCAGTATGGAGAAAAATAAAATAGCCTATATTTTTTAATATGATAATTTCAGCTTGTTCTCCTATATCCTTATCTGTAATGACTATAATCTGTTTATCATCCGTAAAAACTAAAGGGGTTTCTACTAATTTCCAAATTTCATTCTCTTCATCCTGAAAAATTCTTATGTTTTTAGGGATAAGATTATCAATAAAAATATCGATTTTTTGATACCAATTATCATTATTAAGAACGCCGTCTTTTAATTGAATTGTCACCAAAGAATGGAAACCGTCTAAATTGTGCAAATAGTGAGAGGATGAGTAAATTGCGTTAATCAATGTCAAAAATAAATCGCCTCCTACCCGAAATAGACGAGGAAAAATGATAGCATTGGGATAGATTTGTCGGTATTTTTTAACCAGTTCACGTAAATCCAAAGTATCCCTGAACTCTCTTGACTCTTTATAATCTTCTTTTAAGCTATCATAGAGTGTAATGGGTGCAAGAGGAAATACGGGATCTTTGCAAGGCAATATAACATAGACATTTTCACCGCCATTACCCACTAAATGACTTTCAAATAAGCCATTGATATAAAAAATTTCGTGCGTCGCTCGTCCAATTGAAATCATGCTATTGTTTAGTAAATGCAGTGAAAAAGTTTTTTCTAAACGATTAGCCAATTCTGTAAAAAAACTAATGTTTTCATCAATGGTTTTATTATTAGATATCTTTTCTTGTAGATAGATCTGTTCGTTATTTAAAAATTTCATTTCAATATTTTGAAAAAAATAAGATATATTTTTTGCTCCAATTAGCTCATTTTTTGTTTGATTATTAGCAGTCAAAGAGTCAGAAACAGTAAGATTAAAAGTTTTTGTATCATCAAAATCTAATGGGTTAAGCAAAATATTTATAGTTCTATTTTTTATACTGAGTGCTTGAATATTCTGTATAGCAGTTTGAAAAAAAAATCGATGTTGAATTGTTTCTTCTGAGTGTAATTTGACTTGGGCTACACCGACTTCTTTTAATGGAATTAAATAATCAACAGAATTCACATCCGAATTTAAAAGAAATACAATGATAGTATTATTTCTTAATATAAACTTTGGATGCTTATATGAACGATCATTGAGTAAGAAAATGTCTGGGTATTCATTATTTCTGCCTCCATTACCATCGATTTCACGCATATTCCTATCGAGGTAAAAAATTTCTTGTTGCTTATTTCGACCCGAAATTTGGTTGATCTTTTTTAACTGAATTTTAGTCTCACCAGAAGAACAAAATAATGGAATATAATTTAATAGACTGCTATTTTTTCCACATAAAAATCCGTAAAAATCAAGCAGTAAATAATCACTTTTTTCAGGAAAAAATTTATCTAGTATAAGTATATTCCAACCCTGACCTCCTTGTAGTAGACCTGATGTAGAGTTTCCCTGCAAATTAAACACATTAACTTTATTACCCCCTCTATACAATTTTCTGCCATTCTCTACGAGAAATAATGTGGGAGAATCAACAAAAGCAATAACTTCTTGATTCCCTGGTCCTAAAGCGATAAGTGTTGCGTTACCGGTCCTTTTTGCCGAATATTCTATGCCTATGGCATTTTGGCAGAGATAACTACATCCGCAGTTAGAAGGTATGTTAAAATCGGAAAAAGGCTTCCCTTTAATAGTACCGGATAAACAAAATAAATGTCCTTCATTAGGCTCATTGGGTGTGCTGTCATCAAACTCTAACTGCCTTTTTACATCCAAAAAAACTCTACTATTATTGTATAAAACCTTTTCTGTATAAAAAGTAGGAACAATATACCAGATAATATCTGTATGCACTTTTAAGAATGGAATGGCATGTTTAACTAATTGTTCATTCTTTGCTTTAAGCTGTAAATATTCTGATGGCTCCTTTTGAAAAAAAGCTCGCAAAAACTGAACAACTTGTTCTGTTCTAGAGAGAGAAACATATTTATTGATGCTCGCAACTTGTTGCTCTGAGGAATACATTTCGGATCCAAACCAAGCGAGCAAAGTAATCCCCTCGCCTATAGGGCCTGTAAGTTCAGCGACACCAGCAATAACCCCAATCAATTCAGCTCCCTCAATACCTGCTTCTACGCCATCAACACCCACAATAATGCCATTGGAAATAATATCAGGAATAAGCGCTTTATCGCCCACTTCATAAGCTTGCATTTCTTTTTTAAGATTGTAAACAAAAAAAATAGACGTCGCTCTAGCTACGAACGGTGAAGCGACTTGCATAGTTTTACCTAATAATTGTCTTTTGCCCACCGATAATACTTCTTTATTAAATAGAATGCGCAGTGCACTTTTGCTTTCTAAGCTTAAATCTTTTTCTAATAAACTCGTCTCTGCTGCCAAATTTTTCCCTTGGGAAAATAAGCCACTGGATATTTTTCCAAAGAGTGTATTACTACTTATTAATCCAACATTAATGGCAACTTTGCTAAAATCACCTTGAAGCAAAGCGCTTAAGGTATCTTTAGCCATAAGACCGGAGCTTACAGTCCGCGTTAACGATGCCACTTTTTTTAAATGAGATTTAATTTTTAGATTCTTAATATCTTCAATTTTGTCTTCCGTTTCAAATGAACAAATACTCCTCTTTAAGCTGTGCGCTGGACAGTTATCATATCCGTTAAACAAGTCTCCAAATATTTTTATCTTAAATTCATAAAACAGCTTAATAGACTCTTGTTGCATTTCCTTTTTCAAAGGTAAACTCGATAGTCGCCTTATTTTAAATTTAGGATCTTTTAAACTATTAAAATGCTCGATAATATATTTAATATTTTCTTTAGATAAGCTTCCTGCTAGCCATTTTTTTTCTAAATAGTCTAAAGTTTCAGCCAAGAAAAAAGATAAACCCAATTTTATATAATAGGCAATAGCGTCGCCAATAAACTTAAGATATTTTTGCCTGGGAAATTTAAGAAAGGCTAAATCGATAAAATAAGAACAATATTTTATATGCTGATAACTTAAATTATCAAAAAAAATCTTCTCAGGATGACCATATAAAAAAGTCGATTCAAGATCGGTATGCTCTGACATATAGAGTAAGAAATGTAGATAGTGAAAAATATTTTGTTCATCATCTTTAAAACCAAAATGTACTAATAATTTTTGAGTTTTTTTTATAACTTCTTCAAATTTAGGTCTATCCTGTTCAAGATTAATCCGTATAACCTGTTGCAGTAATCGGTGGATAGTATATTTATTTTCCTGGCCCCGATTAATCATAGAATAACTAGTGAGCATGTGCATAATACCATCTAAATCATAGAGTTTTAAGTTACAATTAATATGATTTAAATAATAAAATTTTGTAATTGAAATATTATCTGGATCTAAATAAGCCATAATATATAAAGTATCTATCGCATCTTGTCCCCCTGAATGAGATTTAATTTTTTCTAAGGTAATAAGCCAGGTGGTATATACAGTCTGGAGGTAGAGATCATTGTTATAATTCGAAAAATCAAAACTTAATAAAAATTGACATTTTTCTTTGTAAAGCTTCGTATAGCTTTCTATAGAAAAATTAACATCGGTATTTTTTTTTAGTTTAATATAAGCGAGCGCTTGTTGTAGTGCTAAAGGTAAACCTTGAAGTAATTGATTCAATTCTTTTATTTTTTCATTTTCAGTATTATCGGTTAAATCTAAGGATTTTTGGATAAGCTCTTCGGTTTCTTGTTGGGTAAAAACGCCCAACGATAACACCGATGCAACATTTTCCCAATTATTATAACGTGAAGTAATCAATAATGTAGGTTTGTTACCCAACATAGTTTTAGGTAAAAAATTTGTTATCGCCCGATAATTCTCAACATTATCAAAAATAAACAAACTTTTTCTGTCGGAAAAATATTCATACACCGCATCGACAATTTCTTCTAGATCTTTTTTTGAACCATAACTATCTGTGATGATAAGCTCCAATTTGTTTGCCAATTTATGAAATGAATAGGCCAAGTTCTCTTTAGTTTCAGCACTAATCCATAAAACGTTATAATCATAGTCTCTGGCATAAAGTTCAGCATAGCGTAAGGCGAGTTGAGTTTTACCTATCCCGCCTAAACCAGTAATAGAAAATGAGGAACCACTTGTTGCTTGAGAGGAACTGCTGGATGGGCTTGCTGAAATATCTAAAACAGATAAACTGGGCACGATGGCTATCGTTCTTTCTGATAGTAAGACTTGGTGCAATGTTTTAAGCAGCTCGACTCTTCCGCTAAAATTGTTTATAGGTTTTCTTAAATCAAACAAAATAGGCATTTTACTTGGGTAGTATTCTTTTTTAAAAGATTGAGGGGAATTTCGATGCTCAATTTTATCTAAAATACGCTGAGCTTCTGCTGTATTCGTATCAGTTTCTAAAATATAATTATATCCTCTGGAAACAAACTGAAAAATACTTTCTGCTTGAGGATAATGTTCTATTGAAAACTGATTTTGCAAACTTTGTTTTAGTTCACCATTGACTTCTTGCTCCCAATTTAAAATTCTTCGGTAACCATAGCGATGGCTCGCGGAATGTTCTTTATTTGCAAAATATTTATTCGGTTGACCATTCTCAAGAATAACTAAACCTACCTTTTCATATAAATTTGCAGTATTAATATTGTTTCCACTTTTATCTTGTACAATATTTCCTGTGATCCTTAGTCTTGCTGACTTTATACTCGGATCAAATAACTTTTCCGATGGACCTTGTAATACACCTTGTACTATAAGTTCCTCGGAAATAACACTATCCATTTCAGTAGATTTTGCTATATAGTTAAATACTCTACCTACGGCATCTTCGGCTAGTTTTTCCATAGCAATTTTATCGCCTGCTTTATCCGTTACGAGCATAAATTGATTTTCATAGCTATAAAAAATATCAACTGCCGCTGCCGATAAAAGCTTACTTAAACTACCTGGATTAGCCTTAGAAAAAATCTTAGTGATTTTTTGCGCTTTATCTTTTGATTCATAATATTTACCACTAATCATTCTTAAAGAAGCCACGAGCGAAGGAATTGAGCCGACTAAACTTTGTGAAATACCTATTCCTAGTAATGCACCTGTTAATCCTGTTTTTAATTCAGTTTTTAATGCGTGTTCGGTTAATAGCTCACCTTTTGCTAATAAATGATATTTACCCAAGTTTTTGCTAAAACTCCTCATAAAAGTTTCAACAAAAGTCTCTAATAAAATTATTATTTGTTCTTTTTCATCTTTAAGGTGCAATTTTAAGCGTTTAGAATCATCTCTACTCAGTGATGTCGAAGCGATACGGCGGAATGAAGATGGAAATGGTTCTCGTTGTGGATTGACTTCCTGAGTAAACATAGGATGTCTTTTACACCATCCGGGATCAGCACGAAGTTTTTCTGAAAGAAACTGCCGTCTGGTCTCAAAAAATTCTTTACTGCGTGACAGTTGCAATTGATTTATTAACCAATACATTGATTGATTTTCAATAATCATCTGATTTATAGTGACTGCATTTTCAAGAGCCCATAAACCACAATTATAATCCTCAGTTTGTTGTAGGAAACCTGGGCTTAAACTCATAGGCTGTATTTTAAACTGATCAAAAAGTAGTCTATAATATTCAGGAGGCATGGGATAATTTTTTGAATCGGTATAATAAGCAATATAATTTCTAGCGTTATATGAGATAACTAAAGTTACCCAATGCAAACTTTCTAACTGCATAATTAAAGTCAATCTGGCCTCAGCGGATTCTTTTGTTTTTAGTAGAAATACTTCTAAATTATTAGTTAAATCTGATAGTGAAGTTAATACTGCAAACTTAGCGTTGCTTCCTACTATTCCTGCATAAGTGTTATATTCTAAGCGAACGATCTCGTTGAGATCGTCTTGATTTAACCAATAATTATATTCGCCTTTTGCTGTTGCCTCGGCCAGTGTTTCAGCATTACCACGTTTAACACGCAATTGATTGGATGTCTTTAAATTCTGAATATTTTCTGAAGATTTTAATATAAATTTAGAATAAATATTCTTATTTTTTTTTTCATTTTTTTTATTCATTTTGCATTCCAATTTTTTATTTTTAATAGTCTATTGAGTATAAACTATGGGTTTTTTAACTTCAATATTATATCCTTATGCATTATTTTTTTAGTTGAAATAAATTAATAATATTTAAAAAATAAATTAAATTTTTATCGTCATTACGATAATTTTTTTTAAGCACCGATAAAATGAAATATTCCGAAATCTAATCCATCTAAAAGCCTTTGATAAAATTACGATTAACCAGACTTTCCATCAAAAATTTTTAGATAGGCAACAAGTTTATTTGGTTAATTATTTGCGTATTTCCAATGCTGAAGGTAGGAAAATCTTAAAAGAAAATCTTTCTCTAGGTGATCTTATCGGTGAAGAATTATCTCAGAATCTTCTCAATCAATTTGTGAATAAAGACACATACGAAGGGAATACTGTTGAAAAAATTATCGAAATTGATAAATCAGAGCAAATTCTTTTAAAAAGAATTGACGATGGACCGAATGATGGTCAATCTTTTGAGGATTTTTACAAGCGTATATTTCTAGACCTGGCCTAAAAAAACAATTTCTCCGTAAAAATATCAAAAAATTAGTTTGTTAGAAGAAATTAAGTCCTTGATAAGCTCAGGCTTGAAATCAGTTATATTATCATCATCCCACATTGATTTATTTAGGGTAATTTATTTTTTGCTCTTCCGATTTTTTTTCTTCAGCAATAAGAGTATCTTTAGAAGTATTATTAGCTTGAAAGAAAGAAGAACTAGGTGGATTGTTTATTTGATTGACAGCATTTTCCGATGGCCTGGTAGGTGTAACCTCGTTGGCAACTGTTGCTTGGTTTGCTAGTGTTCTATACATTAAAAATAAGCCTATCAATATACCAATACTAGCAATACCCAGCCCAAACATCGATCGAGTATTTCTTGACATACCGGGGATAAGAATATTTTCATTAACATTTAATGAATCACTAATTTTAGCTAGTCCCTTTTGTAATTCCCTATCTTCTTGTATACACGAATTTATATATAATCGATTTATAACAAACCAAACAAGACCAAAAAAAATTATTATATTTTCATCCATAGCGACTCCATATTATTATTAATCTTTATCTAAAGTGTAACATAATTTAAAAATTGCATAAAATATCTCTCCGTCTTTTTAGGCTATGTTTTTTTACAACCAGTAAAAAGATATTTCATTTGGGCTGTTTCTAACATTTTACAAACGGTAATCCAGCTAATTTTCATTTAAGTTTCCTAATTACAACTAAACAAAGGACAAGCAGATAAAACAATTTCTCCAACATTTTGTAAATAAAAATAGTTAGCTAGCACTAAATTTGCTATTATTCTTGAAAAGATAAATTATCGCTCTCTATGCCTGAATTGCCTGAAGTTGAAACCACGTTGCGAGGTATACGAGCCCCAATACAAAATCAAATTATACAAAAATTTTTGATTCGTCGACCTAGTTTGCGTTGGCCTATACCTTCTCAGGATTTACAGCAATTAGTCGGTCTCAGAATTACGCAAGTTACCCGCCGTGGTAAATATCTTTGTATGGCTACTGCACAAGGTAACATCATTATCCATCTTGGTATGTCGGGTCGTCTGCGGATCTTGCATGAATGTGTTACTCCGGGTAAACACGATCATGTCGATATTCTTCTGAATAATGGCACCCTACTCCGTTTTACCGATCCGCGTCGGTTTGGCGCATTGCTGTATACCAATGAAGATCCTAAATGGCACCCATTGCTAAAAAATTTGGGTGTTGAACCACTTAGCCGCCAGTTTTCTGCATTCTATTTAAAACAAAAATTGGCCAATAAACAGCTACCAATCAAATCGGCAATTATGGATCAGCGCATTGTGGTAGGTGTGGGTAATATATATGCCAGTGAAGCGTTATTTATGGCTAAAATAAATCCCTTGAAGCCTGCTAGAACATTATTGCTTTGCGATTTAAAGCTATTAGTCAGTGCTATTAAAGCTATTTTACGTTTAGCAATTAAACAAGGGGGTAGTACTTTAAAAGATTTTTTAAATAGTGAAGGGAAACCTGGATATTTTACGCAACACTTAAACGTGTATGGTCGTGCTGGACTTCCCTGTTTACAATGTCAATCTACACTACAACTTGCACGTATTGGCCAACGCAGTAGCGTGTATTGTCAACAATGCCAGCGTTAATGATAAGCAACGTTAAAATTCGGCTAAGGGTTTAAGACTTGCGATATGCTGCGGCAGGCTTAAATTCGCCCTTTCAGCGGATACTGCGGATATCAATGTATAACCATGGAAGGGATAAGGAATTTGTAGTGTTATGTGCGACTGCAATTTTTTTAACACCTGATTTTCTGGTTCAATCAATGCCACCGCTATTTTCGACGCGGAAAACGAAAAATAATTTTTTGATTAACTAAAAAAAAAGCTTATCCCAACCTGCATCAACACAGATTACTTCTTTTAAGGGTAAGAGCTCAGGAAACTGAGCTGCTAAACAGTTTTTTACTTGTACTTCATTAATAAGGATATCTGCGTGCCAGGCTTCATGACTCATTTTTTTTTATTCAGCATAAAAGGGTTTCCGCCGACTATTGAATAAGCGTCGACATCCTTAATGACTAAGGCATTGCTACCAATAAGGGCACCATGACCAATGTTAATATCCCTTGCATGATCGTAGCTGAGTTACCTAGCCATACGTCATGGCCAATGACAGTATCTCCTTTACTGACCACACTCGCAGAACTCCAATCCTTACCAAATACTTTAAAAGGATATGTAGAAATTCCCTCCATGGCATGATTGGAACCATTCATGATAAAACGAACACCGCTAGCAATTTGACAAAACTTGCCAATAATTAACTTATCTTGCATGAAGTCAAATAGATATAAGACATTTTTTTCGAAATGATGAATATCGTCAGGATCATCATAGCTATAATCACCAATGATGATTTGTGGATGCGAAATAATGTTTTTTAGGAAACACGTTCGAGTGACATGTGGGATGGAGTAAATGCTGTTTTTATCTGGATAACGTTGCGTTGACTTAGACATAGATTTTGCTTTTCTCAGCAAAAAATTCTAACACTCAGTCTAAGTCAACGCTAGTTGCTTATCAATGATTAGCTGCGGGAGCTAGTCGAGATTTTGAATTTGAGGAACCATCTGAACTATTACTACTATGCGGAGTTTTAAAAAGCTCAGGGCCGTTTCCACCCATAGAATAACCAATATTACCACTAATCAAGCAACTTCCATTTTCAGATACAACTGGACTAGGAAGACCGGTGGGTTCTTTTAGTTCAAAACCAAAATTTAACTTCCTTTGACTATTCTCAAAATCATCCGTTGACGCAGAGGGCTTTATAACCTTCTTATTCAAATCATTCACTTGGTTAATAAGTAATTGGGTAGCTTGGCTTCTAGCCTGTTGATTTTTAGGCGGTTCAACCAAGTTTCCTGACCAGGAATTAAAGAAACATCCAATTGCTCCAAAAATAGATAAAGCTGAAATACTATCAACGACGACTAATACCGCATTACCAAAAGCATTACCAATAAGACTAATCGACTTATAAGTTTTAGTAATTCTAGATTTTGTACGGGAATAAAGGCTTTGCGGTAACGATGCAGCTTCTTCCTGAGAAATGTTTTCGGATGGGGAAAAAAGCCTGGTAAGTTTTTGTATCGATAGCACGGTAAAGAATCCTTGCGGGATATAAGCGATCGCACCCATAATAGCAGCGATTATTGGCGCAGTTTGAAGTCCAACGATCGGTTGAATGATGTTAGATAAATCGATTCCGGCCACATAACGAAAATAAGCTAAGCCAAGTAAGCCTACTATTACTAACAAGCTCTTAAATAAGTAGCCAATAATTTGTCGGGTTGATAAATTGTTGAGCGTATTTTTAACGTTTTCCCAGCTGAAATTTTGTGAATTTTTTATCGCCTCGATGGTAGCGGTTAATACGGCCACGGTTAAGGTGATACCTACCGCAGCGGCTAAAATACCGGCAATAATCGGAAATAAAGGTGGCCATAACGCAGATATGACGAATAGCTTGCCAGCTAAAGCGATAACAGTCGTATAGGTTATTGCTACAGTTCCTAAACCCACGGTGAACGAAGCCATCGCGGCAAGAGGTATAAGCAGATATTTTTTAAGTGCAGATAATTGTCGACGATTTCCTTTCTCATCTATATATTCACTAATGCCGCCTTTTTTTAAAAAGCTTAGCAAAAAATTAGGGAAATTCTGTGAAAAGAAACCAAAATTAGATGAAAACCCCCATATACCTATCAATCCTCCTAAGATAAAGCCCAATACCGGCAAACTAGGAAAGAGTAAAAAAAAGGCGCCACCGGTTGCAGCTCCACAAGCTATTGATGCAATGAATGCCAATAAGATCCCAGTATATTTGATGATTTTTTTCTTGATATTCGGTGTTTGAAAAGCTGAAATAGCTGCACCAATTTTTTCAATTTCTTGTTGTATGTCTAATGGATCTTCATGACTGACTTCATAGTTTGGATTAGATTCTAATTTATTTAAGTCTAAAATTCGTTTGGAAATAAATTCAGGTAAATCTTCTTTGTCCAATTGTGTAAATTGAGTAATAAAATCGTTTAAATCTTTATCTTGATCTACAATGAGTTCACTTTGCTGACAAAGGATAAAAACCATGCTTTGTAGAGCGATATTGATTGCATAGCGATCGTCTTTATCGAGATTTGATTTAAACTTTATTTCTTGACGTAACTTTTTCTCAGCTGATTCTTGTGAAGAATTCAAGTTGTCTTTCGCTGCTGTGTCTTTCCATACAACAAAAAAAAGGGCTAGATATGATAATTTATTTTTAAGTTGCTGAATATGTTGTACATCGTCTTTAATAGGAGTTTGAAGTTGAGTCGATCTAGAAGAGGTTTTTATGTGGTTACCGTACAAAAATTCTTTAAATTTAGGATCTGAGCTAAATTTATAATTTTTGGGAGTTTTACCAGTTTCTTGTAAAATTTTATCATCCCATAATTTTTTAGCTGAACGACCTATCTGGCGTGAACCTTTCAAGAATTTCTGATAGTTTCTGTCTACTAAATCTTCTGTTACTGATACGACATCGCTTTCTAACATTAAGGACCTCGCTGTAATAATCAATTTAAATTTCTTAGATCAAGATTTATTACTTGGCACTTACTAGTTTAGTCTCCATAGCTTAAGATAAAATTAAACCTTTCTTAGCAAGGCTTAATAATGCATAAAACTTAGGAATTTTGAGTGCTTAAGTAAGAAATAAGTTATTTCGAATAAATTATCTCTGCTGTAAACTATTTAGATAGCATACAAGAGGTAGAAGTTCGACAGGTTTCTGTTATTACTAGGGGGGTATTTACAACTTCATTAGTTGGAATGAATGCGAATATAGGGGTGGCAGGCTTAAGTTGCGCGTAGGCAAGCCTTTCTTTAAAATCTGGGTCTGGCATAATATTTCCCTCACATTTTTGGATCTTTATTCAAAATTCAAATGGCGATTTATTTTTATTATCGATGAAAATAAATTTAAACACGTTAAAAAAAAATCTGCAATAGATAATTTAATTAATCTCTTATGAGTGAAGTCATATTAATTCCCGGATATCGGCATACGCCAGGTATCTATGTATTTGGCGTATTAAATTACTCTCAAGAAATATTATTTTTTTTATTAAAAAAAGATTTATTTAAAAAATATATTTGATAGAATGCTTATTAGTGTAAATGGTAAAGTTTGTTATACGCTTCAATAATATTTTTCTTTTTAGCTGAGAATTATTTCTATGCCTAATCCTGTAAAAAATAGAGAACCTAAACAAGCCTTAGCTTTATTAATAGAACGATTATTCAAGATTTAGATGAATCCTGTAAAGCAATGTATTCTTACTTGCATGAACCAGCTTCAATCACTTAGTACGGGTGTTGCTTTTACTTCCTAAGTATCATTTTAAATGGTAATAAACAATTATGGAGAAGGTTTAAAACGCGTCGATTGATAAAATCAGCTAAAACAGTTTTTAATTAATAGTTTCTTTTTTATATCGATAGACACTGATAGAGGGTAAAAAAGCCATGGATTCAATTTGCTTATCAATACGCATTTTACGATTTTGCATACGGGGTTTACTAAAACAAACCGTAGGATTTGGCAATTGTTGATCGTGCAAATAAAATAAAGGTAACGCGGTTCGGATGTCTTCATAAGCTGAACAATTGTTTTCTTTAAATGAACCGATATTCACTACCCAACCCGGCTTAATATCTCGATGTTTAATCAGTTTAGTCTGATGAGGTAAACCGTTCAATTTTAATTTTTGTATATCAATATGTAAGCCCTGCCCTGCTTTCTCCAACAATTTTTCTGAGGCTTGTTTTGATAATTGTTTACTCGTGGTGTGTTTGCCTTTAGTCCATGCGATACGGCGAGGATGGTAGTTAATACAAATAATATGCCGAAAAACCTGTTTAAGTTTAATTCCTGGATAGCCAGCATACGCCAAGGTATCGCGGACAAATTTGCTCATATCTTGCTGTGTGCTTTGCTGACAGGCACGTACAAGTTCTCTAAAAGTGGTTTTTATCTGATTAAGCTCATTAATAAGCTTTAAGGTAGGTTGCGTCCCAGCTACGACGCCTGGGCATTTGAAAGTTTCTTGTGGAGATAAACCTTGTGTGGGTCCAAAGTTTCCTAAAGCAAAGATGACTTTATCGCGATTTGCAACAAAATCTCCGGCACCATTGTCTACCCATAGTGGTAATTCATCGAGCTCGTTTTGAATATGTGCGTTACACTTATCAAGTGTTTGCAATAAAGTCGTAAAGCAGCTAATGAATTTCGGCGCAAAATCTATTAACACACTTCCCTCCTTAAAAGGAAAAATACTTGTAGTTTATCCCATAACCAACTATATAGTTTTACATTACAATATTATATCTAAACTTATCTATTTAACACGTTTTAAATCAAAGTCATTTTTATTTTATTGTTTTTGAAGATTGGTTATGGGATAAACTACAAGTAGTAAATCTCATTAATTAATTTTTAAAAATTAAACACTAATTAAATCGGGATAATTCTTCGATTCGAGAATGACAAAAGTCGATCGCTCTCGCTAAGGTTTGTTTGTTAAACGGTTTAATAAATACCACATCGGCACCCAAATAGAGGCACTTTTGCTGCATAGGACCATCGGCATGAGCTGTAGCGACAATAAGCGGTGTTCGATGGTTGGTCTCAAACTCACGTGTCGCACGAATGACTAACTCACCGGATTGATCGGGCAATCCCAAATCTAACACGATAAGATTATAAACATACTGCTCTATGTGATTAATTGCCGTTTCAGCATCGGACACGACTTCGACGTTATATCCTAACTCACGAAGACAATGACTTTGAACTTTTTGGCAAAAAATATCATCCTCGATCAATAAAGCAGAACGTTCTTTTAAGGCGGGTTGTTTTTCTAGATTGCTCATAAGATCATCCATTAATTTTTATTTTATTTTTTTAATGCAATACAATATTTTCTATCATCAACAAAGAATTAATAATAAAAATTCATTGTAATAAATTTTATAATACCGTTGTTGGTAATAATTATCCACAATTTTTAAGCTAATTTAAAGTAAATTTATCTTACTAGGATAAGATTATGTACTTTAAAGAATAGTGTCAAGTCATTAGAACATTTTTTATAATTTTTTTTCATACAAGTTTTTAAAAAAATTAAATATAAAAATTTTTTTTTATTTAAAAATATGATAGATAGTTTTTAACTTCATTTTGGAGAATCCCTTAAAAATTTTCTGCTTAGATTAATTTAGCTTAGTAGGATTCGAGCAAAGCGTTGATTCAGTTAGGAACTGTAAGACAGCAAGCTAAATTAACAAATCCTCTTGCGTTATTTATCTAAGTATCGATAATACCTTTAAGCCAATGCCTTTCAGCGGAATATGACCTATTAAAGATGATAAAGCTTATTAATATCTCAAAAATTTATAATAGTTTAGTCGCACCTATCTATGCTCTACGCGACATCAACCTGACTATTTGTCCAGGAGAAATATTTGGTATTGTGGGTCAAAGTGGTGCCGGCAAAAGTACGTTAGTACGTTGTATCAATCTGTTAGAACGCCCTAGCTTAGGACAAGTCTGGATAGCTGGGCAAGAATTAACCTCAATGAAAGCGGGTGATTTGCGCTTAGTGCGACGTCACATAGGTATGATATTTCAACAATTTAATTTACTTGCAGCCAAAACAGTGTATGAAAATATTGCCTTACCGTTAAAATTTGCACATTATTCACCATCGAAAATCCAAGCGACGATTGCTCCTTTGTTAGATCTTACTGGCTTAAGTGATAAACAACACGCTTATCCAGCACAACTTAGCGGTGGACAAAAACAGCGTGTGGCTATTGCTCGCGCACTAGCCAGCCAACCTAAGGTATTACTGTGTGATGAAGCGACGTCGGCACTCGATCCACAGACGACACAAACGATTCTCCAATTATTAAAGGATATTAACCAGCGTTTAGGGATTACCATCGTATTAATTACGCATCAAGTGGATGTCGTAAAAAGTATCTGCGATCGTGTTGCATTACTGGATCAAGGATCGATCCTTGAAGTCGCTGATGTCGTCAGTTTTTTTACGGCACCAAAAGCTGACTTAGCCAAGAAATTTGTGAGTTTGTCGTTAAAACATGAACTGCCGCCTTTATTACAAAAACGACTTAGCCCACAAAAAAAACGGGATAGCCATGCAGTTCTTCGGATCATATTTAAGGGACAAGCTGCGGCAGAACCTTTAATAGCCCATGTTATGCGTGAAATGGGTATTCATCTGAATATTTTGCAAGCCAATATTGAATGTCTTAAACAAACAATTTTAGGTATCATGGTCGTCGAAGTCATCGGTGATCAAACACCTTTACCTCAAGGTATAGATTATTTAACTGATAAAGGACTTCAAGTAGAGATTATGGGCTATGTCGACGAATCTATTGTTTGAATTATTTCTTTCAACCGGGGAAACACTCTATATGGTGTTTGCCTCAGGATTGTTGGCTATGCTATTGGGATTACCTTTAGGCGTGTTGTTATTTAGTACGCGCCAAACCAATTTATTGCCGATGCCCTTACTTAACAAAAGTTTATCCTTAATGGTTAATATGGCACGTTCAATTCCTTTTATCATTTTAATGTTAGCCATTATTCCTATTACACGTTTGCTAGTCGGGACTTCGATTGGTACTAGCGCTGCTATCGTCCCGCTAAGCTTAGCAGCCACACCTTTTTTTGCGCGCATGATAGAAAATAATCTTAACCAGTTACCTTCGGGTTTAATTGAGACGGGCTTAGCGATGGGGGCTACCACTTGGCAATTAATTCCCGCTATTTTATTGACAGAAGCCTTACCCGGTATGGTAGGTACACTAACGACCACACTCATTACTTTAATTGGCTATTCTGCCATGGCAGGAGCTGTTGGCGGAGGGGGTCTAGGTGATTTGGCCATACGTTATGGTTATCAACGTTTTGATGCCGGCGTCATGATCATGACTATCGTGATCCTCATTGTTTTAGTACAAGGCATACAGCACCTGGGAGATTATTGGGCAAAACGCTTAAATCATCATTAAACCCGATTGCTGCGCGGTTTGTGCTCAAAATGACAAAAATAGACTGCACTTACAATGATGCGGTGAAGGTTAAATTTTACTCATGTTTCGGATATACTAATTATGCTAAAAAAAATTTCTCATTACATATTGAGTTGCCTATTACTAAGCAGTCTATTCGGCCTGAGTGCTTGCCATCATCGTGAAAATTCACAGCAAATTCGTTTAGGTACGATTAGTGGACCAGAAACAGAACTCATGCAAGTCGCCAAACAAGTCGCTTTACGAGATTATGGTTTGCAAATAAAAATTATTGAATTCTCCGATTATTCGCTACCCAATCGAGCGTTAAACGATGGTAATCTCGATGCCAATCTATTTCAGCATCAAGCTTTTTTAAACGACGAAATTCGTAACCGAGCTTATGCATTGACTCCGATAGCCAAAGCGTTTATTTATCCTATGGCTATCTATTCTGCAAAAATCCAGCATTTAAATGAATTAAAACCGCATGCTATTGTGGCCATTCCTAATGATCCAAGCAATGAAGCACGCGCTTTATTATTGCTAAGCTCAGCTGGATTATTGACACTTGATACACACAAAGGCGCATACATGACCCCTAACGATATCCAACTTAATCCTAAACACTTAGCTATCAAAGAGCTAGATGCTGCGCAATTACCGCGTGTACTTGCTGATGTTGATTTGGCAGTTATTAATGCTAATTATGCTGCGCTAGCCCAGCTTTACCCGCAACAAAATGCACTATTTAGTGAAAGTAAAACCTCTCCTTATGCTAATCTATTAGTGGTAAAACTAAGCGATAAAAATAACCCGAAGTTTATTAATCTAATAAAGGCTATACACTCTCCTGAAGTATTAGCCGCCGCCGCTCGATTATTTCATTGTACAGCCGTTCCAGCTTGGAAGTAGTTGTAAAACTAAACTTAATAAGACAATAAATAATGGAAAAGCATATTAAAGCAATTTTAAGCGCACTCGGAGAAGACCCGGAACGGGAAGGTTTAAAAAATACACCGTTACGCGTAGCCAAATCCTTACGTTATTTAACCAGTGGTGCGCGTGAATCTCTAGATGTCCTGCTAAATGGTGCTGTATTTCATTCGACAATGGAAGAAATGATCTTAGTCAAAGACATCGAATTATATTCCTTGTGTGAACATCATTTATTGCCTTTTATTGGCGTCTGTCATATTTCCTATATTCCGAACGGAAAAATCATCGGTTTATCAAAAATACCGCGTATTATTAATTTTTATGCACGACGCCTACAAATTCAAGAAAATTTAACTCGTCAAATTGCCGATACTTTGATGAAAGTATTAGATGCCAAAGGTGTTGCCATCATTATTGAAGCCAAACATTTATGTATGATGATGCGTGGTGTTGAAAAACAAAAGGCTTCGATGAAGACCTCGGTAATGCTAGGTCTATTCCGAGAAGATTTGCGCACGCGATCGGAGTTTTTAAGCTTAGTTGTCTAGGTATCACGACACAACTTAAGAGCTAAAATTATATTTTAAATAAAAAAAACTTGGCGTATGCGGTAAATACGGAGGATCAACCCAATAGGTATCATTAATTGGCCGTAATATTTTTTGTCGATAGTTCGGATAATTAAATTGTGTGCCAAGCAAATAATAAAAAGTGGCCTGCTCATAACGCAAAGTATGCAAGGCAACGCGTTGAAAATAAGGCTTATAATCGTTATACACCAGTGGTGTGCGTGAAAAGATTAAAAAGTTTCTATTTTTAAAGTGTTTGAAATTAGTAATTAAATCATCTTCACGACCATGATAAGACCCTTTTAAAAATACCGATGCATAATGATTCGTATCGAAAAAAAATAAACAAGCGTCCGCATAGTTAGGACTTGCATAAATATAATGCAGCGAATATTTTTCTTTTAACAAGTCATTAATGGTTTTATGATGAAAAAAATAAACGATCTTATTATAGTTTAAACCCAGAACATGCCGATCTTGCACCGATTTAAGAGGAATAAGCAATAAGCTAACAATCAGGATTAGCTGTAGTCCACTCCAATAAACGGTAAATTTTAATAATTTTCTTAGGTTTTTACTGCTTAAATACTGACCCGCCCACACATAAATTAACGGAATAAAAGCAAGCGGCCAATGTAATCCTATCGGTTTAAAACTACTCAGCAGAAAAAATAACAGTAATGGGATAAAAAAGAAGTAAAATACCGCCTGCTGTTTTAATTGCTGTTTTGGGAATTTAGCAAGCGCGAACACTAATGGCGGCGTAATTAAATACAATAAAATAAGCACATAGGCAAAAATGGTTTTAAAACTAAAACCCATATCATTATTTCGATTGTAAATATTAAATAAAATATTTGACCAATCATGATGATAATTCCAATAGATATTCTGCACGACAAAAGGCAGTGTGAATAAAGCCAATAAACCTAGACCTATGAGACGCGCCCGGTTTGGCGCAATAAAAAGAAAATACACTGCATAGGCTAAGCCTAATAGACATGCAAAATATTTTGAGAAAAAAGCCAGTCCTAAAAACAATCCGCCTAGCGCAAACAAATACCATGCATCATTATTTCTTAACGCTTGTAAGACGCACATCACCGACAAAAACGAAAACATAAATAAGGGTGTATCGGTAGTCACAATAATATTAAATAGACTAATCGGTGCAATCATTAATAGAATGCTAGCAATAGCCGCACGCTCTGGATCCTCTTTTTTGAGATAAAGATAGCTTACGACACCTAGTAATAGACTGCTGAAGATGGCCGGTAAACGCAGCGTCAAGGCATGATGACCGAGTTGCAATAACGGGTATAAAACAAATCCTATCATGGGTGGATGATCATAACCGCCGCCACTCAGATAAGCGCCCCATATGGCGTAATAGGCTTCATCCGCAGTAATGGGAATAAACCAGGCTAATAGGAATTTAATCGCAAGTACGCATAAAAGCGCGAGCGTGACGCTAACCGTAGGAGAAAAAAAGTGTTTCACTTGTTATTTTTAGTCGATATTTGAAAGAAAAGAAACTATGCCGATACTAACCTTAGACCTGAATAAAAACAAGAAATCTATTCTACAAGTATCTTAAACTTCTAAGTTTATTCGAATTATATGTTAATATAATTCACACTATCACGATAAAAAAAAGGGAGCCAATATGGATAATGACGATCGAAAAATAATTATACTTTCTGAAAATAGCAATCCACAAGACGAGCATGGTAGAACACCATTACATGACTTTGCTGTGGGAAAAGGGGCACTCGATCCTATGCCTCTTGAATATATTAATGCAACGAAAGACATGATCGATATTTTGGTAAAAATGGGCGGAAGGTTTGATATTAAGGATAACGATGGTAAGAGCGCGCTTGATTTAGCTTTAGATCATGCTCCTGATGTGTTAGTTAAGATTTTTATTGACTATTCATTAAGAGAAAATCCAAATCTAGCTAAACCTTCTTCCCTAGCAGCAGATTTATCAGGCTACTGGGATACTTGCAAGCTAGCAAGTAAGCAACTCAATGCGCAGGCAAGCACTTCCAATAGTAGCCCAGCATTCTTTAAAGCAGCTACTCCAGCGAATGCATCTACTTATAAGGAAGAAAACGAAAAGCAACAAATCAACAGACATCGGTTAAATTAAAGACTGATCGTTTTGTATGGTAAACCTACGGCAATAGGATAAGAAATTGTAATGAAATACATTATTATTATTTTATTTGCTGTATGTGTTTTGTACATTCATCGTCGCGGAAAACAGCGTTATCCATTTTGGCGTCAGCTTTCGGATCATTCGACTTTTTTCGCGCCGCTGAATGTGTTTATGTACTGCTTTTCGGCGGTGCCTAATACGCCCTATCTAAAACTGGAAAATTTTCCTGAATTAGAAATTTTACGTAAAAATTGGCAGCTGATACGCGAAGAAGGCATGCATCTTTTAAAACAAAAACACGTTAAAGCTTCCGAAAAATATGATGATGCCGGATTTAACTCTTTTTTCAGAACCGGTTGGAAACGTTTTTATCTAAAATGGTATAATAGCCATCATCCCTCCGCAGCAATTCACTGTCCGAAAACCACGGCGCTATTAAAAACATTACCCTCAATTAAAGCCGCCATGTTTGCAGAATTATCGGATAAAAGTCGTTTACCACGTCACCGTGATCCCTATGCGGGCTCGTTACGTTATCATTTAGGTCTAATAACACCGAATGATGATTGCTGTTATATCAATGTCGACGGCAAGCACTATAGTTGGCGGGATGGTGAAGCTATCATTTTTGATGAAACCTATATTCATTATGCAGAAAATACCAGTGGTCAAAACCGATTGATTCTATTTTGTGATATTGAACGACCTTTAAAATATCGTTGGGCACAACAATTTAATTATTTAGTGGGACGTTACGTGATGAGCGCTGCAGCTGCGCCGAATGATGCATCGGATCAGACCGGTGCTGTGAATCGCATCTTTAAATATGTTTATTTTATTCGCCGTATCGGCAAATGTATTAAAAAATGGAATAAACCCACTTATTATTTAATTAAATGGACCTTATTTGGTGGCATCGCTTACGCCATCTTTTTTTCACTCTAATACTTTTTGCAATAAATTTTTGTTTGTGTTATCGCTCAATCCACAATTATTTCTCGGCACTTGTCAAAAATCTAATTGCTGTGAGCATTGTAATCAGGTTTGATAAATCGCTGTTCAAAACTTAAAAATTGTTGTTCTAATTTCCATTCACTATCCGCTTTTTCGTTGCCCGCTAAGAAATCTTGACAAGTCGAAGACAACTGAGCGCAGCTTAAACTATTTTTACAATACGAAACCGGATGTTGATAATCGGCCGCTTGCCATAAACTCGCTCCGGGTAAAAAACTATAATGAATACTGTTCCGAGCTAATTGTTTTAAGATCAAATAAGAAAAATGATAATTTCTTACGGCTATTTTGAATTGCTCGGTCAGATTGGTTCTTAAAACCCCTTCATCATCTGTAGATAAAGCCACTGGAACTTGATATTGTCTATAAAGTAGTATCGGATGTTGTTGACCTTTAACGTTGAGTATAGCGGCATTACTACTGAGATTAATTTCAACTAATATTTGTTTTTTAGCCATTTCTTGCAATAACTGTAAAGCGTGATCCTCATAACGAATGTCTACACCATGACCAATTCGATTAGCATGCGCATTTTCTATGGCTTGACGAATATGAAAGCGTAAACCCTTCATCGACACCAAACCGGGAACCAATTCGCCGGCATGTAAACTAATCTTAACCTTGGGATAATGTCGATGTAGAAATCCTATCATGCGCATTTGCAAACAATAGTCGCGCATAGATATTTTTCCATCTTCCGCTTGCACAAGATTAATACCCACGATGCGTGGATCACGGCTCGCCGCTTCAAAACCGGTTAACAATTGTGCAAAAACTTGCGTGCGCGGCTGCTCACGCAATACTTGATATAAATAACGCAGTTTAAAATCTGGGCACAGCTGCTTTCCAGGCCCGTTTAAAAAAGTTTGTAATGGCTTTTGATAGCTATCTAACTGCTTAGAAATATCCTGCACGATAGGAATAACCCCTGATTTTAAAAGTTTTTCGCGCAAGCTGTCTAAATTATCATGCCAAGCCATCTGACTGCCTAATAATCCGGATTTATTATCATCAGGCATAATCATTAGTTCCAGGTAGATTAAATTTTCTCGACATGCCCTTTCCACCGCTTCATTCACCATCTCGGCACGATGCTTCATCAAAATAGGCAAATATTTTATAAACGTCGCAAAAAAATGATCATGCCCCGATTCTTTACCCGGACGAAAATGGCGCATCGACCAGGCGTCAATCAGCTGATTGTATAAAATTGGAAATTTTTGTATCTGCGCAATGCTCAGTTGCTTTGGACAACCGCGATCGCTGTGTACGCTAAAATTTTTTCTATTGACACACAAAGCATCCTGTCGCGCATAACGCAACATATTCTCTGGCATACTCACACCGCCGAGATGATTATGCAGATCCCCTCCTTTCGGCATGTCATGCAAAAAACGGCTTAATTTCTTCGGTTGGTTCTGTACCGAATTAAAATACGCCGCGGTTGCTCGTTCGCTAGCGCTTTCCGCCATAGATAAACTGCAGCTAACTAGTAATACACAGAAAGTTAATACGCGCATCATTTAAAACGTCTCTCTTTTGAAAGTTAACGTCTATCCCTGACTAGTTAGTTGTGCTTGTTTAAATAAAGTAAAAAAATTAGTGGTGGTTTGATTGGCAATATTTTCTAAAGAACAATCACGCAATTCAGCTAAATATTCGGCAACGTAACGCACGTAAGCTGGCTGATTAGGTTTACCGCGAAATGGATGCGGTGCTAAGTAAGGTGAATCTGTTTCAACTAATAGACGCTCCAAAGGTAATGTTTGCGCAATAGCTTTTAACTCAACAGCATTTTTAAACGTTATAATTCCAGAAAAAGAAATATAAAAATTATCTTCAATAGCGGCCTCAGCCATACCTAAATCTTCGGTAAAACAATGAAGTACACCACCCACCTGCTGCGCACCCTCTTCTTTTAAAATGCGCAAAGTATCTGCGCGCGCTGCTCGAGTATGCACGATCAATGGCTTATTCACCGCAATAGCCGCGCGAATATGTTGCCGAAACCGTTGTTGTTGACATTCCTTTGCTGTATTTTCACGATAATAATCCAAACCCGTCTCGCCTATTGCCACCACTTTAGGATGTTTTGCAAGCTTAGTTAATTCATCCAATGTCGCTTCTTCAGGGACTTGTTCGGTGGGATGCACGCCGACGGAAGCAGAAACATCGGTAAATTGCTCAGCAATCGTTAATACGGCCGGAAAATTGGCTAAATCAATACAGACACAAAGAAAGTGCATCACACCTTGCTCTCTAGCAAACTCCAGACAAGCAGTTAGGTCTTTTTTAAAATAATCCAGATCCAATCGATCCAAATGACAATGTGAGTCAACTAACATGATTTACCTTGTAAAGCCCAACGAGAAAACAGATCTTCTAGCATTAAGGGTAAGTTCAAGGTGATTTTAGCGGTATGCGCTTGTAATACCAATACGCTATCAAAATACTGCAACAAAAAATCCGTCGACAAGCACGCGGCTAAATGCGCTAACGCACCCTCTATCGCTAAATATCCATTCAGTAACCGGCATTTAAGCAATTCGCTGATGACATTCAATAGCGTCGATAATAATTGCCGCGTATCACTTTTCACATACTGTGCTGCACAATGGACGGGATCCAGTTCTTGATTGAATAACTGCGTTAATGAAACCAACAAGTCGGTATAAAATGAATAATAATTTTGCTGGGCATAGCTCAATGCAAGTAATGGCGCACCGGCGGATAAACGATAAAGCTTATCGATAGGTGTTGATGCTGGAAGTTGCTGCGCTAACCAAGTCGTCGCCAGCGATTTTTCTGGCGTCGCAAAACGAATCACTTGGCAACGACTACGAATAGTTGGTAATAAGCACTCAATTTTTTCAGTCAATAAAATAAATAAGGTACGTTCACTCGGTTCTTCTAAACTTTTTAATAAAGCATGACTCGCTGCCAGCAATAAGCTATCTGCTGGGTTAATTACAATAATTTTATAGCTTGCTTGACTGGTGTGATTTAATTTTTCTATCACTGCGCGTACTTGATCAATTTTAATGCCCTGGCTGGATTTTTCTGTAGCAAGCCAACACAAGTCTGGATGTGTTGCCGCTGCAACTAACACACAATCACGACAATGGCCGCACGCTATTTGATTCACTGCCTGCTTACAGAGTAAGGTTTTTGCAAAATTTGCTACAAATAAGGTTTTACCTAAACCCGCTTGTCCTACCAGTAATAAAGCATGCGCTAATCGGCCTTCTTGATGACAGTGATACAGTTGCTGCCATTGTTGAGCTTGCCATGGGAAGGGCGCTGAATAATTATTCATCCGATTTTACCCATAATGCTAATAGTTGATCCAATACCTGCTTAATTTGTTTTTGCACATCCTTTAATGAACGACTGGCATCAATCATATGATAACAATCAGCCATTTGTTTGGCCCGCTCGAGATAACTGGCACGTGCACGCGTAAAGAAATCTTGTTGCTCGGCTTCAATACGGTCTGCGGTTTTTCGACGTTGTGTGCGACGTAAGGCAATATCGACCGGCGCATCGAGTAATAAAACCGCATCAACTTTTAAATCTTGCTGTACCCACAACTGTAAACTGCGGATAAAGGCTAAATCAATACCTCTACCGCCGCCCTGGTAAGCATAACTGGTTTCGGTAAATCGATCACAGAGTACCCAATCACCTCGCTGTAAGGCCGGTTTAATGACATAGTGTATATGTTGCGCACGTGCAGCAAAAAATAATAATAGCTCGGCTTCAGGAATAATAATTTCCGGTGAAAAATCGGATTGTAACACTAAAGCACGTATGGCTTCTGCGATTTCCGTACCACCCGGTTCACGCGTAATGGTCAGCGGGATCCCCGCTTGTTGTAAATAATCGGCGATAAACTTGAGTTGCGTTGATTTTCCTACGCCCTCAATGCCTTCTAAGTTAATAAAGCGCGCTCGATTGATTTGCATAACACATCCAACTGAATATTTCAGCAATTATACCTAACTGGCGGTTTTGCGAATAGCACAATGATAGTTTATGTTTAACCCAATTAGCGAAATTGATGATTTGTTTAGCTTGGCCTATTTAAGCTTTCGCGCTGTTTATTCATGTAGTTTTCAGCTTTTTTATTGAATTTTGCATATTTTTTATTTTTTTTTTATAATTCGACCAGTGTACCTATCAGTAATAAATTAATTTTTAATAAAAAAATACAAAAAAAGGAATTTATGCATCGTCAATTAGTCGCCATTACTACTGAAAAAATTGAAAGAAAAGCAATCCAGTCGAAAATGCTCACTGATCTAAAAAAAGATAAAGTCGACGAACAAGTAGGTAATAAAAATCTTTTAATCGAATTATTAACGATAAAAATATTTCATTCTGATAAATTTAAAGAACTAACCGGAGGGTTTTCAAGCAACACTTACCACTATAAAAAAACCAATCTTGTTTTACGCTTTCCTAAACCGCATAACCCACTTTATCGTCATGCCCGCATAGAAATACATAATCTAGCTGAAGCCAAGTTATTTGAATTAACTCCTATAAAAATAATAGGGTATTATACAAAATATTCTTTGTTAGTAACAGAATTTATTCCTTCCTTTCAAGCTTATTCAGAAAAAGATTTTAAACAAACCGAAAAATTAATTGCGTTAACTCATTTAATTAAAAAATTACATTATTCTCAAGCGTTATTTAAAAAAAATCCTGAAGCTTCGCTTTGCTTTATCGATTCATCAACAAAAACTTTTCAAACCATCAAGTCGATCCTAAGTGAAGAAGATTATAAAATATTGCATAAATTAGATGCAATAAGATGCTGTTTGACAAAGTTTAACATTATAAAACGACCTGCTCATGGTGATTTACATCATTTTAACCTTATTGAAATAAATGGAAAAATGCAATTGATGGATTGGGAATTATCTACTCTAGAAGATCCCGCGCTTGATATTTCCAGATTTTTCTGTGTATCCGATTTAAATAACGAGCAAAAAGATATTTTTTTGCAATACTATAAAAGCGCTCTGAATATTCCTTTATCAGAAGCTACTATTACTAGCTTAGCAATTCGTGTGAAATTATTTGAACCCTTAAATTATTTTTCGATAGTTGTTTGGGCTAAATATGCGATATTATTTGCCTATGGCGATAAAAGAAATTTACTAGAAGCTACAATTAAAAATTTCACTGCAAAAACCTTAAACGCTATTGAAAAAATTGATTTAGCAACTATTAGCCATAAAAATAATGTTGAGGATAATCTCACCTATTCCAATAATTTCTCCTTATTTAAACCCCCTTCCGAAAATGTACCTCCTAAAGAACAAGAAAAGAAATTATTTAAACACCGTTAAATGACTATTTCCAAGTTCGAATCCGCACGCCTATCTAGCAAGATAGGCCAATGCAATTTTAATTTTAAGAAAGCAGCGCATAAAGCTGTTGTATGTTGCGGATATTGCAGATTGAATTATCGAGATCTAACAAAAATTTTCTCGTTCAACTAGTTAATTAAAGATTCTGCCGATAATGCACGCAAATAATTAAAAAATTATTACTTTATCTTCTTAGTTTTCTGTCACAGCGGCATCTTGGTATAATATGATCGAGAGCTACTGGAAAAACGAAAAATTGAATATTAAAGGAGGTTTATGCTGGGGCAATTTATACAAGCGATTGCAAAAAAAGAAAATTGTCATTTTTGTCAAATTTTATCGGATATTATCACCGAAAAAGAAGGACCCGAATTACAAAATAAAAATCTTTTAATTCAATTGTTAATCCTTAAAATCTATCAACCGAACCAATTTAAAGAAATCAAAGGCGGTCATTCCAATGATACCTATCATTATCCAACTGAAAATTTGGTGTTACGTTTTCCAAAATATTATAGCCCCTTATTTCCTGAGCTATCGATAGAAATACAAAACCTTAGGTTAGCGAGATTACTCAATTTAACGCCCTTAAAAATAATTGCTTATTATACAAAATACAGTTTCTTGGTAACAAAATTTGTTTCCAACTATCAATTCTTATCTGCTGCTGACCTCAAAAAACCCAGTAAATTAATTGCTTTAGCGCGTATAGTTAAAAATTTACATTATTCGGAGTTTAACTTCAAAAGAAATTCAGAAACGGGTATTTCTTTTATCGACGAAGCATCGCAATGTTTTCAAACCATTCTACCTATCTTAAATAAAAAAGATCATCGCTTATTAAAAAAACTAAGGGGTATTAAAAATTTTCTGGCAAAGTCAAAAGTTTTATTTCCTTCACATGGAGATCTACATCATCTTAATATCATCGAAAGCAACGGATATCTGCAATTAATGGATTGGGAGCTTTCTAGTATGGAAGATCCTGCCTACGATATTTCTAGGTTATTCTGTGTGAGCGAATTTAACTTTGAGCAAAAAGAGCTTTTTTTGAAAACCTATAAGCATGCCTATATCAATTTATCAGATGGTGATATCAAAAATTTAATAAAAAGAATATTTTTATACGAATCTCTAAATCTTTATTCAATCGTCACTTGGGCAAAATATGTAATGCCTCATTTTTACGATGCTCAGCAAATCTTACTAAAAGAAACTATCAAGCACTATAGTCAAAAAGATAGGCTAATTCGTTATTAAGTGATATCTCTTTCAACGCGTCATTGTAGCTAGAACTAACTACTTAAATCATTTAATTTACAAAAAAATGCACGCATCGTTTTACTGACATACCATAAACTTTGACACGATCTTTTTTTCTTAACAATTGGATAGCGCTGATCGAGTTGATAAAGTTGTACGGCTAAATTATGTTCGGCTAAATGCTCGGAAAATTGATGCGACCCATCGCCTTTTGCCACAAAATATAAATTTTGACTATGATCCGGATGCAAAGCAGCAGTGATAGAAGCAAAACTGGGGCTGCCTATCGGAGTCGGTGGCAAACCTCTGCGCGTATACGTATTGTAGGGTGTATCTTTACGGAGATCTTCAATAGTTAACTTACCGGTATAATGCGCACCTAAACCATAAATAATACTGGCGTCGATTTGTAAGGGAATCCCCTCCTGCAAACGACGCACGATCACGCCGGCAATCATTGGCCGTTCTTTAGCAACCGCAGTTTCTTTTTCCACTAAGGATGCTGCAATCAATGCTTGGTACGGTGTTTTATAGGGTAAATTAGTGGCACGATTCTTCCACGCAGCCTGTAGTTTCTTTTCTAATAATTGATACGACCATTTTAATAAATCACTATCATTGACACCTGCGCTAAAATAATACGTGGCTGGATAAAATAAACCTTCGGGATTCTGCGCGGGTAAGCCCAAATTAGTTAAGACTTGTTCCGAAGAAACATATTTAAGCTGATGTTTAACAAAGTCTATGTTATTCAACGCGCTAATTAATTGTTGAAATGTCCAACCTTCAACAATCGTAAAACGGTGAAAAATAGCTTTCCCAGCTAACATTTGACTCAACAGCTGACTGGGTGTCGTACCCGGATCAAACTGATATTCCCCAGTTTTTAATTTACTCGTCGCCCCTTTTATATAGGCTAAAAATAAAAAATAACGCGGATGTGGCATGTCACCTAATTTTTGTAAATCTGCAATCAAGCGATGTACGGATGAACCGGGTGCAAAAACGATGTGTATCGTTTGGGTTGGATTTAAAGGTGATTGTAAAAAACGATGATAATGCGCGACAAAATAACTGCATAAAAAAGCGACAATCAGCATGACTAATGCAATCAAGGTCAATCTTTTAGACATAAGATTTCTTCCGAAACTATGTAATTTGCTTGATTTCATTATTGAACATGGGCTCCGGGTCCGCACTTACCTCATGTAAACTCCGGTCCTCGCCAGTCGTTCGCCGCGAACTCAAGCAAATTCCTGTGTTTCCAAAGAAGTCTCATAATCGTGCAAAAAGCAAGGATGCATTCGTTCCACCAAATCCAAAAGAATTAGAGAGTGCATAATCCATTTTTAATTCTTGTGGAACATTCGGTACAAAATTCAGATCAACAAAATCATCATCGGATATATTCAGCTCAGGGGGATTTCCTGGATTATCTAAATTAATGGTCGGTGGTGCTTTTTGGTCTTTCAAGGCCAAAATAGTAAAAATAGCTTCTACCGCACCCGCCGCTCCTAGTAAATGGCCGGTCATCGATTTAGTCGAACTAATTGCCATCTTCTTGGCATAATCGCCAAATACACGGCGGATGGCTCTTAGTTCTAAATAATCGCCTTGTAAGGTCGACGTGGCATGCGCATTGATATAAGCCACTTTTTCCTTATCGATATTCGCATCATGCAAAGTATTCAACATAGCCGTCATCGCACCCTGCCCGTCGGGCGCTGGGCTGGTCATATGAAAAGCGTCAGCACTCATACCAAAACCCACGAGTTCGGCGTAGATCGGTGCATTGCGTTGTTTAGCACGTTCATATTCTTCTAAAACTAAAATACCCGCGCCGTCACCTAATACAAAGCCATCACGCGCTTTATCCCATGGACGACTGGCTGCTTGCGGATCTTTATTCCGATTAGATAAGGCCCGGCACGCAGAAAATCCACCTAAACCTAAAGGTGTGGTCGCCATTTCCGAACCACCAACGACCATCACATCGGCATCACCATATAAAATAGTGCGCGCTCCTAAACCGATATTGTGTGTGCCTGTAGTACAAGCCGTTACTACTGCAATATTTGGGCCTCGTAGTCCATAACGTATCGAAATTTGACCGGCTAACATATTGGTAATGGCACCCGGGATAAAAAAAGGAGAAATTTTCCGTGGACCACCTTGTTCTAATCGTGTGTGATTTTCTTCAATAAAAGGTAAACCGCCAATTCCAGAGCCTACTGCAACACCGATCCGGTCAGCGTTTTTTTCAGTCACTTCAAGTTTTGAATCCGTCATCGCTTCTAGCGCTGCCGCTAAACCATATTGAATAAATAAATCCATTTTACGACCATCTTTTGGCGTAATACCATAATTTTCTGCTTGAAAATCGCGCACGCTAGCAGATATTTGACAGGGAAAAGTAGAAACATCAAATTGGGTGATAGTGGTTACTCCACTTTTGCCAGCCAATATCGCTTCCCAGGTTGTTTTGGTGTTCAAACCTAATGGCGTCATCATACCGACACCGGTTACTACGATACGTCGCTTTTTCTTCACGTTATTTTCCCCCTTCAAATGAACTGACTTATGTACTCTTCGCATTTGAGTTTTTGTCTGCTTTGCCGCTGATACATAATTCTCTTCGCGGCAAATGACAAAACACAATGAGTGTGAGCCTATATTTAGATGGAATTTATTATTCGTTGTGTTCTGAGTCTTCAGTTTCAGCTTGATGTTGCTTAATATAATCAACTGCTTGCTGAATGGTACGAATTTTTTCAGCTTCTTCATCTGGAATTTCGGTTTCGAACTCTTCTTCTAAAGCCATAACTAATTCTACGGTGTCTAAAGAATCGGCACCCAGATCATCGACAAAAGAAGCTTCCATGGTCGCTTCTCCTTCACTTATCTCAAGTTGATCAATCACTACCTTCTTGACACGCTCTTCAATTGTACTCACTGAGAATCTCCCCTATTTAATATAAATAAAACCTGTCGCTTAGTTTATTCAATTCCTGAATGAACGCAAGCCACTTTAATTAATTTAAGCAATTAAGTTTAGCCGCTTATAAAACTAAACTTACTTTGCAAAGCTATTCTGATCAATTCATATACATTCCGCCGTTAACATGCAACGTGTTGCCGGTCACATAAGCAGCCCAATCCGAGGCTAAAAAGACGCATGCGTGAGCGATATCCTGAGCACTGCCCAAACGTTTGACTGGAATTTTTTCCAACAACATAGTGCGTTGATTTTCATTTAATTGACTAGTCATATCGGTAGCTATAAATCCTGGCGCCACAACATTCGCAGTAATATTCCGCGTTGCCACTTCTTGTGCCAATGCTTTAGTAAAACCAATTAATCCTGCTTTTGCCGCCGCATAATTGGCCTGACCAGGATTTCCGGTACACCCTACTATAGAAGAAATATTAATAATACGTCCAGATTGTGCTTTTAGCATTGGCTTCAAACACAACTGCGTTAGTTTAAAAACAGCACTTAGATTAGTCTCTAACACGGCATTCCATTCATCGGCCTTCATGCGCAATAACAGATTATCACGAGTAATACCCGCATTATTTATCAATATATTAGGAGGTCCAAACGTTTGTAATTCAGTCATTAAATTTTTTATCGATGCATCATCATTTAAATTTAAGACGAAACCTTTACCTTTCAATCCTTGCTCTAGTAAGGCGTGAGAAATTTTTTCTGCACCGGCAGCGCTGGTAGCCGTTCCAGCAACCAGTGCACCTTGTTGCGCCATCGCAACCGCAATCGCTGCACCAATACCACGGCTAGCACCTGTTACCAGTGCCACTTTATCTTTTAATAACATAAAACCATCCTTAACCGATTAAAGCTTCTTGTAGTATTTCTGGATCCTGTAATGAGAGTGTGGGTATCGATGTAATACGTTTATTCAAACCTGCTAACACTTTACCTGGACCACATTCAATCATTTCTTCAATGCCACGCTTCTCAAGCTCTTGTATTATTTCTACCCAACGCACGGGATTGTATAATTGTTCGACTAATGCTTTTTTTATCAAATTTGGATCATGTTCGATAGCGACATCGACATTATTAATAATAGGGATATGTGGCACAGAAATATGAATGGTCTCCAATGTTTCGGCTAAATGTTTTGCAGCGGGTTTCATTAAAGCACAATGCGATGGAACGCTAACGGGAATCAGTTTCGCTAATTTAGCGCCTACTTGTTTAGCCTGTTCAAGCAAGCGCTGCACCGCAGCGGCATCTCCCGCCACCACCGTTTGACCGATGGAATTGTAATTAGCGGGCGATAAAACTTGGCCTTCGGCTAGCGACTCACACAAAGCCTGTATTTTATCATTATCTAAACCCACGATAGCCGCCATCGCGCCTACGCCGGGTGGAACCGCTGCTTGCATTAAGCGTCCTCGTTCAGCCACCAAACGTACCGCTGTCATAAAATCCAATGCCCCACCACACACTAAAGCAGAATATTCACCTAAGCTATGACCTGCCATAAACGTCGGTTTGAGACCCCGTTGTTGCTGCCAAACACGCCATAAAGCCACACTGGCTGCTAATAAAGCAGGTTGGGTGTTTTCTGTTTGATTGAGTGCGGCTTCTGGACCGTCTTGACACAATTCCCATAGGTCAAATTTTAAGACGTGCGAAGCCTCTATAAATGTGTCTTGAATGATAGAAAACTCTTTAGCAAATTCCGCTAACATTCCTAATATTTGTGAACCCTGTCCCGGAAAAATAAATGCAATTTTTTTAGCCATAATTATTTATTCATTCAAATTAAACATAATAAAATCAAAAGTAAGAGACGATAATTTTTTGTTAGAGGGCATCTTAAACTGTATTAGACTGAGAAAAAAACAGTGCTTTTTGGCCAGCATCGTGCAATTTAAGACGCCCTCTTAGTAGCGCACTAAAGCCGAACCCCATGTTAACCCTGCACCAAAACTTTCCATTAATAATAATTGGCCTCGTTGGATGCGACCATCCCGCACGGCGACATCTAAGGCTAACGGAATAGAAGCAGCCGATGTATTGCCATGTTGATCTAATGTAACCACAACATGTTGCATAGTCATTTTAAGTTTATTCGCCATCGCTTGAATAATGCGCAAATTGGCCTGATGTGGAATTAACCAATCAATATCTTTTTTATTTATTTTATTCGCGGCTAAAGTTTCTTCTAATACGGCACTTAATTTCTTCACTGCAATTTTAAATACATCACTGCCTTGCATGGTAAGATGTGGAATATCACCTTTTTTCAAACCGGTGCTTAATGATAATAAATTTTGATAAGAACCCGCCGCATGCAGATGTGCAGAAATAATGCCAGGTTCATCAGCGGCTTGTAATACCACAGCACCCGCACCATCACCAAATAAAATACAGGTGGATCGATCTTCCCAATTAATAATATTCGACATGCTTTCACTGCCTATGACGAGTGCAGTCTGAACGACACCGTTACGAATGAACTGATCCGCAACACTCAATGCATAATTAAAGCCGGCACAAGCCGCTACAATATCAAAGGCCGGACAACCATCTTCACCCAATGCCGCTTGAACTAAACAGGCTGTGCTAGGAAAAAATTTATCGGGTGTACTCGTAGCAACAATAATTAATTGTATCTCTTTAGCCGATAACTTAGCCGCTTCCAAGGCATTTTTAGCCGCCGCAGTGGCCATGCTCGCTGTGCTATCGTTAGGACCAATAATATGACGTTCACGTATGCCGGTACGTTCAACTATCCACTCATTCGTGGTAGCCACCATCTTCTCAAGTTCGGCATTCGTTAATATTCTTTGCGGTAAATAACTACCCGTGCCTGCAATACGTGAATATTTCATAAAGACTGTTCAGATTCCTTCAATAAACCGGTCACTTGTTCTCTTATACGTTCAGGGATATTTTTTTGTACTTCTAAGATCGCTTCATTAATCGCATTTTTGAAAGCCAATATATTGGCACTACCATGACTTTTAATCACAATGCCGCGCAAACCGACTAAGCTTGCACCGTTATAATGGGCTGGATCAAATTGTTTACGTAATCCTTTTAATACATGTAAAGCCATTAACCCGGAGAGACGCGAAAACCAATTACGATTAAACGCTAATTTAATATAGTGACCCATTAATTTTGCCACACCCTCTGTCACTTTCAATGCTACATTTCCGACAAAACCATCACAGACGATGACATCTGCCAAACCTTGATAAATCTCATCGCCTTCGATGTAACCAATATAATTGATATGCGCATTCTTCAATAACTCAGCGGCCTTTTTAACTTGTTCATTCCCTTTAATTTCTTCAGCGCCAATATTCAATAAGGCCACACGCGGACTGGGAATATTGTCGATCTCAGAACTTAATATCGAACCCATAACGGCAAATTGCAGTAGATGTTCAACCTCTGTATCCACATTCGCACCCAAATCTAAAACGCGTACTTTGGTTTGTTCTTTCATGGTAGGTAGCATGGCACTGATAGCCGGTCTATCGATGCCGGGGATAGTTTTCAGTACAAAACGGGCGGTCGCCATCAATGCGCCGGTATTGCCAGCGCTCACGCAGGCCTGCGCTTCGCCTTCTTTAACTAAATTAATTGCAACGCGCATTGAAGAATCTTTTTTATTGCGCAGTGCTAAAGCGGGAGGTTCATCCATCGATACAACCTGAGTAGCCCCGTGTAGCGTCAGTTGACTCGCTGCAGGCTTATTTTTTACCAGTTTCAGCTGCTCTTGCAACTCAAGCAAATCACCGACAAGAATAATATGTAGCTGTGGCTCTTCCTGTAACGCTAAGAGCACAGCGGGGACTATCACGGAGGGACCGTAGTCGCCTCCCATAGCATCTATAGCCAGAGTATAACGAGACATTTTAAGGTGTTATTCCTTAGCTTTTAGTACCTTTTTTCCACGATAATAGCCATCTTTGGTAACGTGGTGACGAATATGCGTTTCTCCACTGGTTGCATCAATGGAAATAGCCGGCGAAGTTAATGCATCATGCGCACGGCGCATGTTTCTTTTGGAACGGGATTTACGTGATTTTTGGACTGCCATGATGGCCCTCTTATATAAGCAATTCTAAAAGACGCATATTATGCGGTCTGATGGTCGAAAAAACAACCGGCGTTTTTTGTATTAAGGATTTACTACTAAGCCTTGGTATTTCATTAACAATTGTTCTGGGGTTTCTTGGTATTCGGGATTAATGACAATGCAAGCGACAGGACAAACTTCAACACATTGCGGAGCATCAAAATGACCCACACACTCAGTGCATTTATTCGGCTTAATTTCATAGATAAACTCACCCTGAATAATCGCTTCATTCGGGCATTCGGGTTCGCAGACATCACAATTGATACAGTCATCGGTTATTAATAACGCCATTTTACATCCAATACTCTTCGCACTTGAATTTTTGTCTGAGTTGCCGCTCGATTCGCAATCCTCATGTATGGGAAATACACTTGGGTGCTTCATTCTCACGACGCCTTGCCAAAAATCCCATTGCTACGAGCAACTATTTTATACTCTTCTTTTAAACTTGGTTTGTAAAGCCTCGGCAACCACCACCGGTACAAACTGTGCTACATTACCGCCAAAACTCGCAATTTCTCTGACTAAATTAGCCGAAATAAAGGAATATTGTTCGGCGGGGGTTAAAAATAAGGTTTCTAAATCAGGCATCATTTTTCGATTCATACTCGCCAATTGAAATTCATACTCAAAATCAGAAACCGCGCGCAGACCGCGCAAAATAACCCGCGCATTATATTCCTTAGCACAGTTAATGAGTAAACCCTCAAATCCATGCACCTGTACATTACTTAAATCTTTTAATACTGCTTGCGCTAAAGCAATACGTTCATCGACAGAGAATGCCGGTGCTTTACTCGGATTCTTCGCTACAGCGACAATCACAGTTTCAAACAAACGTGCCGCACGTTGCACTAAATCGACGTGGCCGTTGGTCATTGGATCAAAAGTACCGGGATAAATAACTTTAGTTTTCATCACACCCTATACCTCTTGTATTAACCGTGCATACCAAAGAAAAATCCTAAAAATATCAAACCACCTATCCATGCATTATTCAAAAAAGCTTTAAAACATGCTTCAGGTTTTCGGTCTTTAATTAAATAATGTTGATAAATAAATAAACTGATTACCAATACCAACATCACATAATAAATTATGCCCAACTTTAAGCAGACGCCGATGATACTTAATAACAGAACAAAACCACATTCTAGCGCGGCAATAAATTTCACATCGTGAGGGCCCAAGGCGATGGCACTGGATTTAATGCCCACACGCTTGTCATCCTCTCTATCCACCATGGCATAAATAGTATCATAAGCGACACACCAAGCATAAGCGGCCAGAAACAACAGCCAAGCCATGCTCGGTATTTTTCCAGTTTCTGCAGCAAAAGCCATTAAGATAGACCAAGCGCCAAATACGATGCCTAAAAATAATTGCGGCCAGGCGATATAACGTTTAGTAAACGGATAGAGTGCAATCATCCCTGCAGCGATTACCGCCAATTCTATGCTTAGGCGGTTCAGTTGATAAACCACAAGAAACGCTAATAATGTCAAAACGATTAATATCAACACGGCTTCTTGCAAACTCACTGCGCCTGTCGCTAAAGGTCGATGCTGAGTTCTTGTCACAAAACCATCCAGATTTCTATCGGCGATATCATTCATCACACAACCCAGTGATCGCGTGAGCACTGCTCCAATTATAAATAAAGCAAGGATTTTAAAATCTATTGCGCCCGCACGCGCAATCCATAACGCCCATAGTGCAGGCCATAACAATAAAAAAATTCCTATCGGTTGATGTAAACGAAGTAAGGCGAAATAAGCTCGCCAGCGCGGTAGGTAGTTCATGCCGCTTATCGTATAATAGGATATCTTCATTCACAAGGAGCGTTGTTCATGTTAAAAAAAATTAGGCCCAAAATAGTTTTTCTTTTTTCATGTTGCTTCCCGATAGTGGCCAGTGCATCGATTCCTGGATTTTATCTCTTAGGCCAACTCGGCACAGCTGACACTCATCAAGAAGCCAGCAATGCCGCCGCACAATCGATTAATAGTAAAATGGCTTTTACGGGTCGCATCGCCGGTGGTTATCAATTTAATCAAAATGTTGCTTTTGAAATTGGTTACACGCGTTTTTCGGATGTCGATTTTTCCGGCGTCGGTGGTGTGTCAGGCGCAAATGTTTCTTTAAGTGAAAAAGCTATCGATTTCATGGCGAAACCGATGTTACCTATTTCGAGTAATGTAAATCTTTATGCCAAATTAGGTTTAGCGTATCTTAAAGCCAATGGTTCTGCTGTGGTGAATGGTCGTAATTACTTAGGTTATTCCGATAGTTGGAATCCCAGTTTCGGTATCGGTCTTAGTTATGATATTACACCGTTTGTACCCATCGATTTAGCTTGGACACGCATCCAGAGTGTCGGAGGCGGTAACAGCATACCCAGTACCGACTTTTATTCTATCGGTTTGGCGTATTATTTTGGTTAATGCGTTTGTATTTAAAAATGTAGTTTACTGTTATCTGCAAAACATAATTTTGCTAAACTATTTTTAACTCGTTAAACTTTTATTAGGAAGCATTATGCTAAAAAGAAGTACAAGTACCTTACTACTGGCTAGCGCTATTCTCGGTATCACGCAAAACACGCAAGCTGAAATGCCAGGTTTTTATGCAGGTGCTCAGCTTGGTTATGCAAATAATCATATTAATACCACTGATTTAGTAACAGTCAATAACGGAACTTCGCCCGTACCCTTACCCGGTCTAAATAATATTTTGTTAACGTATCGTCTTAGTTTTGGTTATCAATTTGATCAATATTGGGCGATGGAGTTTGGTTATCGTCATTTTAGTAACTCCGACACATCAATCGGTACTAATAATTACATCGCCAATGCATCGACTAAATCCAGTGCATTTGACTTAACGGCAAAAGGTATACTTCCGGTCACTTGTAAATTAGCACTCTACGCAAAATTTGGTGTTGCTTATCTACGACCTAATGCACAAGGGGCGGTACTTATCTTTAATTCACCCTACTCTGGAACCATGAATAGCTATTCTAAAACTTTAGAACCGACGTTTGGCTTAGGCATCAGTTACGCACTAAAACCGAATGTTCCCGTCGAATTTTCTTGGAATCGCATTCAAAAAATGGGGGGTAGTAATCATGCACCGAGCAGTGATTTTTATTCACTCGGCGTATCGTATTATTTTGGATAACGATAAACTATTTAGTGAGTAATTTTTTTGTATTTGCTCAGGTTATCCCTAACAAATTGACATTAAATCGTATTAGCGATTAAATAGTAAGCTCTAATAATAAAATTTCCGTGGAGAAAATAATAACAATGCTTAAAAAAATACTCATTACTAGTGTATTAACCGCTAGTGCGTGTGCTGTGATAAACGCGAATGCAGCGCTTCCTGTGGGTTTATATGTCAATGGTCAGGTCGGTTATGCTGATACACACATGAAATCGCAAGTAAAAAATAACGGTGCTAGTTTTGCAAACGATGGACTGACAGGTCGTTTAGCCATTGGTTATAAAATCACACCCAATTTTGCTTTAGAATTAGGTTACTTACAACTACCCAGCGCAGAATTCAAAATTGGTTCAGTTACTTTTTCTAATAAACAGCATGCTATCGATGTTGCTGCTAAAGGACAGTTACCCATTACCAACAACGTTGGTATTTATGGCAAACTCGGCGTGGCTTATTTAACCACACAGTTAGAAGCAAATAACTCTATAACCTCTAGAGACATCAATTCCAGACAAGGTATTGATAAACATCAATGGTCACCTGAAATCGCTGTCGGTATGGACTATAACATCACACCTAACGTCACTGTGGATACCTCTTTAACTCATATCCAAACCCTGGGCAACGATCGTCCTGGTAACATCGACTTCTTGGCTGTCGGTGTCGGCTATAACTTCGGCTAAACACGCACTTAACTAGTTAAGCTTTGGTTAGCTAGTTAAGTTTCTTTACAGTCATCTCAAGCTAACTTTTTATTTCATCAAACTTAAAGTTGGCTTATTGCAATCGAAGCGCTTAACTTTATATTTTTTTATCCCTGGCTCAGTACGCTTGGATCTTGTTGATTCGAAATTTTCATTTTTTAACTCATGAAGGAACGAAACTCACTTTCAATGCTGCATTTGTTACTGCAGGCTGGGGATTTACCGGTGTTACAGAAAAAAAACGTGCCCTAGCGGATGAGGAGGGTTCTACCGGCTCCACCTGTTCCTTACTGACTAAACTACCCTTTTCTGTCTGCTCAACGTTTAATTTCTTTTTGAGCATTTCTGCATAGTCTTTAACATCCTTTTTAAAATCATTTTCATTACTGGTTTTCAATAAATTAAGCAAGCTTTGCCAAATTTCTGCGGTAATTAAATCTTTTGGCATTTCCTCAAGAGCCAATAACCACGATAAATTATCTTCTGTTGAAATCACAGCAAAATTTTCTTGTGTTAAAAAGTCTATTTTTTCTAAGAATTCGAATGCACGATGCAATGGCAAAGGACTAGAAAAATTGGCTAAACTCTGACGATTGGTCAATGTATTTAATCCCGCTTTTTCCAAAGCGATTAGCATATGCGTTACTGGAATAATAAGCGCTCCGGAATAAGCGCTAATAAACTGCTGATTTTCTGCCGTTAATGTGCCGGTGTGTTTCATTTTAATCAAACAATTCGCCAAAAAAATAGCTTGCGTACTTTGCTGAATAAGTTTGACATAATCTTGAGTTAACATACCTTCCACACATAATTTACTGAATGCAAAAAAGTGTTCATCGTTAAAACTGCTTTGCTGATAAGCTTGACTCAACACTTGAAAATATTCCCCCATTTTTTCAGCATTGTTTTTTTTGTCTAAGTGTTCTCGTGTTAATTTGGAAAAATGCGCTTGACCATAATTTAAAGTGCATAAATTTTGATAATTTATAGTAAACCAAGCCGCATAAGATGCTTTTCCAGGTTTTACGGGATGCTCGAATAGAAAAAAACGATTAATGTTAAATAAATCTTGATTAGATAATAAATCCTTATCCCGTTGCAAAGACTTCAAATACGTTTCGGTAGCACGTATCGCAGGATGATCCGATCCACTTAATCTTTTTATTAAGCCTTTATTACGACGGTAAACATGGAACGCCTCAGTAACTTCTTGGGTATTAAGCATAAATTTTCCTTAATTTATGAGTATTATTAATTAAGTGTTTAAAAGATTTTTAATTTTTAGTCATGCTTAGTCCATAAACCCTCCTTTTTTATACTAATTTTCTTTGTAGACGCCGCTATCTTAAGCAAAATAATAAAAAAAGAAAGCTTCACATAAAATTATTTCTCTGATCAATGAAAATATAAATATGCAAATTAAAAGAAAATTATTTTTTGCGTAGAGAAGTTGACAAAAAATCAATCCGATTGTTTAATAGTTGCTCGTTTGACTAGTTAAACTCTTCAGGAGAATAATAACAATGTTTAAAAAAGTTCTAAGTACAACTGTGTTAAGTGTTTCTGTATTAGCTGCAATGACTGCAAATGCAGCGGCACCCGGCGTTTATGTAACTGGCCAAGTCGGTTATATTAATTCGCATCTAGGCGGCAAAACTAAAGTGTCGGATATTCTTGCTCCAATTGTCAATGACATCGACCCTGCTATTAGAAACAAAAACCTATCCAATAATGGTTTAGCCGGTCGTATTGCGATTGGTTATCAATTTAATCAAAATTTTGCGGTTGAAGCCGGTTATTTACAAGTCGGTCAAAGCAAAGTAAAAAGCGCATTACACGATATCGCTGACAACATGCAGCTTAGTGAAGGCACTTTGAAACTCCAACAAAATGCTATTGACCTGGTAGGCAAAGGTATATTACCCCTAGCTAGCAATTTTAATGTTTACGGTAAACTCGGTGTAGCTTATGTCACAACCGATATAACAGGTACCATAAAAGCCCCTGGTTTTCCTACTGTAAATGTTGATTTAAATGATAGAGCTAATGTTGCTAAACACACATGGGCGCCAGAAGCGGCCGTTGGTGTTAGCTACGACATCACGCCAAATGTGTCAGTAGACACTTCATGGACACACATCCAACCCTTAGGAAACAAAAAACCAGGCAATATTGATTTTGTTGCTGTCGGTCTTGGCTACAACTTTGGTTAAACCTTCGTTTAGACCATAACTTCAATAAAAACCCCTTTTTAAGGGGTTTTTCTTTTTTTTCATTAGAAAAATGATTTTTAAGAGATTTCCTATAAAAATAGTCCTATGGATGACTAATTTAGGACTTTTTGCTCAATTATCCTTTTAAACATATTGCTTATTTTTTAGACAAATGATATAAAAGGTCCTTAATTTAACTAGTTAAATTCTCATGAGGAAAATAATAATATGTTTAAACGTATAATCGCAGTAAGCGTACTGGGCGTTTCCGCGCTCGGTATGATGGCTGCCAATGCAACGACTCCTGGCGTTTATGTTGAAGGACAAGTTGGTTATGCCAACACCGGAAAACACTTTGTAAAGCCTTTCCCTTCTTCAGGAAAAGTTTCTTCCAAATATCAAGGTGGTTTAGCAGGTCGTTTGGCGATTGGCTATCAATTTAACCCTAATTGGGCAGTTGAAATGGGATATTTACAATTAGCTCAGCAAAAAGCTAATGTAAAATCAAACATTTCCAAGCAATCTGTCACACTTAACCAACATGCTTTTGATGTCGTTGGAAAGGGTATTCTTCCTATTAACAATAAGCTTGATATTTATGCTAAAGCAGGTATGGCTTATCTAGTAAACGACCTAAAAGCTGATGTAGTGAGTGGACCATCTATTATTGCGCCATTGGCTAAACATAGCTGGGCCCCTGAAGCAGGTGTAGGCGTAACGTATAATATAAGCTCTAATGTGTTTATTGATACTGCTTTTACGCATATTCAACCCATGGGTAAAAATAGACCGAATAACATCAATATGACCACGATAGGTTTAGGATTTACTTTCGGTTAATTTTGTTTAAACCAACATTCTGTTTGTAAAAAACCCCTGGAATAGGGGTTTTTTTTGGTTCTTTTGCCGCTTTGATCCACCTTTAGGCCTATTTCATTCCCATATATCAATATTATTGATAATAAAGTTGACAACTATTTATTCAAGTGATAGAAATGCCGACAGTTTAACTAGTTAAATTCTTACGAGGAAAATAATAATATGTTTAAAAAAATAATCGCAGTGAGCGTATTAGGCGTTTCCGCGCTGGGTATGATGACTGCTAATGCAACAACTAATGGTATTTATGTGACTGGCCAAGCCGGTTATGCAAAGACGCACATGAAGAATACACTCTCTTTTGATCCCGTTCTTCCTGGCGGTAAAACAATGCCTAACGGCGATGTGGCTGGACGCTTAGCAATCGGTTATCAATTCAACTCAAACCTAGCTGTCGAATTGGGTTACCTACAATTATCTAAGTTAAAAGCGACTTCACCCCATACACCCGATTACTACGCTGGATTAGTAACGTTAAAGCAAAATGCCATTGATTTGGCTGCTAAAGGCATTTTACCGATCAACGATAAGTTTAATATCTATGGAAAATTAGGTGTTGCTTACTTAACCAGTGAGGCGGATTACCTTAATAAAGATACGGGTAATAACAACAACAACTGGAATGGTGATAACTTGGGTGTCGCTAAACATCAATGGGCTCCTGAAGCAGGTATTGGTGTAGGTTTCAACATCACACCTAATGCTTTTGTTGATACCTCATGGACACATATCCAACCAATCGGTGGAAAAAACAAACCCGGCAATATTGACTTTGTTGCGGTAGGTATTGGTTACAGCTTCGGTTAATTCCTGAGTTTAAACCAACATTTCGGTATATTAAAAAACCCCTGTTTTAGGGTTTTTTTTTAATCCTTACTGCGCATAAGTCTCTAAAAATTTATTAGAAATATTGATAATAAAGTTGACAACTATTTATTTGAATGATAGATAATAGACAGTTTAACTAGTTGAACCTTACGAGGAAAATAATAATATGTTAAAAAAAATAATCGCAGTAAGTGTATTCGGCGTTTCGGCACTGGCAATGATGACTGCTAATGCAACAACTAATGGTGTGTATATCACTGGCCAAGCCGGTTATGCAGAGACGCACATGAAGAATAAAATCTTTTTAATGCCCGTCCTTCCTGGCAGTAAACCAATGCCTAATGGTGGGATAGCTGGACGTCTAGCAATTGGTTATCAATTCAACCCTAACTTAGCTGTTGAATTAGGTTACCTAGAATTATCTAAACTAAAAACGACTAGCCCTAATATCACAGTACATGGAGAGTGGTATGCACCGGGATCAATAACATTAAATCAAAACGCCATTGATGTGGCTGCTAAAGGCATTTTACCGATCAACGATAAGTTTAATGTCTATGGAAAATTAGGTGTTGCTTACCTAAGCAGTGATCTTACCTACCTCAATGAACATACAGGCAATACAAACAACGATAATCATGACTTTGGTATCGCTGAACATCAATGGGCTCCTGAAGCAGGTATTGGTGCAAGTTTCAACATCACAAATAATGTTTTTGTTGATACCTCGTGGACACATATCCAAACTATCGGTGGAAAAAAGAAACTCGGCAATATTGACTTTGTTGCGGTAGGTATTGGCTACTCATTTGGCTAATACGTCAATCTAGAATTTTCCTAAAAAAAACCCCTGTTCTAGGGGTTTTATCATATATAATTATTGTCTTCAATTAACCATGACGACTACCATTTTCACTGGATAAGCTGCGTTTTCCTAGTAAGGGTTTTAAATATTGACCGGTATATGAGGTCGGTTGTTTGGCAACCTGCTCAGGTGTGCCGACACAAACGATTTCGCCACCTTTGCTACCGCCTTCTGGACCAAGATCAATAATCCAATCCGCAGTTTTGATCACATCCAGGTTATGTTCAATTACTACTACGGTATTCCCGCGCTCACGCAGACGGTACAGCACCTTTAATAATTGTTCGATATCATAAAAATGTAAACCGGTCGTTGGCTCGTCCAAAATATACAGTGTACGGCCGGTATCGCGTTTACTGAGTTCTTTAGCCAATTTAACACGTTGCGCTTCGCCGCCGGATAAAGTCGGCGCGCTTTGACCCAAGTGTAAATAACCCAGTCCGACTTCGATTAGGGTTTGTAATTTTCGTGCTAAAACAGGAACAGGATTAAAAAATTCGTGCGCTTCTTCTACGGTCATTTCTAGGATTTGATAAATATTTTTTCCTTTGTAACGGATCTCTAAGGTTTCACGATTATAACGCTGACCTTTACAGACATCGCACTGTACATACACATCCGCTAAGAAATGCATTTCTACTTTGAGCACACCATCGCCCTCACAGGCTTCACAACGCCCACCTTTCACATTAAAACTAAAGCGTCCCGCTGTGTAACCACGTGAACGCGCTTCGGGCGTAGCAGCAAATAAATCGCGTATCGGTGTAAACAAACCGATGTACGTGGCCGGATTGGATCGCGGCGTGCGCCCTATCGGACTTTGATCTATATCGATCACCTTATCCAGCCGTTCTAAGCCAGTAATGGATTGATAAGGTGCTGCTTGCGGCAAAATGGCCGCATTTAATTTTTTCGCTGCAAGTGGATATAAGGTGTCATTTATCAGTGTTGATTTTCCAGAACCTGACACGCCAGTAACGCAGGTCATTAAACCAAGGGGAATTTCAACATCAATCTGTTTTAAGTTATTGCCGCTCGCGCCAGACAGCTTAATCACATTATTCTTATCGAATTTGCAGCGTTTTTTAGGTAATTCAATACGTCGCTCGCCGGATAAATATTGACCAGTTAATGAATTTGTATTGCGCATAATTGCAGCGGGCGACCCTTGAGCAATCACGCGACCGCCATGCACACCCGCACCCGGGCCCATATCAACCACATAATCTGCATGTCGAATGGCCTCTTCGTCATGTTCAACGACTATCACGGTATTGCCTAAATCGCGCAATCTCAGCAATGTACTTAACAAACGACCGTTATCACGCTGATGCAAGCCTATCGACGGCTCATCGAGTATGTACATCACCCCCACTAAACCTGAACCAATTTGACTGGCTAAACGAATCCGTTGCGATTCACCGCCAGATAAGGTATCAGCACTACGATTCAATGACAGATAATTTAAACCGACATCAATTAAAAAGTTTAAACGATCGATGATTTCTTTTTGTAAGCGCAAAGCGATCTTTGCACGTTGACCCGATAAATTTAATTTTTCAAATAATTCTTTTAATTTATCCAGTGGTAAAGCCACCCAATCGGTAATGGCTTTATCCGCAATAAAAACATGCCGCGCTGCGACATTAAGACGTGTACCTTGGCAACTGGTACACGGTTTAGAGGCTAAATAACGCGCTAAATCTTCACGCACTGAATGCGATTCCGTCTCTTGATAACGGCGCTGCATGACCGGTATCACCCCTTCAAAGGGTTTCTTCTTCTTATAGACATAACCTTTTTCACTCTCGTAATGAAATTTTATTTCTTCTTTGCCACTTCCATACAAAATAATTTGCTGAATAGTATCTGGTAATGCATTAAAAGGTGACTCTAAAGAAAAATGATAATGTTTCGCTAAGGTCGATAACAACAAAGAATAATAAGGATTTTGTGCGTCCCAACCACGAATAGCACCGCGCGCGATACTTAATTCCGGTTGTGGTATCACCTTATCCGCATCAAAAATCATTTCATGGCCTAAACCATCACATTGCGGGCAAGCACCGGCCGGATTATTAAAAGAAAATAAACGCGGTTCTAACTCGCTAATACTATAACCACACTCTGAGCACGCAAAACGCTCAGAAAAAACTAATTCCTGCGACGTCTTTCCTGACGCCTCTTGCACCACCACCGTCACTAAACCTTCACTCAAGCCTGCTGCAGTAGCTAAAGATTCACTCAAACGTAATCGATTGTCAGGTTTGACTCTCAGTCTATCGATCACAACATCAATGTTATGTTTTTGCTTAGCTTTTAAAGACGGCATTTGATCCAATTCGATCAATTCACCGTCAATGCGCGCTCGTAAATAACCTTGGCTACGTAATTCATCAAATAAAGGTTTAAATTCACCTTTTCGACCTTGTACTTTTGGTGCCAAAATAACTAGGCGCGTCTCATTCGGTAGCGCCATCAATGTATCCACCATCTGACTCACACTTTGCGCGGCTAAACTGGTGTTATGCACAGGACACCGTGGCTCACCAATTCGAGCAAACAACACGCGCAAATAATCATAAATTTCAGTAACCGTACCGACGGTCGAGCGTGGATTATGCGAGGTTGATTTTTGATCAATCGCAATCGCGGGAGAAAGTCCTTCGATATGATCGACATCCGGTTTTTCCATCATGGAAAGAAATTGCCGTGCATAAGACGACAAGGATTCCACATAGCGACGCTGACCTTCAGCATATAAGGTATCAAAGGCTAACGAAGATTTACCCGAGCCGGATAATCCAGTCACCACAATTAATTGATCACGTGGAATATCGAGATCGATATTCTGTAAATTATGGGTGCGAGCACCACGAATGCGAATTGTATCCATAGATAATTAGGAAAGTTTTGATGCAAAAGCTAAAATCTTTATCAGCTATTGCTGAAACACCACACTATAACCTTGAAAATTATGAAAAGAAACCTCTAAAAACCTCCTTTTTAATGCTTTCTTTTTTGTGCGACAAGATTTAGAATTCAATGTTAAACTGTTTTAATTTAGTTAGCGCAGGAGTATTCGAACATGGCTAGAGGCATTAATAAAGTTATTTTAATCGGCAACTTAGGTGCTGATCCGGAAATGCGTCATATGCCCGGCAATGGTGCAGCAGTAACCAATATTAACCTTGCCACTAGCGAAAGCTGGAAAGATAAAGCGACTGGCGAACAACAAGAGCGCACCGAATGGCACCGCGTGATTTTATTCCAACGCCTCGCTGAGATTGCCCATGAATATTTAAAAAAAGGTTCTAAAGTTTATATTGAAGGGCGTTTACAAACACGCAAATGGCAAGATAAAACAACGGGCCAAGATCGCTATACTACCGAAATTATTGCCAATGAAATGCAAATGTTAGATAGTCGCGGTGGCAGCACGGGCAGTGAATCACCCTCCTTCGCTACACAAAATACTTCCGCTGCGCGACCCAAACGCGAAGCTGACAAATTACCAGAAATGGCCAGCGAAGCATTTGATGACGATATTCCATTTTAACTGTATTTTCCAAAATATCATCATCGGGTAGTATACCTATCATTTTTATGCTGCGCACTGCAGTGCGCAGCAATCCTTTGTACATTTTATGCACATAATCTATCTCATTTAAAATGAAAGTACTTGATTTATTTACCGACTTGACTAATCTTTTTATAGGGAACATTTATTCTCAAAGAAGAGCGAACACGAGGGGGGATAGTGAAATATTTAATTGCTTGGTTATTAGGCATACCTATTGCTGTATTGTTACTTATTTGGTTATTCAGTCATCTATTTTAAAATCTAACCCTTCATAGAATAAAATTTTTATATACAAAATGATCCAGGTTCTATTTTCAAGTAGGAGTATTCATACTATGAAAGCAAAGTTATTTGTTATCTTAGGCTTAATCGCATTACCGATGGTAGCTACAATAGCCATGAGCAGCCATCGCGCCATGCAACAAGAAACCACTGGTCAATATGTTGACAGTAGTGTCATTACCTTAAAAGTGAAATCTAAATTATTAGCCGACCCAGATATAAAAGGTCTCGCTATTTCAGTCATGAGCAATAAAGGTCAAGTCAAACTCGGCGGTTTTGCGAATAATTGGGCACAAAAACAAAAAGCCGGCATGCTTGCTAAACAAGTTGAAGGCGTCACCGGTGTAACCAACAATATTGTTGTTAAAAAAATGCATCGATAAAAAATAAAAAACTATTAGGTAAGAAAAACAAGGTTCATCCTTGTTTTTCTTACTCTATAATTAAGTGTGAAGCGTAATTAGATTTGACTATAAATACTGCGCGCCAAGCTAACACTTTTAACATAATCACGTGTTTCCTTCCAAGGTAAAATCTCTACCCAAACATCTTTTGCTAGGCGCTGATACAATCCTTGAAAATGTTTCACCCGATTAGGGCCGACGTTATAAGAAGCCGTTGCTAAGGTTGCATTGCCATCAAATAATTTTAATAACTGTCTTAAATAAATACTACCTAAGCGAATATTCTGTTCAGGATCAAGCAAATCTAGACGGCGTAAAGCCAGGCTGCGCGCTAATTGGCTACCAGTACTCGGCATAATTTGCATTAACCCTAAAGCACCAGCACTGGATTTAGCATTCCACATAAAAGCACTTTCTTGACGCATAATTGCCCAGACCCACGCCGAGTTTAAATGGGTTTTACGCGCAGCTGCCAGTACTGAACGCCGATAAGCAAAGGGGAAACGTAATTTAATATCATTGTGAATATTCGCTTTGCTCGCACCCACAATAGCTAAGTCATACCAACCCCATTGTTTAGCCAATTGCGCAGCCGCTTGACGTTCAGACAAGCTCAAACTATCCAGTGCCCATAACCATTCCTGACGCGCTTCACCCACAAAACCTAAAGCCAGCAATTCTTTAGCACGTTGTATGGCAAGATGATTCCCGAGTGCGGCGCGATCACCCAAAATATTACGCGTAGACGGATGATAGTTTAACTTCAAACGTTGACTGGCTAGTACACCATAATAATCAACTTCTTTAGCGAGACTTGTATAAATGCTATTCGCCGCTGCAATTTGCTTGGTCTCAGCTAAGGCCCGCGCCCGCCAATAACGCCAACATGCGGATTGCTGTTCTTTGTGTGACAAATGATCCAACCAATAAAGCACCTTATCCCATTGGCCATTTAACAAACTATTCCGTACGCGCCATTCACGTAAGGTGGCATCGGCATAAATCGGTTTAATTTTTTTTAACCAAGCACCCGCTGCACTGTGACCACGTCTAGCTAAACCGACAGCGAGATCAGCCAATATTTGCTGGGTTTCTGCTTCAGTTAAATCATAGGCTTTACTTAATTGCGACCAATCTTCTGCTAATGTGATAGGATCTTTATTTGCCAAACGTTTCATACCAAACAATAAAATTTTTCGATCGATAGTATTATCGGGATCAAATTGATTGCTGTGTTTAATTAACAAGGGATAGCGTTGCACTCGATACCAATGTTTAACTTGTTGGCGTTGTGCTAACGGTAAAAATTGTGCAACGTGTTGAATAACGTTGACATTATTTTTGTTCATTGCTTGATCTAATTTTTTCCAAATTAAATCGGAATTCAATCCGCCGGATTGCTCCCAACGACCAAAAACTTTACGACAAACACTCGGCGGTGAATTAACTTCTAACCAAAGTGAGGCTATTTTTTTAAACGCTAAAGATTTTTGTTGCGTCGCTAATAAAGATTGCAGGTAATAACATTGTAATGGTGTACCATAAATAGGTTGATAGTAATGAATGAAATGATTCCAATCCTGTTTTTTGGCCAAATAAGCTAACCAATCAGCACGTAGCCTAACAGCCAAAGGTGTATCGTTATAGGTTTGCAAAAACTCGTCGATTTCAGCGCTATTTGCATAAGACCATTGTTGTTTTAATTTGATAAAAATTAAATAAGGATATAAAGGGTAATCTTTTAGTTTAACTTTTAAAGCAGAAAACTGTGGATAATGTTTAGTCATTAACAGCTGTCTCGCCTGCCAAAATAGTTTTCGTTGTTGATCTCTATTCTCAGCGTGGGCTAAACATGGCCATATCAAGAGTAAACTTATGATCAATACGGTGCTTTTTACAGTCCCCATAGCATTCTAAGAGTAGGAAAAATTTATGCCCCTCTATTTTATATATATCACTTTAGGGCTGCTTACCAGCTTAATCGCTTTTACATTATTGCATTTTTATAAATTAGAACGTCAACACGACAAATTAATCCAAATGGAAAGTCGTTGGACAGATATCAATCGTTTACTCAATCAACTGCATGATGCGCGGGTTATTGATCAACGTCATACAGCAGCCAACAAAGAGCAACTTTTACTCCAACTCAATACCTATCGCCAACAATTTGATCAACATCAACTAAATAGTTTAAAACTGTTACAAGATAGTTTACAACAAGGTTTGCAGCATATCAGTCAACGTATGGACAAATTAACTGAAAACACACAAGAAAAATTATTGGCGATTAGTGGTCAAGTCGAAAAACGTTTATTTGATGGCTTTGCACAAACCACCGCTACATTTGCTGATGTGGTAAAACGATTAGCATTGATCGATGAAGCACAAAAACGCATCACTGAACTTTCCACGAATGTGGTTAATTTACAACAAATTCTTGCCGACAAACGCTCGCGCGGTGTTTTTGGCGAAGTACAACTGCATGCCTTAATCGAAAATGTCTTACCAACAAAAAATTACAGTCTACAACATACCTTAAGTAATGGGAAACGTGTCGATTGTCTGTTACTGCTACCCCCACCCACCGGTAGCATCGCCATCGATGCTAAATTTCCCTTAGAAGGTTTTAGAAAATTAACCGAAATCGATCTACCAAAAAGTGAACAACGTGCAGCGGCAGCGCAATTTCGCCAGGATATCCGCCATCATATACAAGCTGTCGCCAGTAAATATATTATTCCCGGCGAAACTTCAGAAGGTGCTTTATTATTTATTCCTGCTGAAGCGATTTTTGCCGAAATTCACGCCCATTATTATGATTTGGTCGAAGAAGCACAGCGTCAACGCGTCTGGTTGGTCTCACCGACAACGATGATGGCCGTTCTCACCACCACCAGCGCTATTTTAAAAGATGCCGCGACACGCGAGCAAATCCATTTGATACAAGAACATTTAAGTGTTTTAGCCAAAGACTTTTCACGTTTCAAAAAACGTATGGATGATCTATCCCGTCACATACAGCTTGCCTATACCGATATTCAAGACGCTAAAACCTCGGCGGATAAAATCACTTCACGTTTTGAAAAAATTGAAAAGGTTGAATTAAGTGCTAATTTGCTGGAATAAAACTGAACAACTGAATTATTTTTCACGGCAAGTAACATTTGCCACAAAAATTGTTTATCTAATAAAAATAATAAGGATAATTTTTTAATTAAGACTTAAGTTTTTGGTGTTATCTTAAAAATGTCATTAATCGAGGAGAAAATATGTCCAATGTTGTAATAATTCAGCTTAATGACAATCTAGAACAAGGAACAAGAAAAAATGAAAGCATAAACCCCTGTTCTCAATTAGGAAAACATTACTATCAGCTAGCATAACTGCTATGCGATGGACTAGCTGGTGGGTAGGAGTACTCGTAATAAATACAGCAATAGGTGCATTACCCGGTTTAATAGCGGGTGCAGTGTCTGGATCTGCTTATGCACAATGGAACCAATGTATTGAAGAAAAAAATTCATATGTCGTTGATAAGTGCACTTTGACATCTGCGGAGTTTGGCTATGGAGCTTTATATGGCGCAGCGGCGACTGGACTTATAGGTCCTGCTTTAACAATATTTGGACTTTTTAAAAACCCAACTATCGACGGTGCCAAAAATTCCATGATTGCGGGCGGTTGTGGTCTTGCAACGTGCAAAAAATAACACTAAAACTTCTTTTTTGGTTATGGGATAAACTTTATTGGTAGTTTTTATTAAAAAAATAGTATCCCCCCCGTACGAGACGGGAGGTTTTTTGATGAGCTGATACCGATTTAAGGTACTGAAACATGATTTTTACAGCAACTAATCGCACGCACTAGTACATAAATTGCACATAAACCAATGATAATATAAATAATTCTAGCTATCGGGCTGTAATCTCCAAAGATGCCGGTAACTAAATCGAAATGGAATAAACCGACTAAACCCCAGTTCAAACCACCGATAAATAAGATAACAAGTGCAATCCAATCTAAAACGCTCGGACTTTTGAACATAAATACTCCTTTATTTAAGCAAGTGAAACTCACGTAACACACTAAACGTCTTATTTTTGGCTCATTTGACAGTAATACCCCCTTACTGTAGCTCAAAAATTTAAGATAAACAAATTTTGTTAATTCGACAACATACTTTAAGCTTTATTCCAAGCAATTAGGCTAGTGTAATGCTAAACAATTATTGTCCTTAAACTTTGTATAAATATCTTCTTATTTATATTAATTAATAAAAAATAACTATTATTTTTAATAGTCAAATAAAATATACTTGGAATACACGTAGATCCCATTTGTGGCTGAACGCCGCAACCAAGTGTCAGCATAAACCAAAAAAAGAATTATAAGCAAAAATTTTTTAGTCAACTGCATCAACTTGATCCATCTATAATTGTAAATGTAGTTGGAAAATGTTGGTTTATATCACTTCCACATGCATTATAATTGATTAATCCACCAAAAATTTAATATTAAATTTAAATTTCCGTATTCGAGTTAATCATGTTTTTTATTTTTTCTAAATGATAATAATTACTATTCAATAGTATTCTTAGAGGAATAATTATGCAAGAACAATCAGTGCTAGAAAATTAAAAACGAAACCATACATTAACGTATGGTAAACGTTAGTTGATTTTGTTAAATAATAACAACTATTAATTAACGGTTACCCAATACAAAGTAAATATTAAGCTTTGAGTTCAGGAATCTTCACCACTAAGGCGTCACAAGATAGATGGTGGATTACAGCACTGGCTGTAGATCCAAATAACACTCCAATACCATGTCGACCATGGCTACCAATGATAATTAAATCAGTTTTTAATTGTTTCATTTTATCGAGTATCACCACTTTCGGGGATCCGACTTCAACAAATTGATGTTTTGTAGGGATATCAAATTTTTTCGATACTTCTGCTAATTGTTTTTGCGCTTCGGCTAGCATTTCACCTTCTAAATCGATGACAGCAGGGTAGGCTTGAGCAACACCATAAGCATTAATATGTTCCACTGCATGAATGACCGATAAGCTGATATGCCCACCTTTGGCTAAGGCGTGAGCACGCTTCAAGATAATGTCATCACAGGTAGGGTGTAAATCTATCGCTACTAAGATATTTTCATAAATTGTCATATCTTATCTCCTGACTTTAGGTAAATAAACTATATTCCTAATATTTATCCTACACTAAGCAGACAAAGATATACAGCGATAGTATTAAACTTTGGTCGGGACGACTGGATTTGAACCAGCGACCACCTACACCCCATGCAGGTGCGCTACCAGGCTGCGCTACGCCCCGAGCAGCGCACATTGTAATGTCAGGACCGTCAACTCGCAACTAGCAATTAATTCCAAAAGCAATTAATCCTTGCAGCAAATGCAATGACAAAAGATTAAAATTAATTTTTTTGATTCTTTAATTGGGATTTTAATTTCTGGCTGGCTTGAAATAACACCACATTCCGGGAAGTGACGATGGTCGTCACACCGGTTTTTGGATTTCGACCCGGTCGTTCTTTTTTTCTACGCCGACGAAAACTACCTAAACCGGAGATTTTAACCGGCTCCCCTTTTTCTAAGGCAAATACAATTTCTTCAAAAAAAGCATCCGCCAGTTTTGTTGCTAGAGGTCGGCTGAGACTGGGCTCTTGTTGTCTTAAGCTGTTAATTAAATCAGCTTTAGTTAACACTGGGCTCATAGTACTTTAATCCCGTATATGAATAGCAAAACTCTGTTTAAGATTGTCGATTACTTTTTGCATTAAATCATCCACTTCAGCATCAACTAAGGTACGTGTCGGATGCTGCCAACATAAAGCCAAAGCTAAACTACGTTTTTGCGGTTCTTGTGCTGAAAAATAGACATCAAACAGGAAGGATCGATACAACAACTCACCCGCTTTATGATTCACACGCTGCAAAATAGTTTGTGCGGGATATTTTTCATCTACCCAAAAAGAAATATCCCGTCTTACCATAGGAAATTTAGAATAAGCTTTAAATTGTGGCAAATGCCTGTGCTTAATGGCAGAAGTTTCTAGTTCAAAACAATACACAGGACCCATTAGATCTAATTCAGTGATGATTTTTGGATGTAAAGCGCCAAAATAACCGACAATCTTACCCTCACGTAGTAAGTCACTGGATAGACCGGGATGTAAAGCAGGATGTGTTCCTGGCATAAACTGAATATCGTTTTTAGCGGTTAAACTCAGTAAGGCTTCCAGATCAGATTTCATCGTAAAAAAATCTAAGGGTGTGTTAGCAACACCCCATTGTTCCGGTAAACTATGCCCACTGGCAACGGCAGCTAAATATTCTTGCTGTTCAAGTTTTTCTTTATGCAACTGAAAACAAACACCCGTTTCAAATAAACGACAACTTAATTGCTGTCGTTGTTGATTATAGCGCAAAGCATTCAACAAACCCGGCCATAAACTGGTACGCATCACTGAGAGTTCACTGGAAATCGGATTTAGCAAACTGATTGATTCAACGTGCGGAATTAGCGTTTGCTGTAGTTTAGGCGCTGTAAAGCTATAATTGATGGCCTCATGATAGCCTCGGTCGATAAGTAAATCTTGCAGACGAGTTAAGGAAAGTTGTGTTTCAGATTGCGGTAAAAATCTTAAAGGACTATTCGGCAGTGTGACTGGAATATGTTGATAACCATGAATCCGCGCTAACTCTTCGATGAGATCAACTTCTAAGGATAGATCAAAACGCCAAGTCGGCGGCGTTACCTGCCAAGCGTGCGCATCCTTATGTTGTACATTAATTCCTAAGCTAGCAAAAATTGTCGAAATTTTTTCTTCGTTTAAGGAAAAACCTAAAAATTTTTGTAAATACGCCGGACGAAATTTTATGTTGGGCACAGCCTGGGTTGCTGATTGCACCTGCGTGATAGGCCCTACTTGACCGCCCACTATTTCCGTCAATAATTCTGTCGCCCGCTCCAAAGCCGACACAGTAATAGCCGGATCCACACCGCGTTCAAAACGGTAAGCCCCATCGGTATTCAATCCATACTGCCTAGCACGACCGGCAAGGCATTTGGGATTAAAAAAGGCGCTTTCCAAAAATACATCCTGAGTTTGCTCGGAGACAGCAGAATGCAAACCGCCCATTATACCGGCTAACGCTAGCGCTTGATTTTTATCCGCAATCACCAAGGTATTTGTATCTAAAACCACGTTTTTACCATCTAATAAAGTAATTTGTTCTTGCGCCTTGGCATAACGTACACACACTTCATCTTTTAATTGCTTAAGATCAAAGGCGTGCAGCGGTTGACCTTGTTCTAACATCACATAATTTGTCACATCCACCACGGGATGAATGCTACGCACACCACTACGACGTAAACGCTCTTGCATCCATAAAGGTGTTTTGGCTTGCGTGTTGATATTACGGATAATTCTTCCGGTATAATGCGGACAATCTGCTACGGCAGTCACTTTAATAGTCAATTTATCTTCTATAAGCGCCGTCTGTTTGACAATGGCAGGTTCAGTCAGTGTTTGCTGCGTTATGGCGGCAATATCACGGGCTAAGCCTTTGACACTTAAGCAATCGCCGCGATTAGGTGTCAGATGAATATCCAAACAATGATCATTTAATTGCAAATACTCGCGAATATCTTTACCGAGGGGTGCATCATTAGGTAATTCCAAGATCCCGGCATCTTGTGTTACTTCAGCAAGACCTAACTCACTGCTGGAACATAACATGCCCTGTGAAAGCACACCGCGTAATTTAGCTTCCTTAATCAATACCTCGTTGGGTAATTGCGCGCCTACTTGTGCAACAGCAACTTTTAAACCCACTCGACAATTTTTAGCACCGCACACGATCTGCAAATCTGAATCCATACCAATATTCACTTCACACACTTGTAAACGTGAGGCATCGGGATGCGGCACTGCGCTTAACACTTCACCGACAACAACTTGATTAAACGCTCCGGCAACCGGATGCACTGCAGCGACTTCTAAGCCGGCCAAAGTAAGTTGTTCAGCCAATTGCTCGACACTTAAGTTAGGGTTCACCCAGGTACGTAACCATTGTTCGCTTACTTTCATATTAAAATTGCTCTAAAAAACGACAATCATTTTCAAACATTAAACGCAAATCGGGAATTCGATAACGTAATAAAGCTAAACGATCGATGCCCATACCAAACGCATAGCCTTGATATTTATCCGGCGCTACACCCACTTTTTCTAAAACATTAGGATGCACCATGCCACAACCTAATATTTCTAACCATCCGGTCTGACTGCACACACGGCAGCCTGCTCCGTCACACATCACACATTGGATATCTACTTCCGCCGAAGGTTCAGTAAATGGAAAATACGCAGCACGAAAACGAATCAATAGATCGTTTTTTTCAAAAAATTTCTGTAAAAACTGCGTTAATAAACCTTTGAGCTCAGAAAAATTAGCTGACTCATCGATCAACAATCCTTCAACTTGATGAAACATCGGTGTGTGTGTGACATCTGAATCGCAACGATAGACCCGGCCGGGTGCAATCATTTTTATCGGCGGTTTAGCGTCTTGCATGGCGCGTATCTGTGCGGGTGACGTATGCGTGCGCAACAGTAAACCATTCGCAAAATAAAAGGTATCATGTAAAGCACGCGCTGGATGATTTTTCGGAATATTCAATGCTTCAAAATTATAATAATCATTCTCGATTTCAGGACCTTGCTCCATCGTAAAACCCACGCTGGTAAAAAAATCGACAATGCGATTACGCGTACGCGTTACGGGATGCAAACTGCCATTCGACTGGCCACGACCAGCTAAGGTGATATCCACTTTTTCACGCGCCAATTGCGCGTTGATTTCTTGGTTGACTAATAACGTACTCTGCGCTTTCAACAAGGCTTCAATTTGTTGCTTAGCTTGATTAACCGCTTGTCCTGCTTTAGGTTTTTCAGCCGCTGGCAACTGAGCTAATTTTTTAAGGAAATCATTTAATGCACTTTTTTTACCTAATAGCGAGCTACGTAATTGTTCTAAATCAAAAGAACGTTTTGCTTCGGCTATCGACTGCGCCGCTTGCTGAATAATTTGTTGCAAATCATCTATCATGAAACTAAACCTTTTTTAATTCTTGAATCAGATGCAGAGCTCGGCTCTATAAATCGTTCAGTCTAGCATATCCGTAAGATATATCGGTAGAAAATATCCGCAGCTAAAGAGATCTATGCTGAATTTCTGATTGTTACCGAACTAGTCCGGCTCAGCTCATTTTCAGAAATAAGTGATGGCAAAGTAATATTTACCGTAGGTAACAATACGTAAACAGGATTTTGAGTTAGGTCAGTACTTCCACCCGTTTTATATCCACACTCGTTCAAGGAATCTTTACTGATTTTGCTCGCTATATTTCTGCTATTTTCTGCATGATCATCCTGTTTACCGAGCGTACCCGCTAGCGCAGAAAAAAAACATGCTACTGCCGCAAAAGCTGAGATGAGTTTTCCATCGAAAACTTGGATGGATCGACCTGCTGCATTGGCAGTTAATAAAATACCATGCGTGATCCGACCCAAAAGAGATTTTTTATTGGCTGCAGACACGCGCTCTTCAATCTTCTGTGTCGTATTCGGATCAGTCGGTGCAAACAATTGCTTGAAACCGCTACAGAAATTAAGGATAGTTATTACTGTAAACGGAAGATCTCCCAAAAACGCAGCAAAACCCACGATCCAAGAACCTATTAAAGTAAATGCAGGAACTAAGCTAGGAATCCCAGTGAAACATATGAAAAATAAGCCAAATAATGCAAAACCCGTAAACACAACTTGTAAAAGATAACTTAACAACTGCGTAACAGTAAGATTTTTCAATGCTTTTATTTCTTTAATAAGACATTCTAAAAACTCCCTACCCGAAGAAAACTTCGTTTGAATAATATTAACTAAATAAACCCATGCTTTAAATATAAGTAAGCTTAAACCTAGCGTCATTCCGAATATTAAAACGCTGATTAAAATAGCAGGTAATATCGCGGGTAGCGTTGGGAAAAGCGTAGCAAGTAATGCCATACCAAACATAATAGTTAAAGAAGCATTGCTGAGGCCAACACAAACTGAAAAAAAAGCACCGATTACAAGCAAATATTTCATACTTATTGACAATTGCTTGCGTTTACCTTGTTGGTCAATCACTTCGGTGATGCCACCGTTTTTTGCTAAAGTGCGTAAAAATTTACTGCTGTGAACAGAAAAAAGACCATAATTTGCATAAGTACTCGCAGAAAATATAGCCAATCCCGCCAACCCAGCAACTACTAAAGGAGCGCCAAGTCCATTTAATAATAAGAATATAAATCCACCGGTAGCCAAGCCGACAGCTAATGCGCTAAGCAAGCCAATACAAATAGCAAATCCGTGTAAAAACTTATCTGTTAGGGGGGTAAAGAACAAAATAGCCTCAGCCGCTTTATCAAAAGTTTGATTGATATCCTTAGGAGTTTCACTCTTTAATGCACGAATACAATCAGTAAGACAATCTATAAGTTCTGCATTTAATTCACAATTGATGGGAGGTAAATCTTTATCGATAAATACACTGACTTCATTTTGTAATTTATTGACTTCTGCGATCAAGGCAGCATGGATAGATCGTCGAAAAGATTTGTCTATACCGCTTTTGAACGTAATTTCTTTGCGTAATTTTTTGTCTTTTTGTTTACGTAATGCAGGATCTTCCCACGCCTTTAAAAAGCTTTGTAGATTCCAAAGCCTCGTACATAAACTCTGCTGATTAGAGGGAAAACGTAAAAATTTAAGTGTGAAGCGATTTGCAATATATTTAAAGAATCTTTTCTTTTTATCCGTTTCATCAGCAAATGTTCCTTCTACACAATTATTAACATCTTGGACAAACTCCTTTTCCAGAATATCTCCTAATTGATATAAAAGCTTAATATAAGCAGAAAAATTTCCTTCCAGTAATAATTGATTATTTGCTTCGATTAATAGCTTGAATTGCATAATGATTTTTTTATTTTTGTGGAAATTTGTCACGCGCTTATGAATTCGATATTTCTATATTAATGCAACATGACATATTTAATTATAAATGCTAAAACTTAGGTTTTGCTTAAGTGATTTAAAATAAAATCATCCAGAACAAACGTATTTTAAAAAGAAAAATGAAATGCATTAATACTATCGCATTAGAAGATACTCGGACTAAAATATAGCTTTAAATACCTGACTTTTATTAACGGTTAGGAAGTTAGTCTAAAATGATCCGAAACTGATAATCCAGCAACTGATAAGTCACCATTTCTTTCCTCCTTAGGAAGATTAAAAAGAGCAAAATTTTTAAGACTACTATATTTTACGTTTTTTGCTTGCAGTGCTTCTAGCACTTTAGGTAGATGGCTGTTTATTTGAAAAGTAAAAAGAGGAAATTTTTCAGCTGATATTTTTAATTGACTGATTAAATGGGCTTCATTACTCGTAATCAACACTAAATTTAGATTGTTTTCAGTACAAAGACTGTACATTGAAAAACCCCAAATAGGATGTACATTTTTCATACGGTCAAGTTCTGTGACAAGCGCATCCCATTGCTCACTATTTTTAGATGTCATACCCTCTGGCTTTTCTGCATCGGGATTTTTAAATAAAATATTCGCTTGGAGTAATTTTGTCATTCTTTGGGAATCAACGTCAGATTTCGATGCCACATCGATCGGCCTAAAACCTTTTTCGCCTTCTGTATAGGGATTAGCACCGTATTGCAATAAAAGATTGACTAGGGTTTCTTCCTTTTCTCCTACCTCATCTAATTCGACAGCCCTATGCAGAGGCGTATTACCTAAAATATCTTTAGTATCTACATCAGCACCGTATTTTAGTAGTAAAGCGATGGCTTTTCGTGCGCGAAATACAGCTGCCAGATACAAAGGTGTTCTACCAAACCCGTCCTGTGCATTTAAACAGGCTCCTTGTTTTATAAGAAATTTTATTAATTTTATCGGTTGAGAAGTATCGATCGCTTGATGCAGTAAGGTATAATTATCTTCCTCTTTTCCCATTTTCATATTTATATTCAGGTTTTTCTTTTTAAGAAGATAGACAATAAAATCAATATCATGTTTTATCTCCATTGCTTTAAATAAAGCAAAATTTAAAGCTTCGGGCGACACATTTAATTGCATATCAAGTATTCGAAAATCTACCATATTCTGTTTTATTTTTTTTACGCTTTGTTCATCCATACCTGCCTTTCCTTTATAAAAATGTAATCTGCGTTGATTGCTTAATAGTCGCTATTAAGCGGTTTGATTTTACGCCAACGCTAAAAAAAATAATTTTTTGTTTACTGAATTAGTAATAATCTTGATTAAAAAAACATCAAAAATACAGCGCTTTAACTCAAGCGATCATATTCTTCTAAAGTTATTCTTCTCGCTTCTGTCTCTAACATAATCGGAATCTCATCTCGAATAGGATAAGCCAAACGATCAAAACGACAGATAAGTTCTTGAGCCGATTTTTCATACACCAAACTTGCTTTGCATAACGGGCAAACTAGAATACTGAGCAAATATTTATCCATCGCAACCTCGTCGTAGAGCGACTGTTTCTCTTAAATAAGTCGGTAAAGCTTCGGCCGCAGTAACTATTTCACCACGCCGATAAGCATCTGCGGCAATCACCGCAGCGTCATAGGCCTTAGGATAACGTTGTGGAACCCAACGCTGCAACTGATTCTTGAATTCTGTTTCGAATAAGTCATGGTATTGATCCCAACCACTACCGACTCCCACGAAACGGGTTAAACCGCTCATGTCACATTGGTGTGGTAAGCATAATTGTTCAACGCCGCAGGCTTGCATAATTGCTGTTTCAGTATGTAAACGATAGGCAGCAGAAAAAACCTCCTGTAAACGCGCGTCGATAGCCGTTAGCACCCGCGGCGCTTGCAATTCTCGATAAGCACCTTGTGCCAAACAATGTAAACTAGACACTAACACAACCGGTAAATCAGCAGCAAAAGCACTCGCTTGAATAACGCTTGCAGCAATACGTATTCCAGTAAAACTACCGGGTCCACGTGTAAAAGCTAACGCGTCCAGATCGCGTAACTTAAGCCCCGCTTCATCTAACAAGGATTGCATCATCGGTAAAATCAGTTGTGAATGGGCGCGCGGTGCACATTGATAACGTTCCTGTATATGCTCTTGGTATAACAAGGCCGCCGAACAGGCTTCGGTACAGGTATCAATGGCTAATAGCTTAAGTGACATACATTTTAGTTATACTTTAACGCTTCGCCATAGTAATTGGCTGCAGCAGAGGACAATTCACCCGTTTCTTTATCAGGGATATAAAAAAACTGTGATTGAAATTTATTCACGATATTAGCATTACTGGATTGATCTTTGCTAATTTTTGCACTGTCAGGTTGTTGTTTTTTTAAATAATCAAGTACTGCTACTCGTTTTAGCGGCGGTATTGGCAAATCCTTTAACCACTGCTCGATGCGTGGTAGCTTAACTACATAATCGACTAATTGTTCAAAATTCAAATTAGCGCTTAAGCTCTGAAAGCATGAAACACGCCTAGCAAATATTGATAACCCAGCTCGGTTATTCTTACCGCTTTAACTAAAAGAATAATTTTGACTTGATAGTTAAATTTGACGTCCTGATCCTCTGGGCGCAAATCTTGTTTTTGCGTATACTGCATTTTTGCAATCAAATAGACATAAGCGGTAATCCCTTGCCAAAAAGGGATCATTTGCTTTTGAATGAGATAAATAAGATATAAATTACAATCGCGATTATTCCAAATTTTTGCCCGAAAATTTCCTCTACGATTGCTTTTTTTAAGCAACACAGTCGCGGATCATTCGCTGTTAAATTATTTAAAACAGCGGCGATAGTTTTATTTTTTTGAACTAATTCTAATAGATTGTCGTGCATGGGTTGCACAACATTTGAACTTGAAGCATTCGGCTTCTTGTAATTTTCATCCATAAAAATTAATGTTTATTTAATTAATAGATTTATTAATAAATGGTATTGCGTGAAGCGCAATTTTTAACGTACTCATTTTTCAAGATATTGTAATTTATCTTCTTTATCTTTCCATTCATCGGCGTCGGCAGGCGGGTCTTTACGGTGCGTAATATTCGGCCATTTTTGCGCGAGTTCTTTATTCAACGCTAAAAATTCTTGGTACTTTTCCGGCAAATCATCTTCGACATAAATAGCATTGACTGGACATTCTGGTTCACACAGACCACAATCAATGCATTCGTCAGGATGGATTACCAACATGTTCGGCCCTTCGTAAAAACAATCGACCGGACATACCTCGACACAATCGGTATATTTACAACGTATACATTTTTCAGTGACTAAAAATGTCATTGGACTACTTTAAAAATACAAATTGAATTAAATCTGGTGCCCGGGGCCGGACTCGAACCGGCACAGTGTTACCACCGAGGGATTTTAAGTCCCTTGCGTCTACCAATTTCGCCACCCGGGCAATATAATATTATCTTTCTTTTTCTTGCTCTCTAACTGGAGGCTAGGGCCGGAATCGAACCGACGTACGCGGCTTTGCAGGCCGCTGCATGACCACTCTGCCACCCAGCCAATCTCTTTATATCTAATGGCTTTGTCTTTTTGTTAATTTCTTCGTTGGATGCTCGTTTCCGGTGCTCATGTACTTCGCAGTACATTCTGCTCCTCAACAATCACCCGCCTTGAACTTAACAAAAATACTTCAGCCTCTGTGTCTATAACATCTAAAAATAAAAACTTTGGAGCGGGAAACGAGGCTCGAACTCGCGACCTCAACCTTGGCAAGGTTGCGCTCTACCAACTGAGCTATTCCCGCAAAACGGGTGTTATTGTAACTGCATGAAAAATACTGTCAAGAAGATAAATCATGCCAAGCCGCTTTTAAATATAAACACATACTCCATAACGTTAACAATACTGCAAGATAAAGTAACACATAACCTGACCAAGCAAATCCTATCCAAGCGTCCGGTTTATAAAGTAGTAATAAAATGATGGCTAACATTTGTAAAATTGTTTTTATTTTCCCTATCATGGTTACGGCCATGTGCTTACGTTTACCAATTTCTGCCATCCATTCACGCAATGCAGATACCATAATTTCGCGACAAATAATAACAATCGCGGGAACCGCTAAATAAGGTAAGGAGCGATCACCGACTAATAATATCAATGCTGTTACAACAATTAATTTATCCGCAACCGGATCGAGGAATGTACCTAGTTTAGATACTTGACCTAAACTGCGTGCTAAATAACCATCTAACCAATCCGTCATCGCAGCAAAAATAAAAATGATCGCGGCCAATATATGGCTACCTCGAAATGGTAAATAAAATAATAAAATAAAAAATGGAATTAAAACAATGCGCAGAAAGGTCAATGTATTGGGGATACCCATAAGGTGTATACCAGCAGCTAGCAAATTTTGTGATTAGCTTAGTGTAACCGGTTAGTTTAGGCTTTTAAAGCTAAATAAATCTGTTCGGCTAAACGTTTACTGATACCGGGTACCTTAGCGATATCGGGGGCACTGGCATTTTGTAAGGCTTGTAACCCACCAAACTGGCGTAATAATTCGCGGCGTCGTTTCGCGCCGATACCTGGAATATCTTCCAATGCCGAAGTTCGTCTTTTTTTTGCACGCCGACCACGATGACCGGTGACAGCAAAACGATGTGCTTCATCGCGTATCGTTAAAATAGCACGCAAGGCCAATGAATCGGCTGCTAATGTAATCGCTTGCGATCGGGAAGAAAGATATAGGCTTTCCCGTCCTGATCGTCGCCCCGGTCCTTTCGCCACGCCTATAATGAGGACACCACTGATCTGTAATTCTTCTAAAACGTGTTCGGCCTGTTTTAATTGACCTTTACCGCCGTCGATAAGCAAAACATCCGGTAAATTTTTTTCTTCTTTCTTCAAATATTTATAACGGCGTAGCAGTGCTTGACGCATTGCCGCATAATCATCGCCAGGCGTAATATCCTCAATATTAAAGCGCCTATAATCCATTTTTCGTGGACCTTGTGCGTCAAATACCACGCACGATGCCACTGTTGCTTCGCCTTGTGTGTGACTAATATCAAAGCATTCTAAACGTTGCGGTAAATTATCCAGGCGCAACGCCGTTTGCAAACATTCGAGTTGTTTATAAAACGCCAATTTATCCGAAAGATGCGCGGCTAAGGCTTGTTGTGCATTGTCATTGGCCAATAGCAACCAGTGCTGCTTTTCACCGCTCGGTTTACTCAGTAATTTAACTTTATGTCCCGAACGCTCCGCTAGCGTAGCCATTAACCAGGCTTGTTCGGCAATTTTTAACGGCAAAATGATCTGTTCAGGAATGCTATGCGTAATTTCATTTTGTAAATAAAATTGTCCAATAAAAGCCGATAACACTTCTGCGGCTTCATGTTCTGGAGGAACATTCGGAAAATAGGCTTTTCCACCCAATAATCGACCATGGCGCACATTCATCACATACAATACATAATGAGAGGTTTGTTGTGCTAAACCAATAATATCCAAATTTCCCTGGCCGGTAGTAATGACTTGTTTTTGTTGAATTTCACGCAGCGCTGCAATCTGGTCACGCAAACGCGCTGCAGTCTCATAATCTAATTCTTGAGCTGCCTTTTCCATTTGTTCAGCAATATCATCGATAACCGTTTGATTTTTTCCTTGTAAAAATAAAACGGTATTGTTTACATCACGCTGATAATTTTCTGATGTAATCAATCCAACACAAGGGCCGGTACACCGTTTAATTTGGTATTGTAAGCAGGGTCTAGTACGATTGCGGAAAAAACTATCTTTACATGACCTAATTCTAAATAATTTCTGCAATAAATTTAAAGTTTCCCGGACTGCCAAGATACTCGGAAACGGTCCAAAATATTGATATTCTTTGCTGCGGGCACCGCGATAAAACGCTAAGCGCGGATAACTTTGATGTTTGCTTAAAATAATATACGGATAACTTTTATCATCACGTAATAAAATATTATAGCGTGGCTTGAGTTGCTTAATAAGATTACTTTCGAGTAGTAAAGCTTGGTTTTCAGTTTCAGTCATCGTGGTTTCGATGGCGGTAACCTGTCGCATCATCAACGCAACACGACTACTTTGCTGAGCTCGGAAATAACTGGTGAGACGTTTTTTTAAATTTCGTGCCTTTCCAACATACAATACTTGTTGCTCGACATTTAAAAATAGATAAACGCCAGCACTTTGACTGATAAAAGCAAGTTGCTGCTTTAAATTCGACGTTTCGCTAGCACCTGCCACCACAATCACCCATCAACAACTTAAAAATCAGCTTAAACGCTTGTTCCTTCAAGATGCAAACAGCATCTTGAAGGAACAAGTATATTTTATTTATTTAAGTTATCAAATATCTGTTTTACTGTTTTCAACGCGGGCAAGTTAGGAAACTGCGTAGCCAAAGCATCCACTAAAACGCCGACGCCTTTAAAGCCGGTTTTGGTCGTAGCTTGTTGTTGATTCAGTTCCTTAGAGGCATTAACTTGTTGATTTTGTTGGCTTTTAAGTTGATCTTTAATCATTTGCACTTCGTGGCGTAATTCTGCACAGCAATCGCTGTCTTGCGCCCAAACGGGACTCACCGCAAAAACAGCTAATAGGAATAATGTGACTGGTTTTAATACTGACATCCGAAAAAACCTCCTTATGACCTAAAAAGGGATCCCCGCGCACAGACGTTGCACGTCCAGCACGTACTTAGATTTAACTAGGGTAAACAACCCTTCATTTCGATACCAAACAAACGAAGCATAGTCTAAAGCCTAGAGTTATGCTAAATATTGTATTTTTAGGTAAATTTTAGCTAAATTAATGTGCAATTGTGAACTTTAGATCGTTGACTTTTTTTATTTTTAATAACGTTATTCAATTATAAAAAAAATATCTATTGAAATGAAATCTATGAACACTTGATAATTTTACTGAAAAGATCTTAAATGAATGTTGTCATAATTATTTTTATTAGCGATTTTATAGAATATTAATGATAAACACTTAGACCATTTTATTTATAAGGTTCAAAGTTAGTAACTTGTTAGGTATTCGCCTTGACTCGTACCATCGAGTTTCAAGGCGAAATTTGATGAGACTATAACCTAACTACACTGTTTCTCACTTTAATTATCTATTTTTAAGATACCAGACACATACTCAGAGGTTATTGCGTTGCTTCCTTTTCCCAGGAATTTTCAATATAAATAAATGTAACACTTTCACCTTTAGAGACTATAAATTGTCGTTCATCATCGAGTAAAACATTAATAGATGAACACAGATTTTCTGTAATTACTAATCGCTGACCATCATAGGCGAATTGAGGTAACTTAATGCAGCTCAATTGATGGTTTTCAGTTGCAGAAATATTAACAATGAAATACTTTGCAAAATAGCTTGCCATTTTTTCTCTGGAATTATTTAGTTCATAAATATCAGTCTTATCAGTTACTTTTATAATTGAGTCGGATTGAATTCCATTTATAGTATAACCGAGTGGCTTGTTTGGACCATTGATCGTTAACGAAGCAACAATTTTTTCATGCACAACTATTTCTGCTTTTGAAGGTCGGTCAGATTCGCTTATATTTACATGAAATTTATTCATCGTATTTTCATTGAAACGTCCCCCGGCTAATTGATAATTAACGATTCCATTTGAAGTGTGTACCCTCAAATAGCAAGCATTGAGCTCCTTATCTGTTGTTGGAGCATAAACGAACCCATACCCACCATGCAAAGCAGGGTAAATAGTGCTGGGTAAAATATTATCTGGATCATAATACCCCACTAACGTTGTTACCGGCACACCTAATTCGAGAGGAACTCTAGTTGTAAAAAAATCACTTATTGAACCATCAATCTTTTCACTTGTCTTATTTTGGAAATCGACACCATAATCATTTCCGTCTTTACATAGGAGATGCGATGGACCTGGAGCTTGAGTAGCTTCAATGTAATTCTGAGACACATTTTGATTATTGACTCGTACTTTCCAATTGCTATTTTTCACTTCAAAAACACTATAGTGCCTGTAACTGACTAGATATTCCTCGTTATTTACAAAAATATGCATTGTATACCCTGCATTACTTCTTACATAAACAATACTATCTTCAAGCTGATATTCTGCTACAGGGAGACAGACATTGCGAGTCCAATTACCGTCACTTGGTAATATGTTTACCTTTCCCATCTTTAATAGATGTGTTCGAATAAACTTTCCATCAGGATCATTGGCAATTTTATTAAATTGAGATTGAGAAGAGATAATAAAAGCATCTTTTTCTATATAATGGGTATAGTTAACATATTCTAGAGTCTGCGGATTCCATATTTTAAAGCCAGTAGGTGATTTTTTTGAAAAAACAGCCTGTTGCTCAATATAATTTTGCATAATACTAAGTGTATAGGGTGTATGTAAGGTATAAGAAGATAATGGTGAGCTGGCTACGCCACCTGCCATAGCATCAGTATTAAAACGATTTCCTTCAAAAGGGGGGATACTGCCACCACAACAAGTTTGATGTCCGTCCTTATCCCAATAGAAATTAGCAATAAAACGATTATTACGACGATCCCATCCCCATCCTGCATTAGTAACATCAGGAATTGCACGCCGATGCGATGAGCCTCGCCATTGTTCTGGGTAGTGTCCAAGACTATAGGCATGACCTGCCTCATGACTCCATTCATTCCCTACAGAATTTTCAATGGTGAGTATACCACCTCCACCACTACCTCCATGAACCTTTATTCCATTAGCATAGACCCCACGTGCATTATGCGCGGTAATCATAAATGCAACATAACTTATCGGACCTTCTTGCGTGGCATCGGAACTATTCAAGCCATAATTAGCAAAGTTAATACCTTTAGATATAAGAACTTTAGCAATAGATTGTCGCATATCTCCCTCGTGCCAACCTCCATTTGTTGAAGATTGGTTGGTATATTCAGTTCCATCTGGCATTACTACATGAGAGAAATGAACAGATTCATATTCTCCAACAATAAGTCGACTAACGGGAATTTTTTGATAATAATCGAGATGCAGAGCAGGTGTGTCAGCAAAAGAATATTTATTTCGGGGAGTTGTTAACATACCAATATCAATCGTTTGGAAAATAACTTCATTTGGCGCACCAATAATGATGTTGTTTAAAGTACTCATTTTATCTGTATCATTGATAATCAATGTTAAGCCCGGATTGATCCATTCAGCTGGCAAGATGCCAGTCCATACATTGTTTGCATAAATAATAGAAGTGTTGTCTGGTGAGTCTACTACAGGGAGATTTTCTGGAGGTTCAAGAACGATAACACCCAGCATTGAGCCCTTAGCACTTTTGCCAGTAACAGAAATGACTGACGAAGGAACAATTAAAGGTTGCACCATGATCAGAGTATCTCGTTGCGCCACCAAAGTTGGACGTCTATCCTCTGGAATGGTTCTTTGATAAATTGTGATATTTTGCGCGTAAGAAATTCTGGCCTCAAAACTACCATCAAGGTCATTTAATATAGGAAGTTCATTAAATGCAACTTGATTTGAATTAGCTTTTGCAAATTGATTATTGTCATATAATGGAACTTCATTTTCACTTTTTATTTCTGATGAATAGAATGCTTTAGCATAATCTTGTGTCTCTGTGTGTACAATTTTATCAAAATTAGTTTCAGTTGTTGGATTAAATTTCATATATCTCCTTATAATGTAATTTCAAAATGAACTAAATTAAAAATTATAAACTTTAGAATAATAATTAAAAACTGCAATATCGAGTGCCCACGAGCCCGTGTTTGTTTGATTGGATGTTCTAATACGTTCACTTGTTCCTTATTTTCCTGGAAATTAATTGATAAATTTTTCTCTTTTAATTTAATTATTGTTATTTTTAAATAAAAAATATAAAATAAAAATTCTTTTTTAAAAAAATTAGAAAAGGAATTTTATGCCGTATTTTATTGAACAAAAAAAAATTTTAATTGTCCCTTTATCTTCATTTATCCGCTTTAATAAAAAAATTTCCGGAGAACAATTTGCAAATTTATTTGGAAATTCTTTGGGTGACACATTTAGTTGTGACGAAGAAATACACGATCATGAGAAATTTTGTAAAAATTTATTGCACAAAATCCTAACTTCAAAAATTGTGGCTGATTTTAATCTAGGAAAAAAAACTACACAGGAATTTATTGCAGAATTATTGAATTTTTTAAAGTTACCTGCCAGCCAATCATCACATCTTCAAACAGCTTGGAATTCATTGCTTGAGTTTGATAAAGAAACAGCGGATACCTTTTATGAGTTAATTAAACTCACTCATCAAGGAAAATCAATTTATTTTATTGGGGATACCAATGAATTGCACGCTAAAAAAGTCTTAGATATTTTTAGAAAATTTTCATTCAAGCAAATCTATTTAAAATTTTTAGAAAATTTACCTGAGACAATACCAACTGAGCCTTTGACAGTGAGTCAACTTGCCGACCCAGAATTGGCAAGTAATGTCTTATCCCAGTCACACGGCAACGTGTATTTTTGTTTATCTTATATGTATAACACTTTAATAGAACAACCTAAAGATATCTTGAGTAAGTTATTTACCGCTTTTAGTTTCACACCAGGCCTGTTAATGTGTTTAAAAGATTATTTAAATACCTTGGGTAAAACTAAAGACGATATTTTACTGGTAAATCCTTACAAAAAATCTAATGCTATAACAAAAAAATTAGCATTTGATACTATCTCAAAAGATAATTTTTATACTGATTTACATAAATCTGTTGATACTGCCGTAGCATCAATGTTTACCCCGCTATCTAGCGAACGCATTCTGCAACGATAGAATCATTCTCTTATCAACCCAACCTTAATTTTATAGGATAAATTTTTAACAATTAAACATCAGGAAACCAAGCTATGCTACCCACTCAAACTGCACATAACATAACTCAAGATTACTCCGCTTATATCATCAATTTATCGACTATCCATACAGTCGCGCCCATCTCTAAGGTATTAGATAATTTTGCTAAGTTGCACTACGACTATGCGAATAGTTGGTTGCACTTTGAATGGTATAGCAAGCTTTGGGTCAGTTTAAAATACTTGACAATGACAGCGACCATTAATGAATACAAACTGGGAAAAATAAATACTGAGGAATTTATTGAACGCTTATTAGGTATTTTTTATTTTCTCAAGAACAATCCTCAAGTGGAAAATCCCCAGCAGTTATTAAAAGACACTTGGAATTCATTGATTACCTGGACCCCCGAATCAACAACAAAATTACAAACCTTAGTTAACAAAAATCAATCTATTTATTTTATTTCCAATACGAACCCATTAAATATAAAAAAAGTCATAGAATTATTTGAGGAAAACTTTCCTAATGATTGGAAATTACCTGAAGAAACCGAAGCAAAACCTTTAGAAATTGCTAATAATTTTTATCTTTGTACTTCTTATCAATATAAAGAATTTAAAGAAGGAACACCTGGTTTGATAGCTAAATTAAAAGAATATCTGTTGAATAAAGGCGAAAAATTAGAAAATATATTGCTAGTAAGTCAATACAAAAGGGATCTAGATAAAGCAAAAGAATTAGGTATTGAAAGTCAATCGGCTGATCAATTCTTCCCTAAGATTGCAGCGCAAATAGCATCACAACCCACAGTTTTAAATAATGCAATCGTGCCGCTCACTCAGACTGGACCCTTTTTCATTTTGGCTAATAATTTGTTAAATTATAATCGACGCGATGAAACCTTACAGCAGGAAGAAGAAAACAATGATGAAAAAACTCCGCTACTTAAGCACTAATAAAAAACCAACGGAAGAATATTATTCTGCCGTTGGTGTATCTGATGATTTATCCGCATAACCCTCTTCTTCTTCCAATAAGCCATAACGCAAAGCAAGATGGGTTAACTCGACATCGTTGTGCACACCTAATTTTTCATACAATCGATAGCGATAGGTATTCACCGTTTTAGGGCTTAAACAAAGTTTTTTGGCAATGCCGTTCACTTTTGTACCATGTGTAACCATGTACATAACTTGCAATTCACGTTCGGAAAGTTGCGCAAAAGGTGATTTGGACGCATCAGAAACTTGACGTAATGCCATTTTTTGCGCAATTTCTAAGGTTATATAAATTTGACCGGCAACCACTTTACGAATCGCGGTAATCAATTCTTCAGCATTGGTATTTTTGGTAATATATCCCGCCGCCCCAGCACGCACCAGACGATCCGGAAAAGGTCCTTCACTAAATACAGTAACGACGATAATTTTAAGTTTAGGATTTACACGAATTAAACGACGGGTGGCATCTAATCCACCTATACCCGGCATTTTTAGATCCATCAATACCACATCAGGTTTAGTTTCCTTTACTAAATTAATAGCGGCTTCGCCACTTTCGGCTTCACCGATCACATTAATATCACGAACATCCTCTAACAAGCGCTTCATACCCAAACGTACTAAGGCATGATCGTCAACGATAACGACGTTAATCATGGAACGCCAACTCCTCTTGTCAATTTCATTTTTTTGGCGGAGGGACAGGGATTCGAACCCTGGAAGGAGTTACCCCCTTGACGGTTTTCAAGACCGTTGCTTTCAACCGCTCAGCCATCCCTCCTACTTTGATCAGTAGCTACTACCTTATAACAAAACGAAAATATTATCTGTTTGCACCTTTCTGAATCATTATAAGTGCTATGGCTATATTAGCATAAACTATATAGGATGTAGACTATAAAGAAATACGTCAAACACTGAACTAAGATTACGCAATTAACTTTTATTGTTCACCTTGTACATTCAGCATTTGACGCTTGTGTTTAAAAAATTTCTTTAATTTTTCTGCACAGCATTCAGCTAATAATCCATCTGTAAAATCAAACGTATGATTTCGTCCTTTTAACAGAGACCATTGCGTGGTTATAACGCCAAAACGTGTATCATAAGCACCAAACACCAGTCGCTTAATCCGAGCTTGAATCATCGCACCTACACACATTAGACAAGGTTCTAAGGTAACATACAATGTCGACTCGACTAAACGATGATTTTTTAGCTGTTTGGCCGCTTGTTGCAGTAATAAAATTTCAGCATGTGCGGTAGGATCACACCGAGTGCGTGTTTGATTGTGAGCGCTGCAGATGATCTGTTGATTCAGTACCAATACCGCACCGACCGGGATTTCGCCATCCCTCTCTGCAAGCTCCGCCGCTTCTAAAGCACGCTGCATATAATAGATATCTAGATCAAGCTGCTGCATAACACAAAAATGTTGTTAAATAAATTTTTTGGAATTATCCCGCGGCTTAAACCGCGGGATTTGAGCTTGAGTTAAAAGACCTAATCTTTGTCTTTCACTCAACAAAGGCAGGTTGTAAATGGTAAAAAAATAGTCAACTTATTTTTGATTACACATCTTACAATGATCGCAGCCGCAATGACAGCCTTTGTGTGAGCGAGGACAGCATAAATATTTTATCAATGCGCCCACGGCTAAAATCGGCAGCATAATATCGAAGAATCGTGAAACCATGACGATGGTATCAACCGACTCAGGTTTCGCAAGACTTGCAGCGATAGCCATCAGAACAGCAATAATAATCACTATTGCTGGGAAGAATTTACGACACATAGTAGGGTCTCCTTGCAATTTTAAATAAAAAATTAGGTCTCTAACAACAATACAACGTTGTATTTTATTTTACCGTAACATAAGGCGGTAAATAGTATCATAGTTGGATTTTATTGTCTTTGCCTAACCGCTTCGAATAAACAGATCCCGGCGGCAACCGAAACGTTTAAGCTGCTAACGCTACCTGCCATGGGAATAGCGATCAAACCATCACAGCGTTCTTTGGTTAAGCGACGTAAACCTTTACCTTCGGCGCCCAAAACCAACGCCAATGCTCCCGTCAATGTCGTCTCATAAATAAGCTGTGTGGCCAAGTGATCCAAACCATAACACCACACTCCGGCCTTTTTAAGCTTTTCTAAGCTTGTTGCTAAATTCGTGACCGTAAAAAGCGGCGTCATTTCAGCTGCACCTGCGGCTATTTTTCGCACACTTGCTGTCATATTCACTGAACGGTCCTGTGGAATAATGACGGCATCTGCACCGGCTGCATTCGCAGAACGCAAACAGGCACCTAAATTGTGCGGATCTTGAACCTCATCTAACACTAATAAAAACGGCGGTCTTGTTGGGTCTTGTAATCGATGCTCTAACAAAATAAATAAATCGCGTTCGTTTAATGGTTTAGAAGTTTTTATTTCCGCTAACACACCCTGATGTACGCCATCTTTTGACCATTCATCACATTGATACTTTGATAAACTTTGTATTGGAATACCAAGAGAATCTGCCAACTGCAGAATCTGTTGGATGCGTTTATCTTCGCGGCCCTCTTGTCGATAGAGTTGACATATTCTTTCTGGATGTGATTTTAATAACGCATTAATGGCATGAAAACCAAAAATAAATTCTTTTTTAAGTGTATGACTCATGTTAAAATTTTACTGCTTAGTAAATTAAGCATCCAAATGATAAAAGGATTTAAACGTGCCCCATAGTTTAACACTTCAAATAAACCTTGAAAATTTTAAGTTTTTTAAATATAAATTTTTTAGATTTTTACTCTCTCCTGCGCAAAAAAATGTGATGCAAAACCTTAAAAAGATTCATGAAGACCTATCCAGATTAAAAAAGCCAACTCTTTATTTAACAGAAAACAATGAAAACCATATTGGTCGTGGTGATACTCATGCCATAACCAAAACTTTAGAGGAAAAGCTTGAACGAGATCGCATTCGTTTAAACAATCTACATGCTGCTTTCAAACAAAAAAACATTAATTTAAACGATCTTACCGCGGCACTTGATCTAGAAACTAATAATTTAGAAGCTTTGCATGAATCACTCAAACAGAAAAGCATTAATTTAGACGATCTATACGCTGTCATTAATCAAAAAGAAATAAGATTGGAAAATCTCTCTAAGGCACTCAAACCAAAAAAAATTACATTAGAAGATCTAGTAGAGGCCTTAGAAAATAATTATCATATTAACAATAAGGAAATCTTATCCGCCATCCTATTATGCTTGGTGGAACCCATATGGGTTCATGGCAACTTGTCAGTTTTCGTTCTTTCTTTTCTATCACCCTTTGATTACTTTTGTTCTAACTTAAGTGAATATAAAGGCCCTAGGAAATCAAAATTACGCGTCGAAACAAATACTGATAGCAACTCTATTGAGTTTTGCCTCAACTTATACATAATAAGCACTGACGTTGATAAAATTGAATACCCTGCTAATGACAATTCCAAGCTTATCGAAGGCTCAGTTGATCTATTCTTTTCATTAGAAAAGACCACTCCAGCGCAAGTAAAATTATTACCTATCACGATGCAATTTAACTTTTCTGATGAACAAAAGTCTGAACAATTTCAACAAAAATTAGCAAAAAAATTTAAAGGCTGGGTATTAACTCAAAGTGAATCCGATTATATACCTATCAAACTTGAACAATGGCGGGCTATTCAGATAGATTTTTGGGTATTTCCGATCTTAATAGGACTTTTAGTTGGCTTAAGCGCTATGGTTAGTTTCATCGTTTTAAGCTTAACGCCTGTTTCTCCCTTGCTGCTACCACCTTTAGGCTTAGCATTGGGTTTATGCTTAGCAAGTGTTATGAACGCTTATGCACAGATTAATATAAAAAAAGAACAAAGCAAACCTCAAAGACCTATCCATCTACTCAATAAAAAATCGACACAAGACCCGGGGTTTTTCAATCATCCTGCGCCACATAATTCTTCTACAACCGCTGAAACTCAATTTATATTTAATAGATAAAGAACTCGCTATTTTCTTTTTTTGTATTTTTTAATTTTTTTTGCAGATTTTTGCACTTCCGGCTCGATTAATTCAAAATCAATTTTACGTTGATCCAAATCGACACGCCCTACTCTCACCTGAATTCCGTCGCCTAAACGATAAACTATTCCGGTACGCTCACCTTGCAAGCAATGACGATTCGCATCAAATTGATAATAATCATTATGCAAGGCGGTGACATGCACTAAGCCTTCCACATAAATATTTCGCAATTCAACAAATAAACCAAAACCAGTTACATTGGTAATAATGCCATCAAAGGTTTCACCGACGCGATCGCGCATATATTCACATTTCAACCAATCTAATACTTCACGTGTCGCTTCGTCGGCACGTCGTTCGGTAGTCGAACAATGTTCACCCAAACGAGAAATAGTCACCTTATCATAGAAAAAATTCTTTGGTTTACGTTTTGCTAATACATGGCGTATCGCTCGATGAACTAATAAATCGGGATATCGACGTATCGGCGAGGTAAAATGTGCATATGCATCGAATGCCAAACCAAAATGACCAATGTTTTCTGGACTATAGATGGCTTGACTCAAGGATCGCAACATAACGGTTTGGATTAAATGTGCATCCGGTCTGTCAGCAATTAATTTTAACAAGCTTGAATAATCTTCGGGTGTGATGACTTTTTTATTCGGAAAACGTAAACCCAATTCGGCGAGAAAACTTTTTAGATCCGCTAATTTTTCCGCTGCAGGAACCGCATGAATCCGAAATAAAGTGGGAATTTTAGCTTTCAATAAAAAATGCGCTGCGGATACATTAGCTAGTAACATACATTCTTCGATAATACGATGTGCCACGGTACGCACGCTAGGAATGATCTGTTTAATTTTTCGATTGGGTCCAAAAATAACTTGTGTTTCGGTGGTCTCAAAATCAATCGCGCCGCGCGCTTCACGCCTTTGACGTAACAATTGGTACAGACTATGTAGATTTTGTAAGTGGGGTAATAGATTTTTATACGCGGGAGGACATTTATTAGTTGTTAACCAAGTCGCCACTTCATTATAAATTAAACGTGCTCTAGAGTGGATGGTAGCAGGATAGAATTGAAAGCGTTTTAATTCTCCTTTACTAGAAATCAACATATCGCAAACCATGCACAGTCGATTGACTTTAGGCTTTAATGAGCATAGCTCATTGGAAAGCACTTCCGGTAACATTGGCAATACACTATTCGGAAAATAAACCGAATTTCCTCGTGCTTCTGCTTCTTTATCTAATTCACTTTGCGGGCTGATATAATGACTGACATCCGCAATAGCCACTACTAAACGCCATTGTTTTTTTTGTTGCTCACAATAAACGGCGTCATCAAAATCCTTGGCGTCCGCACCATCAATCGTAACAAACGCCAAATCTTGGAGATCAATCCGATCCTCTTGCTCATCACTCATTGGCACACCGGCTTGTAAAGCCGCAATTTCTTCCTGTACCGAATCGGGCCAGATATGCGGAAGATTATAATTACGTATCGCTATTTCTATTTCTAAACCCGGCGCCATATGTTCGCCGAGTATTTCGGTAATGCGACCAATCGCTTGCTGACGAAAACTAGGAAAACGCGTTATTTCAACGACGACAATCTGTCCCGATGTTGCTGCGCTTTCATCATCAACACCGATTAAAATATCTTGTGTAATACGACTATTCGACGGTACAACAAAAGCGACACCTTTCTCTTTGAAAAAACGTCCGACTAAAGAAGGTGTGTTTCGTTCTAAGACTTCAGCAATCACTCCTTCACGTCGATTACGTCGATCCATTCCAATGACGCGCGCTAAAACTCTATCGCCGTGAAACACCAACTGCATCTGTCGCGCACTTAAATACAGATCATCGCTACCATCATCAGGAACTAAAAATCCAAATCCATCACGATGACCAATCACTCGACCACGCACCAAATTCATTTTGTCTGGCAAACCATAACCTTCACGTCGCGTTAAAACAATTTGCCCATCGCGTTCCATCGCCCGTAAACGACGACGCAAGGCTTCTTGGCGTTCGGGATCGCTTAAACCCAAACGTTGATTAAGCTCCTCGCGTTTAACCAGATGGCCACATTTTTTTAAGAAATCTAAAATATACTCGCGACTAGGAATGGGATTATCATATTTACCGGCTTCACGTGCCGCATAAGGATCAACGAAGCGTTTCGATTTTTTTGCCATAGTTATCACTAATTAATGAGTTGAATACACATTCGACTCTTGAAAATTCAGAATCGTTCCAATCGTTAGTCAGGCAACTGGTCCAAATGTGCAAATACGTTAGGAATAAATTTTAATACCACAAAGTTATGCCTTAATTCTATATAAGGAATTAGGTAATATAGCATAAATAGTAGTTTTTTTTGAAAGATGATATTTTATCTAAAAATCACTCTATGCAAATGAAAGACTAAACGATAGGGCATATCAAATTTTTAGCTTAATTTAAAAAGGAATAGTTAAAGAAAATTCTTCAATAACCTATATCACTGCGGACTTTCCCCCAAAATACCCAATAAGACCAAGCCGTATAAATTAAAATAATGGGTAATAAAATCAACGTGCCAATAGCAAGGAAAAGTTGTGTTTCAGGAGAAGAAGTTGCTTGCCAAATCGTAAAATGAAAAGGAACTATCATCGGAAATAAACTGACCGCTAAACCCATATATCCGAGTAAAAATAAAGCTAAGGCTCCAAAAAAAGGCATAATATCATTAGATTTTTTGAGTAAACGCCATTCCACTATAGCTAATACGGCAGTAATTATAGGAATAGGTGAAAAATAGAGCTGATTGGGCCACGTAAACCAACGTTGACGCACAGATTCATCGACAAAGGGTGTCCAGACAGAAACAATGATCATCGCAATGATAACACCAATTAAACAAATCCGTCCTTGATGCCGAGCAGATCGTTGTAATTCACCCTCAGTTTTTAAAATTAGCCAACAGGCACCTAATAAAGCATATCCAAAAACCAAGCCTAAGCCTGTAAATAATGAAAACGGTGTAAAACAATCCCAAGAACTACCGATAAATAATCGACCTTTAACTGCGAACCCTTGAATAAACGCACCTAAAATTATACCTTGAGCAAATGTTGCAATTAATGACCCCAAACTAAAGCCACGATCCCAGAATGTAACATGTGCCTTTTCACCAAAATGAAACTCAAACGCCACGCCACGGAATGCCAAAGCCAACAGCATAATCAGCACAGGAAAATAAACAGCAGGAAAAATGATAGCGAAAGCCAATGGAAATGCCGCCATCAAACCCACCGCTCCAAGAATTAGCCAAGTTTCATTACCATCCCAAACTGGAGCAATTGAATTCATAACTAATTTACGGGCTTCGCGATGCGGTGCGAATGCATAAAGAATACCCACACCGAGATCAAAACCATCAAGCAAAACATAGAAAAAAATGCCGATCCCCAATATTAATGTCCATAGCAAAATTAAATTATTTGTCATTTGAATACTCCGGCGGAGACAAAATAGGATGGCTTGGCTGTTGTCCAGCAATAGGCGAATTGGGTTCTTCAATAAAACCTTTCCGGGCAACACGGGTCATTAAAAAAATCCCTACAGGGAAGATAATTAAATAAACCAACATGTAACCGAATAAAGAGAGTAAAACATCTAGACCTGTTAATGAAGGACTGACAGAATGCGAGGTCCTTAACAAACCATAGACCGTCCAAGGTTGGCGCCCTACTTCGGTGGTAACCCAACCAGCTAATATCGTCAGAAAACCAATCGGTGCAATGTATTGAGAAGATTTCAAAAACCAACCTGTATCAAATAGCCGATGTTTAAATCGCAACCATAAACTCACTAAAATGAACAATAACATGATCGTACCCAAGCCCACCATGATGCGAAAAGAAAAGAACGGAATCGCAACGGGTGCACGATCCTGAGCAGGAAATTGTTTTAATCCCGGAACCAGTCCATTGATATGATGGGTGAGAATGATACTACCTAATAGCGGTATTTCTAACACATCATGATTCATTTCTTTTTTCTGGTCGGGAATCGCAAACAACGTCAAGGGTGCGCGTTTTTCAGGCGACCAATGTGCTTCAATCGCCGCTAATTTTGCGGGCTGATACTTCAATGTGTTAAGACCATGTAAATCACCCAAAACAATTTGTAATGGAACCAAAACAGTTAAAAGCGCGGTGGTCATGGAAAACATTTTTCGACCTTCTTGTGCAAATCGCAGCTGATGAATAAAATAAGCACCCACCGCAACAACCACAAATCCAGTCGTGATATAAAAACCGACCACGGTATGTGCAAAACGATAAGGAAAAGAAGGATTAAAGATAATTGCTAACCAATCGCTGGGGAAAAAGCGACCATTGATTAATTTAAAACCAGCAGGCGTCTGCATCCAACTATTCGTTACTAAAATCCAAAAAGCGGATAATAAGGTTCCAAAAGCCACCATTAATGCAGAAAAGAAATGCGCCCAACGTGGCACAAGCTTACGGCCGAACAACAATATACCGAGAAAAGACGCTTCTAAGAAAAAAGCAGTTAAGCCTTCGTAGCCTAATAAGGGAGATAAAACATTAGCCGTTGCATCCGAGAAACGACTCCAGTTTGTTCCAAACTGAAAGGGCATAACGATCCCTGACACCACCCCCATTCCAAATGAAATAGCAAATATTTTTGTCCAAAAGGTGGAAAGACGCAAATAGATGCCACGATGCGTAAAAAAATTCATTCCTTCTAACACAGCAATAAAAGACGCCAATCCAATCGTAAACGCGGGCAGCAAGATATGGAAAGCAACTACCCAGGCAAATTGTAAACGAGACAAAAAAAGCGGATCGAGATGTATCATTAATTTTCCTAAAGCGAAGTATTAAATGTATTAATTAACTGAGGCATCTATTAGCAACTTTATGAAATAAAATTTACCTATATAGGTATAAACCTATTTATCAAATTATCAAATTATTTTTAATATATATTAAAAATATTAGCTATTATCCCATATTAAACTTCTTTTACAAATCACCGTATAAACTTTGTAATACACTGACAGCCGCTAAACCGGCCGTTTCTGCTCTCAAGACGCGTGGCCCTACTTGCATAGAATTATAATCTGCGTCACGAGCACACTTCAACTCATTTTCTGACCAGCCGCCTTCAGGACCCACCAGTAGCGCAACACTCTGGCAACGCGGTAAAGAATTGATATTTTTCTTAGTGCAAGGATGTAAAATTATACGCTGATCCGCTTTTATCGAAGACGTAGCGACATCGAAGGTCATAGGATTCTCTAATTTCGGCAAACGTGTTCTTCCTGATTGTTCGCTCGCGGCGAGCATCACACCTTGCCAATGTAAACAACGTTTCTGCCAACGTTCAGGTGCTAACTTAAGTGTACTATGTGCTGTTAACAAGGGTATAAAACGTGTAACACCCAACTCCACGGCTTTTTGCAGCATATAATCCATTTTTTCCGATCGCAATACCGCTTGCGCTAAAGTAATTTGCATAGGCGATTCCCGATTCACCTCATCAAATTTACCGAGCTCTGCGGTAACCGTACTTTTAGTTATTTCAACAATTTTGGCAGGAAATTCTCCCGCTTTGCCATTAAATACAATAAACACATCACTGGCTTGCAGACGCAATACACGAACTAAATGTCCCGCAGCCTCCTTAGATAAGTTTACAATTTGTCCCGTGTGTGAAGCTTGTGGTTGATAGATACGAGTTAGACGCATAGAATGCTTAACGACCTCATGTAATAGTATACTGATAAATGTTTTATGAAAAAGATTAGTGTCATTATTTTAGCGGTTTTTTTGAGCAGTTGTGTGAGTTTTACACGAACTCCTACACCACTCCCTAAGCCCAAAAGAGTTAATCACTATCTTCCCTGGGCACAACGCAAAGCCCAATTGAATGCTATACAAAATTTTCGTGTCAATGGTAACCTTGCCATCCATGAAACAACCGGTCACGGTGTCAATGCTTCATTCAGCTGGGAACAGAACTATCCTAATTATCAACTCAACTTTTTTGGTCCCTTAGGCACACAAAGTGCTGTACTCACTGGCAACCCTAAGCGAGTCAGTTTAACTACGCATCAACAAACTTATCATGCACAAAATCCAGAAAAACTTTTACACGATCAACTAGGTTTAAATTTACCGGTATCACAATTCTATTATTGGTTACGCGGCCTACCCGCTCCTCAATCACGTTATACCACTAATCTAGATGCTTATAACCATATCATGCAACTCCGTCAATCCGGTTGGCGCGTTGTTTATCAACATTTTACTAACATCGGAAAAATTGATTTACCCGATCGTATTCAGCTATCCAACTGCCAATGGCAAGTTCGAATTAAACTTACCCATTGGGACATTAAATAATACGCTTCGCACTTGAATTTTTGGTTGCGTTGCGGCTCAACTCGCGATCATATAATATACATCCCGGTTGCTTCAACGCGATCCACTCCCAAAAAATCTAATTACTGTGAGTATAACCATGTACTATTGGCCTGCCCCTGCTAAATTAAATCTTTTTTTACATCTTACCGGTCGCAGACCCGATCACTATCATGAACTGCAAACTGTTTTTCAACTGATTGATTACTGCGATGAATTAAGTTTTACGCAACGCGCCGATCCACAAATTAATTGCACGTGTGTATCATTACTTAACCCCGTCACTGCAGCAGTCATTCCCGATGAAGATAATTTAGCCATTAAAGCGGCACGGTTATTACAAGATAGAAATAAAAACTTACCCGGCGTCGATATACTTATCAAAAAACGTATTCCGATCGGCGGCGGTTTAGGTGGCGGTAGTTCCAACGCTGCAACGACACTCGTCGTGTTAAATCATTTATGGAAGTTGCATTTGCCTTTAGACGAATTATTAAACTTAGGTATGACACTCGGCGCCGATGTACCCATATTTATTCAAGGTGAAAGCAGTTGGGCTGAAGGAATAGGTGAAAAACTACACCCAATACCGTTACCTGAAAAATGGTTTGTGGTAATGATTCCACCATTAACAATTTCGACTGCAAAACTTTTTTCACATCCCCGATTGACATACAACACGACACCCATCAAAATACAAACCTTTTTAAGCGGATCATTAAATACACATAATGATTTTGAACACATCGTTAGGCAGGATTATCCAGTGATTGCAGAAGGCTTAGACTTCTTAAATCATTATGCCCCTGCTCGCTTATCAGGGACCGGCGCGTGTATTTTTGCTACACTCAGTACAAAAATAGCCGCTGAAACACTACTAGAAAAAATTAAAGCGCCTTATCAAGGCTTTGTGTGTAAAGGGTTAACCACTTCACCTTTACAACAAATAATGAAAAATTGGGGTGTCGCCAAGTGGTAAGGCACCGGGTTTTGATCTCGGCATTCCTAGGTTCGAATCCTAGCACCCCAGCCATACATATCCATCTAATCTTTATATTTAACACAATGAGGTTCCTCTGTGTCTGAAATGATGCTCTTTACTGGTAACGCTAATCGAACTTTAGCTGAAAAAGTAGCTAAACATTTAGGCAAAGAATTAGGTAAAGCCACTGTCAGTCAATTTAGTGACGGTGAAATCATGGTAGAAATTTTAGAAAATGTCAGAGGACAAGACGTCTTTATTATGCAACCGACCTGTCCGCCGGTTAACACCAATTTAATGGAACTCATCATCATTGCCGATGCCTTACGTCGCGCATCGGCGAAACGTATCACGGCGGTCGTTCCTTATTTTGGCTATGGCCGTCAAGACCGACGAATTCGTTCCTCACGTGTTCCAATTACTGCGCGGGTCGTTGCCGATATGATGACGGCTGTGGGTATTAGTCGTTTACTCACGGTGGATCTACATGCTGATCAAATCCAAGGGTTTTTTGATATTCCCGTGGACAATGTGTATGCCACACCAGAAATCTTAAAAGATATGGAAAGCCAAAAGTTTTACAAAAGCAATGAGCAATTAATTGTCGTATCACCGGATGTAGGAGGCGTGGTTAGAGCGCGTGCCATTGCTAAACGCTTTAATGATGCTGATATCGCTATCATCGATAAACGCCGTACCGGTCCAAATAAAACCGAAGTTATGCATATTATCGGTGAAGTGAAAGATCGTAATTGTTTATTAGTCGATGATATCGTCGACACGGGTGGCACTTTATGCTTGGCCGCGCAAGCTTTAAAAGAAAATGGTGCTCATTTAATCATGGCATATTGTACACATCCGGTTCTTTCTGGGAATGCTATAGAGACTATTCAAAATTCAATTATCAATGAACTCGTCGTCACCGATACCGTTCCGTTAAGTGATGAAGCAAAGCATTGCAAAAAGATCCGTCAATTAAGTTTGAGTGATATGTTGGCGAAAACAATTTGCCGCATTAATTCGGAAGAATCGGTCAGTTCGATGTTTGTCGACTAAACCTCGCTTTATTGATGAACCTCCTTGTTCAAAAATAAATTTTTATTATCAACTAAATTGTTTACTCGCTGTTTTTGTTTTTGTTTTTTCTTGCGTTTTTGTATTATCACGCGAAGTAGATGAATTAACTGAACTAAAAAGTGTGGATGTAGATGTTCCTTGCATTGCTTGCTTTTTTTGCCTTTCTTGCAATTTTTTCTCAAGTTCATTACGAAATATGTTGTTAGACACTGCACTCTGTTGATCTGTAGAATCTTTCAAGCGATTAGCGTTTTTAGGCGGAGCTTTTAGAAGCTTCTTTAAGCTTTCTTCTTCCTTAAGTTTGTGATCCACTGCAGGGGTGGTTGAAATTTGCTGTAGTTGTTTATCCGTTGTTGGTGTTTTATTAATTTCCTCGAGTGGTGTATTCCAAAATTTAATAACTTCCTTTCTCTTAGCTTCCATAAGTTTAGGAATATTTAATTTTTGTTCTAGAGGAGTTGGCTGTGGTGATTGTTTAGTAACTTCTTTAGACACTGCACCTTGTTCCTTGGTAGATTTAGGAATAGATTCAACGTGTTTTGGTTTATTACTATCAACAATAGGGGCAGCAAGCTTTTCTTTCTCTAACTCTGCTAAACGGTCATATTTTGCTTTAAGAGTTAATTCAATTCCATTCAATTCTGAAGATAAAATTGATTTTTCTTGTGATGATAATTCTTTATTCTTAAGTTGATTAATCTTCTCTATTCTCTCGCTTTCTAATACTTCCCTTTGTTGCTTTAGCTGTTCAGATTCTGATAACTGTTTTGGTTTAGCATTACGATCAACAACAGGTGGTTGTTCTTCCAGTTTTTTCAGTTCTTCCAGTTTGTTTTGAAGCTCAGTTAAATGTGAACCATCCTTTTTAGCATGGATAACTTGATAACCTGCTTGTTTGGCTGCATCAATGTTTTTCTTTGAATCATCGATTAAAAAAACATCCTCTGCATTGCCTGAAAAAATCTTTTTTTCTCCAGATTTTTCAATAGTTTTTGCAATAGATTCTTGTATGTATGCATTTTTATTTTCTTTTGCGGGATTTGCTGGAAACTTAGCGATGATGTGTATATCTTCTTTAATAAAATCTTCATCTAAACCTATTTTTTCCAGAAATTTCGGAATAATGGGAGCAAAGGAATTAAATGAATTGATGGCAACATAATGACCCTGTTGATTTATATCTTCAAAAATATTCTTCCAAGTATCCATTGAACCAATTATTGGAAAGCCCTGTACTACCGCCCAATCTCCATTGACGTATTCTGGAGCATCAGGGTTGGCCCTTTTTTCTTTAATAATTTCATTATGCGTATGGCCTGATACGATAGTTCCATCAAAATCAAAGACAAATAATTTTTTTTTCATAAAATCTCCTGAAATTTTTTATTACCTATTAAAAGTATAATACTTAACTAAACTTAAAAAAATATTAAGTTAATTCACTAGATAATATGAAATAAAATTTAGAGAATCGATTAATCGACAAAAACCACAGATTAAAGAAATAGAGATTTATAGCTAGAATTTTATTTAAGAGGCTCATCCCGCATCCTATAGCTTGGTATTTGTCAGGGTAACTTTTGTAAAAATTCCTAAAAACACCTGGAATTTTATTGTAAATCCCCGTAAACTACTGCACTTATTCCTGGTCGCGGGATGAGATACTCACAGCAATGGGATTTTTGGCAAGGCGCCGCGAGAATGAAGCAGCCGGAGTGTATTAACATACATGAGGATTGCGAATTCAGCGATAGCACAGTCAAAAATTCAAGTGCGAAGAGTATAATTTTTTGAATTTGAGGAAAAAAATTATATGTCAACAAATCATCAATTTGAACTCAACGCAGAAACTCGAGAGGTATTTGGGTCGGGTGCGAGCCGCCGTCTCCGCCGTCTTGAGAATCGCGTTCCTGCTATTTTGTATGGTGCTGCAGAGCCGCCCTTACCTATCTCTTTGGAACATAACCAAATATTGCAGGCGCTGGAAAATGAAGCCTTTTACTCGCATATTTTAAGCATAAAAGTCGATGGTATCGAACAAAAAGCGGTATTAAAAGACCTGCAACGGCATGCCTATAAGCCGCGTATCTTGCATGTCGACTTAATGCGCGTATCTGCAAAAGAAAAAATCACTATGTCAGTACCCTTACATTTTAATGGTGAAGCCGATGCACCGGGTGTCAAAGACGCTGGCGGTGTACTCACCAAACTAGTCAACAGCGTCGAAGTTCGTTGTTTACCGGCAGCACTTCCAGAGTACATTGAGGTCGATGTATCTAGCTTAGAACTGGATGAATCCATCTTATTATCCCAGCTCAATTTACCGCAAGGCGTTGAATTAACCGCAGCGATCAGTCATGAAGACGACCGGCCGGTGGTCAATATTCATATACCACGTGCGGTTGTCGAAGAGGATCTGACCGCAGCACCCGAATCAGCTGAAGTACCTGCTATCAATGTCAAAGATGATGCTGAACAAACAGCCAGTGAAGGTAAAGAAAAGGCCGAAAAGGACAAAAATTAAACCTCAGTATGGAAACTCATCCTAACTACTCACAGCAATGGGATTTTTGGCAAGTGCCGCGTTTTGCAGCAATCTGGTGTACACAATAAAGATGGGGATTGTGAATTGAGCGGCAACACGGACAAAAATTCAAGTGCGAAGAGTATACAGCTGATTGCCGGCTTAGCGAATCCTGGTAAAGAATACGTAAAAAGCCGGCATAATGCAGGAGCATGGCTCATTGATGCGCTATTACATCAGCATTCCTTATCCGCTTTAAAGATGGAAAATAAATTTCATGCTTCGGTGACGACCTGGTCACTCGCGGCTGGAAAATGTTACGTACTAATCCCCAACACCTATATGAACGATTCCGGACGTGCAATTAAAGCCATTGCTAATTTTTATCGCATCCCCACCGCATGCATGTTAATTGTCCATGATGATTTGGATTTATTACCCGGTGTGGCGCGCTATAAACAAGGTGGTGGTGACGGCGGACATAATGGTTTAAAAGATATTGTGGCTAATTTGCACAGCAAAGATTTTTGGCGCTTGCGACTCGGCATTGGTCATCCTGGCCAGCGTGACCGTGTCCATGATTATGTCTTGAGTACACCTTCTATTGCTGATAAACAAAGAATAGAGCTAGCCATCGAACTTGCGCTGAGCACATTCACCTATTTTGCCGAAGGTAAACAAGAACAGGCGATGCAAATTTTACATACACAACAAGAATAACAGGAACACTTTATGGGATTTAAATGTGGCATCGTTGGCCTTCCCAATGTTGGGAAATCCACTTTATTTAATGCCTTAACCAAAGCAGGTATTGCAGCGGCCAATTATCCTTTTTGCACCATCGAACCCAATGTGGGTATCGTCCCAGTTCCAGACCTACGTCTTAGTGCGCTAGCCAAGATTGTTAAACCGCAAAAAACAATACCTACTACGATGGAATTTGTTGATATCGCGGGTTTAGTGCAAGGGGCTGCACAGGGTGAAGGTTTAGGCAATAAATTTCTTGCACATATCCGCGAGGTTGATGCGATTGTGCATGTTGTACGCTGCTTTGAAGATACCGATGTTGTACATGTCACAGGCCAAGTCAACCCAGTTGCTGATGTGCAAACTATCCATACTGAATTAGCCTTAGCCGATTTAGAAAGCGCTGAAAAAGCGGTATTGCGTCTTAACAAAGCCAGTAAATCTAATGACAAATCGGCACTACTAACTAAAAATTTATTAGAACGTATTATTCCAGAATTAAACCAAGGTCGCTTATTACGTCAACTTGATTTCAATCCTGAAGAATTAGTGTTGTTGCGTCCTTACTCTTTTTTAACGCTCAAATCCACCTTATATATTGCCAATGTCGATGAACAAGGCTTTATTAACAATCCATTACTCGAGCAATTAGAAACGTATGCCGGTGCAAACAAAGCTAAAGTTGTGGCGATTTGCGCTAAATTAGAAGAGGATTGTATTGATTTAAATGATGAGGAAAAACAAGAATTCTTACTAGCCTGTGGTTTAAGCGAAACCGGCCTGGATCGTTTGATACGTGCCGGTTATGAATTACTGGATTTACAAACCTATTTCACTGCAGGTGTCAAAGAAGTTCGTGCTTGGACCGTACACAAAGGCGCTACCGCTCCACAAGCGGCTGCTTGCATCCATACCGATTTTGAAAAAGGCTTTATTCGCGCTGAAGTCATCAGTTACGATGACTTTTTACGTTATCAAGGTGAACAAGGCGCTAAAGAAGCCGGTAAGTGGCGTTTAGAGGGTAAAACCTATCGGGTCAAAGATGGCGATGTGATGCATTTTTTATTTAATGTTTAATGCTCACGCTATTATTAATACCTAAATTTTTGTAAATACGTTGTTTAAGCTTTTTGGTGGGTATCCTTTCTAAAAAAGGAACTACTATAAAAAACTAAGCTTTTTACTGTGCGTTCCAAAAGACTCAATTTATCTTCTCAAGCATGTTTTTCAATTTTTGCCCCATTTCTCTAAGGCACATTCAAAATTTTCTTATATATCATTTAATTTTTCTTCAAATTGTTCTTTTGAATTTAAATCCAGTTATAACTTTAAATAAAATTAAAATTCACTAATAAGTAATGTTTTTTATAAAAAAAACAATTTTAGAATCTTTTTTATTAAAAAAAATTTTTAATTTTTTATTTTTTTTTTAATAAAAAATATCTAATTGTAATATTTTTTGTTATACTTTAACTTCGATAGATAATGATTGTTTTTAAGTCAAACTCCAGGATAAGGAGCTCATATGAATTTAGACTATTTAGATCAAGACATCCCAAAATATTGGATTTTATTACTGCATTATTGGCTACCTTTTTTTAAAACTCCTAGCGATTTTTATTTTAAATGTCGAGATTTCATTGATGATCTTAAACGCTCGGGTTACAAATATTTTCCTTGGCACAAATTTCCTGATTTATTATTTATTTTTGAAAAATATGCTTATGAAACATCAGAAATAAATATAGCTAAGAAAATTATTGATACTATTTTTACTAAAAAAAGTCATCTCATTACCAAAAAACTCTTAGTACAGTTTTTTGAGCGATTTAATCCAGATAACACCCGTACACCTATATTAAACGCTGTTTTACAGCAACTACCAGCAAAATTGTATAGTGAGTATTTTAGCAAATTGAATGCAGTTAACTGTTCTTCAAGAAATCTAAAATGGTGCGCTCGTTTAAAAGATAAATTTTTACTAGAAGATAGATTAACACTCATCTTATCCTTGCCTGACAACAAACTAACAGCCAATCAATCGATTCTATTCAATTTGGCTATCCAAGAATGTGAAGAAAAATTTATTATGCATAAAGTTGAATCAAATTTTTTAAATGACAATGTCATAGAACATTTGCTTAAATTTATCTTCTCACGTACACCTACTTTGATTTTTTCGAATAGTTTTATTCGATCCTTAATAAATCAATCGCTAGAAACTCAAAACGCAATAATAATTTCTTATATACGAAAACTTGATGCACAAGATAGATATAACTTTTTTGAAAGTTTCTTAAGAGGTAGTAAAAATTTTCAGAAAAATACCCAATATTTTCTTAGCCTTTGTCCAGATGAACAATGGCCCGATCTCATCGATCAATTAATCATTTCTGTTTTTAACGCGATTAAATCTGAAAAAACGGACGACGATTTAACAGACCCTGTAAGAAAAGCAAAATCAAATGCGGATTATACAGATTTGTTACTATTAACGCAGCTACAAGAACAAACAATTACTTGTCCACTTAAGCTCTTTCAATTTCTTGCCATACAAAATTTAACCGAAATATCATTTGACTTAGACGCACTAAAAAAAGTTTTTACAGCAAATCATGGCTCGCTTGAATATCGTAAAAATTTCCCAATAGAATTCCAATCTGCCGTCGTTGAAAGTAGTATCTTAGCCATAAAAATATTTATTGAAGATCATTTTTTGATCTATGTACCCAAAGAAAACACGCGCAAGAATGCTCATCGATATTTTTATCAATTTTTTACCGATGCAGATACCAGAAAATCTGTGAATATAGCAGAGCTTTTACTAAAAAAATTACCTGAACATTTACAATCACAACCTAAATGCAAAGCTAATTTAAATTTTCTACAACAACTGTTATCACAACTCTACTTAATAGCAGAAGATCCAAACATTGCTAAATTTAAAAATGAACATCTTATGCAACAAAATAAAAAGCAAACAGAAGATGAAGAAAAGTTCGAAGCACGACGAGAACTTCTGCAACGTATCCGCGAAGGAAAGCAAAGCAGTGTCGCTTATCAACGCATGGAAGAACTTTTTGGTTCTAAAGCGTCAACCATGCAAGAAAAATGGAAAAAGAATTTAGGTATACATTTTTTTGATGCCAATGATAAAGAAGAGCGTAAACTGGCTTTTAAAGCAGCAGCAGAGATTATAAAATATAATCGTGAATGCAATGATTTTTGTTTAAGCACTTCACCTTCATCAACAAGTTATTTTGCTCTATAAAATTAAACGAATAACCTGACGATTAGAAGTCTATTACAAAAGTTGCTGCGCTAACATCCAATCGTCATTATAAATTTTACTGAGATATTTAATCCCACTATCGGGCAAAATAGTAACAATGGTTGTGGGTTCGGTCAATTTAGCAGCTATCTTTAATGCCGCCCAGACGTTTGCTCCTGATGAACCTCCCACTAACAACGCTTCTTCTTTGGCTAAACGCCGTGCCATCAAAAACGCTTCTTTATCGGTAAAAGGAATAATCTCATCCAATACAGAAAAATCGAGGGCTTTGGCTATATGATCTTCGCCCACTCCTTCGACTAAATAATTACAATTCCCTCCTTCTGGAATTTTTCCATTCTTAAAATATTCATAGTAAATGGAACCAACTGGATCGGGCATAATCACTTTAATGGCTGGTTTTTTTTCTTTGAGAAAACGACCCACACCCGACACTGTACCACCCGTGCTACCGGAGGCTATAAAAATATCGATATTACCTCGTGTTTGTTGCCAAATTTCTGGCCCCGTACTGAGATAATGCGCTTCAGGATTTTTTGGATTATCATATTGATCAAGTCGAAAACTATTAGGAGTTTCCATAGCAATACGCTTAGCAACATTGACATAATGCTCTGGGGAATCCGGCGCAACCGCTGTTGGAGTTACAACTATTTCAGCGCCATAGGCACGCAAAGTATTTTGTTTTTCCAGACTGACTTTATCCGGCATAGTCAAAATGGCGCGATAGCCTTTTGCAGCTGCCAGCATCGCGATAGCGGCACCGGTATTTCCTGATGTATTTTCAACTATCGTGCCGCCCGGTTTTAAGTAACCGTTTTGTTCGGCATCGGCAATAATATAATCAACAATACGATCTTTTACACTTCCGCTAGGATTCGCGAATTCACATTTAACAAAGATGGATACCTGTTTATTTGGAACTATTTTTTGTAATTTAATGAGCGGGGTATTACCTATCGACTGTAAAATCAAATTTATACTCTTCGATGTATTGCCATTCAATTCGCAATCCTCATGGTTACTATATATACCAAATTATTGCATGGAGACGGCACATGCCAAAAATGCCATTGCTGTGCATACCCTATGAAAAATTGATTATAAAAATTGTGCAATCTTTTTACCCATATCGGCGGGAGATTTTACGGTATGCACACCGGCTGCTTCTAGGGCTTTAAATTTTTCCGCAGCAGTGCCTTTACCACCTGAAATAATCGCACCGGCATGGCCCATACGTTTTCCAGCGGGAGCTGTTACGCCGGCAATATAAGCCACCACTGGCTTAGTCACGTAAGTTTTAATAAAATCTGCGGCTTCTTCTTCTGCTGTGCCGCCAATTTCGCCAACCATTAAAATGGCTTGTGTTTGGGGATCTTCTTGAAACATGCGCAGTACATCAACAAAATTCATGCCTGGAATCGGATCACCACCAATTCCGACACAAGTACTCTGTCCCAAACCTAAGTCAGTTGTTTGTTTAACCGCTTCATAAGTTAGAGTACCTGATCGTGATACGATACCGACGCAGCCGGGTTTATGAATATACCCTGGCATGATACCAATTTTACATTGTCCGGGTGTAATCACTCCAGGACAATTCGGTCCTATTAAACGCGAATGGGTATTATTTTCTAAATACACCTTCACATCTAACATATCCAATACTGGAATACCTTCAGTAATACAGACAATTAATGAAATACCCGCATCGGCTGCTTCAACAATGGAATCTTTACAAAAAGGTGCTGGCACATAAATAACACTGGCATCAGCACCGGTTTCTGCAACCGCATCCGCAACGGTATTAAATACTGGTAAATTTAAATGTTGTGTTCCACCTTTACCTGGTGTCACACCACCCACCATTTGCGTACCGTAGGCGATGGCTTGTTCAGAATGAAATGTCCCTTGTTTACCGGTAAAGCCTTGGCAAATAACTTTCGTGTTTTTGTCGATTAATATACTCATGTTTATATCTAACCTTTTATAAAAATGTTTTATTTTGCAGCCAAAAACTCAGGTGCGAAGCGTATTATGCAGTCATTGGAGATTTAACAGCAGCAACTATTTGTTCCGCAGCTCCAGTTAAACTATTCGCAGCAATGATATTTAAACCACTTTCAGATAATTTTTTTGCGCCTAGATCGGCATTATTACCTTCTAAACGCACCACCACTGGAATTTTAACCCCAACATCCTTGACGGCACCAATAATTCCATCTGCGATCATATCGCAACGGACGATACCGCCAAAAATGTTGACTAAGATACCTTTAACTTTTTCATCAGATAATATGATCTTAAATGCTTCCGTAACTCTTTCTTGTGTGGCGCCACCACCCACATCTAAGAAATTAGCAGGATTTCCACCGTGTAACTTGATTAAATCCATGGTCGCCATGGCTAAGCCTGCACCATTCACCATACAGCCAATGTCACCGTCTAAAGCAATATAATTCAATTCCCAATCGTGAGCTCGGTTTTCACGTTCATCTTCTTGCGAAGGATCGCGCATCGTGCGCAATTGGGCTTGTCTAAATAAAGCATTATCATCGACCACTACTTTGGCATCTAAACAAATCACATGATCATTTTGATCGATAATCAAAGGATTAATTTCTACTAAACTCAGATCGCGCTCGACGAACATCTTACCCAGACCTAATAAAATCTGCGTAAATTCTTTTAATTGATTAGCGGTTAATTGCAGTTTAAAACCAATATCACGTGCCTGATATGGCATCACCCCGAGCAAAGGATCGATGGTAATTTTTAATATTTTTTCGGGTGTTTCTTCTGCGACCTTTTCAATTTCAACACCCCCTTCGGTACTCGCCATGATAACAACACGACGCGTACTGCGATCTAATACTGCACCTAAATATAACTCGCGTTTAATATCACAAGGTTGAGCAATCAATATTTGATTAACTGGTTGACCATGCTCATCGGTTTGAAAAGTCACTAAACGTCGACCGAGTAGGCGTTTAGTTTCCGCCGCTACCGCCTCTTTACTGGTCACATATTTAACTCCGCCTGCCTTACCTCTTCCGCCTGCATGCACTTGTGCTTTGACCATCCATGCATTTCCACCTAAGGCTTCGGCAGCGGCCAAGGCCTCTTCTACTGTGCTAACGGGTTTACCTAAAGGTACGGGTAAACCATATTCGCTAAATAGTTCTTTACCTTGGTATTCATGTAGATTCATGGATTTCTTTTTCTCCTAATTATTAGCTGTTCGCATTAGCATTTTTGTCTACGTTACCGCTTTATCCGCAATTTTCATGCCTATATTGTATACACGTAAATTGCTGCAGGGTTACGGCACTTATCAAAAATCCCATTGCTGTGAGCATACTTTTTAAAAATAATGATAACGGATTGCTCGCCATTAAACTATGCTTTGTGCTATGAGATAGCGCTTATACATCAATTAACAAACGGGATGGATCTTCAAGTAACTCTTTAATGGTTTTTAAAAAGCTAACTGATTCCTTGCCGTCAATAATACGATGATCATAAGATAAAGCAACATACATCATCGGTCGAATAACCACTTGGCCATTTTCTGCCACCGGTCGTTCCTCTATTTTGTTCATTCCGAGTATCGCGCTTTGTGGTGGATTAATAATTGGAGTAGCTAAAAGCGACCCAAAAACTCCACCATTGGTAATAGTGAAAGTACCGCCGGTCATGTCTTCAATAGCAATCTGATTTTCTTTGGCTTTACGGCCATAATTGGCAATGGTTTTTTCTATATCTGCAAATGATAAACGATCCGCATCGCGCAGAATAGGAACCACTAGACCCCTATCCGTTGAAACGGCAATACCGATATCAAAATAATTATGATAAACCACATCATTACCATCAATGGACGCATTCACCGCTGGAAAACGCTTCAAGGCTTCGATAACTGCCTTGGTAAAAAAAGACATAAAACCTAAACGTGACCCATGCCTCTTTTCAAAACTATCTTTATAGAGACTGCGCAACTCCATCACTTTTTGTAAGTTAATTTCATTAAAAGTAGTTAAAATAGCCGCATTATGCTGTGCTGCCACCAGTCGCTCGGCAATACGCGCGCGTAAACGTGTCATAGGTACACGTTTTTCCACGCGTTCCGTGCTTTGATTTTGAAGACTTGACATAGCATACGCTGCGGAAGGCGTGTTAGCATTGCTTGCTGAAGTTTGCATTTCAGAACCGGATTCTTTCTTAGCAGAATAACTTTCTGGTTCCTGAATACTCCGTTTACGTCTAGAAGCAGGACCTGCCAAATTAGCACCGCTATCAACGGATATAGTTTTTTCTGCGACGGGTGCTGGTGCTGATAGAGGTGCAGAGGTTTTTTCTGTTTTCATACTAGCTTCCTTGTCAATGTCTAGATGCGCTAAAATTTCACCCGCTTTAACTAGCGTTCCCTTTTCTTTTTCAATTTTTCCCATCATACCGTCGGCGGGTGCCGGTACTTCTATAACAACTTTATCGGTTTCCAGATCGACTAAATTCTCATCCCGCATAACCTTTTCACCTGGTTTTTTATACCACTTGAGAATGGTGGCATCAGCAACCGATTCAGGTAACATTGGAACTTTTACTTCTATACTCATTCTGGATACCTCTATAAATGTACTCTTCGCACTTGAATTTTTGCTGTGTTGCCGCTCAACTCGCAATCCTCATGTATAATACACTCCGGTTGCCTCGTTTTCACGGCGCCTGGCCAAAAAATCCAATTACTGTGAGTACCATAATAATTTACCTTAGGTTAAAGCTTCTTTAACCAAAGTTTGTTGTTCTTCTGTATGCACCAAAGGTGAACCCACCGCAGGAGCGGCAGATGCGGGCCTACCCACATACCGTAGCGTTTGGATTTTTGCTAGGCACGCAACAAGTTCATGTTGGATACAATACCAAGCACCTTGATTTTTAGATTCCTCTTGGCACCATACAATATCTTTTACTTGGGAATAAGAATTTAGTACAGCACGCAACTCGGTATCTGGAAAAGGATATAATTGTTCGATGCGTATCAGTGCAATATCTTCACGTTTTTGCGTACGCCGTTGTTCGAGTAAATCATAATAAACCTTACCACTACATAAAACGACACGCTTTACTTCTTTAACGTCAACTTCACTATCCGAAATTATGGATTGCCACATACCGCTCGCTAATTCTTGCAAAGTTGATACGGCTAATTTATGGCGTAATAAACTTTTCGGTGTCATTAAAATTAAAGGTTTTCGATACAGTCGTAACATTTGTCGTCGCAAGCAATGAAAAATCTGTGCTGGTGTACTGGGTACACACACTTGCATATTATCTTGGGCGCAAAGCTGTAAGAAACGTTCTAAACGCGCTGAGGTATGTTCTGGACCGGAACCCTCGTAACCATGAGGTAAGAATAAAACTAAACCGCATAGTCTACCCCATTTTTGTTCTGAAGAACTTAAAAATTGATCAATAACAACCTGTGCACCGTTAACAAAATCACCGTATTGCGCTTCCCAAATCACTAAACTGTTTGGATTCGAAATTGCATAACCATATTCAAAGCCCATAACCGCCGCTTCTGAGAGTATCGAATCAATCACAGTAAATGCATTTGGATTTTTAGCCAACTGGGTTAGAGGTGTTATGGTTTGATTGGTATTAAAATCATGGAGCACAGCATGACGATGGAAAAAAGTGCCGCGTTCACTGTCTTGACCGGATAAACGTATTTCATAGTTCTCTTGCAATAAAGTAGCGTAAGCCATGGTTTCGGCATAGCCCCAATTTAACGGCAACTGGCCAGCCGTCATTTTGCGACGATCTTCCATAATTTTGGCAACTTGCGCTTGCAATACAAAACCTGGTGGTAAAGTTTCTAATTGCGTAGCCAATTTTTTCAATACGGATAAATCAACGGCCGTATCAACGGGTGTACGCCAATCTTGATAGCGATAAGGACGCCAATCAATACGATAAGGATTTTCGTAATCGCTAGTAAGTCGATGCACAACAGGTTGACCATTATCTAAGCGATTTCTATATTCATCGGACCATTGTTGAACTTCTTCTGCACTGACCACTCCTTGATTAATTAAGACATCGGCATACTGTTGTTTTGCGGTGGGTAATTTTTTAATGGTTTGGTAGATTAATGGTTGGGTCGCTGCGGGTTCATCGGCTTCATTATGTCCGTGACGACGATAACAAACTAAATCAATGACAACATCTTTTTTAAAGGTTTGTCGAAAATCAAACGCAAGTTGTAAGGTAAATAATACAGCTTCGGGGTCGTCACCATTAACATGAAAAATCGGTGCATCAACAATTTTAGCGGGATCGGTACAATACCAACTCGAACGTGCATTTTGTGGATCGGTGGTAAAACCGAGTTGATTATTCAGGACAATATGTAAAGTCCCACCGGTACCATAAGCTTCAGTTTGCGATAATTCAAAATTTTCCATCACAATTCCTTGACCGGAAAAAGCGGCATCACCATGGATCAGTAATGGTAATACTTGTTTTCTTCCACTATCTCGGCGACGTTCTTGGCGTGAGCGCACGGAACCTTCCACCACAGGATTAACAATTTCCAGATGTGAAGGGTTAAATGCCATAGCGACATGCATGACCCCGTGATCGGTTTTTATATCGGCGGCAAAACCCTTGTGGTATTTGACATCACCCGAACGATTTTCTTGGGTTAACTTACCGGCAAACTCTTCGAATAGTTTTGCTGGCGATTTACCTAAAATATTAATAAGTACATTTAATCTGCCACGATGCGCCATACCAATGACGATTTCTTGTACCGAAGCGGCACTTGCATGCGCGATTAACTCTTCGAGTAAAGGGATTAAACTATCTCCACCTTCCAAAGAAAAACGTTTTTGTGCAACAAATTTATTACCCAAAAATTTTTCTAAGCCATCGGCCTGAATTAAACCTTTTAAAATAGTTTTTTTTATTTGTGCTGCGAAACTCGGTTTACCCGCAACCGCTTCGATACGTTTTTGCAACCAAGTTCGTTGCCCATGATCGGTAATATGTTCATATTCAAAGCCTATACTGCGGCAATAGATCTTTTTAAGGTGAGCCAGTAAACTTTCTGCGCTAACACTTTGTAAACCGAGTAAACCATTAAGATTAACGATACGCGTTAAATCTTGCGCGTTAATATCGTGATTTTCTAAGCTTAAATCGATTATTTCACGTTTTGCAGCTAAGGCTAAGGGATCTAAGTGTGCTTGGTAATGGCCATAGCGGCGATAAGCATCAATTAAACTAAGTAGTTTATCCTGTAAATTACTGGGCTCATGAACCGTTCTTTTCTCGAGGGGTCGTTGCGCTAATTCAGTAAAATAAGAGCGAATATCAGCATGCGAAACATCATTTTCTTTATCACTGAGTTGGCTAAAATAGGTTTGCCATTCAGCACTTAGCTGACTCGGGTCATGTAGATATTGTTCATACAGAGTTTCTAAATAGGTACCATTACCACTAAAAAGATAGGAATTTTTTTGTAAGGCCTGCGCCGATTTTAATTGCTCAGTCATAATGGTTGAATTTACCCTATTGAGAATATTTTAATTACACTTCTTCTTGTAAAAGCTCAGAGCGAATATGGCCTATTGCCTTAGCCGGATTAAGTCCTTTAGGACATACCGTCGTACAATTCATAATGGTCCGACATCGAAATAAACTAAAGAGATCATTTAACTCAGCTAAACGCTGTTCTTTAGCAGCGTCGCGATTATCTACCAAAAAGCGACAAAGCCACAATAGCGCGGCGGGCCCCAAAAATTTATCAGGATTCCACCAATACGAAGGACAAGCACTGGTACAACAAGCACACAAGATGCATTCATAAAGCCCATCTAATTTTTCACGTTCTTCGGGTGATTGTAAGCGTTCTTTTGCCGGCGGTTCTTTATCGTTAATAAGATAGGGTTGAGCTTTTTCGTATTGACGAAAAAAGGGTTCCATGTCCACCACCAAATCACGTATCACGGGTAACCCTGGTAGCGGTCTTAATACAACCGGCGAGCGCAAGGATGAAACTTGCGTAATACATGCCAAACCATTTTTACCATTAATATTCATACCATCGGATCCACAAACTCCTTCACGGCAAGAACGGCGAAAGCTTAAAGTTTGATCTTGTTCCTTCAAACATTCCAAAGCTTCCAGTAACATCATGTCTTTACCCGAGGCGATCTCCAGTGTGTAATCCTGCATATAAGGTTTTTTATCGATCTCGGGATCATAACGATAAATGGAAAATTGCATAATTTAACCTAATGAATAAAATCAAACAAAAAATAATGTACACCTAGATATCTAGCTAACCTCCTTACAGAATCAGGTATTTATTTGATTTCTAAGCGGATTGGTTTTTGTAGCGGAGTGTACAAAAAAGGCAATCCAACAACGAAATCAAAAAAAGACGACGATTATGTATTAGTAGGTTCGTTCTTTAAGCTCCATGGGTGGTACTGTTAAAGGTTTCCGATTCACGGGTCTAAAATCTATCGTATCTACTTTAGAAAAATATAGTAGATGTTTTAACCAAACTTTATCATCCCGTTTTGGAAAATCTTCGCGACTATGCGCACCACGACTTTCTTCGCGAGTTAACGCCGATACCGCTGAAGCATAGGCTACTTCCATCAGATTATCGAGTTCTAAGGCTTCGATACGCGCGGTATTAAACACCTGACTATGATCAGTTAAGACAGCGTGATTTAAACGTTCCTTTAATTGTTTTAATTTAACTAAACCTTCTTCCATATATTTCGCGGTACGAAAAACCCCGAAATCGGTTTGCATCACTTTTTGCATCGCATGTCGAATCTCAACCAAACTTTCACCTTGTTTAGATTGATCCCAACGATTCAAGCGATTTAATGCCGCATCTAAATCATCTTGATTAATAGTGAGTAACGGTAAATCTTGGATTAAAGATTCGCCGACATGTAATCCAGCAGAACGACCAAATACAATTAAGTCCAGCAAAGAGTTACCACCTAATCGATTCGCACCATGCACGGAAACACAGGCACACTCTCCTGCTGCGTATAAACCTTCAACGACTTGATCTTGACCTTCAATATCCAGCGTAATCACTTGACCATGGACATTGGTGGGTATTCCGCCCATCATATAATGACAAGTTGGAACAACAGGAATAGGTGTGGTAATCGGATCCACATGCGCAAAGGTCAACGCCAATTCACGAATTCCGGGTAAACGTTTTTTAATAATCTCTGCACCGAGATGATCCAATTTTAATTTTACGTAATCGGTCCCTTCTGGATTAAATCCATTTCCAGCACGTAATTCTAATGCCATGGCACGCGCGACCACATCCCGCGAAGCTAAATCTTTTGCATGCGGCGCATAACGCTCCATAAAGCGTTCACCGTTTTTATTAATTAAATATCCACCTTCGCCACGACAACCTTCTGTCACTAAAACGCCAGCTCCAGCGATACCGGTCGGATGAAATTGCCACATTTCCATATCTTGTACTGGAAAACCCGCACGTAACACCATTCCGATACCATCACCGGTATTAATCATCGCATTGGTAGTTGATTGAAAAATTCGTCCCGCACCGCCCGTTGCTAAAATAGTTGCGCGTGTATGAAAAAAAACCACTTCACCGGTTTCGATGCACAACGCTGTGAGCCCAGCGACTTGGCCTTGTGGTGTTTTAACCAAGTCAATGGCATACCATTCATTAAAAAAATGTGTTTTGGCTTTTATGTTTTGTTGGTACAAAGTATGCAATAAAGCATGGCCGGTTCTATCGGCAGCAGCGCAGGTTCGCGCTGCTTGATCACCACCAAAATTTTTGGATTGTCCGCCAAACGGCCGTTGATAGATTTTTCCGGAGTCCATCCGTGAAAACGGTAAGCCCATATGTTCCAACTCATACACGGCTTCAGGACCGGTTTTACACATATACTCAATACTATCTTGGTCACCTAAATAATCTGAACCTTTCACCGTATCGTACATGTGCCAACGCCAATCATCTTCATGCGCATTACCTAAGGCACAGGTAATCCCACCTTGTGCTGAAACCGTGTGCGAACGCGTTGGAAATACTTTAGAAATTAATGCAACTTTCTGACCAGAATGCGCTAATTGCAATGCCGCGCGCATTCCTGCGCCACCCGCACCCACAATCACGGCATCAAATATATAAGTAGGCAAGGCCATTAGATTGTGCCCCAAAAAATAACTAAACCCCAGACAAAATAGAGGAATAGCGCAATGATAATAATAAGTTGAGTGATTAAACGTAAACTCGCTGATTTAATATAATCCGTCACTATCGTCCATAGGCCAATCCAGGCATGCCAAAATAAACTCAATAAAAATAAGCTACTGAACAAACGCATACCTATATGACTAAATAAGTTCTGCCAGGTGACATAATCTAATGGTTGATGACAAAGAATAAATCCCAATAAAAAAATAATATAGGCTGCCAAAATCACTGAGGTGGTACGCTGGATTAACCAATCACGTAATCCATTACCGCTAAGACTGGTTACATTAGTTAATTTTTTTACCATATATAAATTCCCATCAGACCGGTCATACCTATCGCCAATACAATAACCAAGCTAGCACTAAAGCGCGCGGACTTTAATTCTTCTGCAACGCCCGCATCCATCAACAAATGACGAACACCGGCTAATAAATGATAAAAAAGCGCAAATAAAAAGCCCAAGATGAGCAATTTAGTGACAGGATGCGCAAAACAGGTATGCACGGTAAAAAAAGCCTCTGGGCTATGTAAGCTAAGCGACAGGATGGCTAAAAAGATTGGGATCATTAAAAATAAGAAAAAACCAGAGATTCGATGCAAAATGGATACGATTGCCGTGATAGGAAAGCGAATTGTCAATAAGTTAAGATTAATCGGTCGTTTACTCACAAATTGTAAGCCTTTTAATGAAACAGGGTAAAAAGACTGGGCGATTATACGCTTAATTAACAGACAAATACAAATAAGTTGTACTTTTTTCTAGCACTTGAATGACAACACCTTCATTAACAATGAGTACTAATTATGGTCATTTGAATTAACATTCTTTCAGGCGTAAGTTGTTTAATGACAAAATAATAAATCAATTTTTAAGGAGTATAAATGGCTACCCTTAGACTAAATACTTAGAAGATCTATTATCCCATTTAGAAAGGCGTTCTAATAATCGGACCAAAAATGAAAGCTTTTGATGATTTTTTTTACATGGCATGCAGATTATAACAACTATCCAATAGGAAATTTCAATTTATCCGTTTCTGAGTTTAACAAACAAAAGTCTTGTCTCGCTTCGATTACCAATAATCAAAAAATAATTTCTTTGCTAAACTTCTGCGCAGAAATATATATCTGCTGATTTCACTTCGTTACTACGCCCAGCAACTGGGATATAAGCATTTAGATGCGTATCCCAACGCCTTCCTAATATTTCCACACCAGGTCGTTATCCAAAAATCACTATTATTGTTGACGCGTGTACGGCTAGCACGCATACCAACCTAAAATAGCCGCATCGTTATTAATCCAACGATAACCTAAGCCTAAATCTGTCAGCCATTGTTGATCACTACCATAAGCAGCTTGTGGATTCACATAGAAATTGTGGGTTTCATTGCCATCGAGTGACAACATTAAATCCGCTGACCCTACTGTATAAACACCGGTATAGGCATTCGCAGAAAATCGTGGGGCTAAGGAATCAGCTAAGCCATTAGTCGTATAGATACAGATAAGTGTGATTAAATAGTATTTTAACCAACGAATCCTGTTGCAATCCTTTTGCATGATCTGTTCCTTTAAATTCGCAACTCAATCTAAACTTACCAAGCGAGCTAACTTTTGACTCTCGTCAGTTTTTAATTCGCGGCTTTGCCCTCTGCTCAAATCTTCTGGCAAGCTCACATTACCAAAGCGCACGCGCAGCAAACGACTAACACTAACACCTTGCGATTCCCATAAGCGTCTAACTTCTCGATTGCGCCCTTCTTTAAGTACTACATGATACCAATGATTGGCACCCGATCCGCCACGCTCTTCGATATGCGTAAATGCCGCCATGCCATCCTCTAACTTCACCCCTTTTCTTAAACGCTGCAAAATTTTCTCATCAACTTTACCTATTACACGCACGGCGTACTCTCGTTCAATTTCGTAAGAAGGATGTGATAGACGATGCGCTAATTCACCATCATTGGTGAAAATTAATAAACCTAAGGTGTTAATATCTAAACGACCAATCATTATCCAACGTTGACCACGTAACGGTGGTAAATGTTCAAATACAGTCGGCCGTCGCTCAGGATCCGAGCGTGCACAAATCTCACCTTCAGGTTTATGATAGATCAATATGCGTCGTTTAAAATCGGACGTTGGTAGGAGCGGAATTGGCTTACCGTCTATAAAAATTTTTGCAGTCAAATCAATTCTATCACCGAGCTTGGCAGGCTGCTGATTTATACGAATTCGACCTTCGCGGATCCAACGTTCTATTTCGCGACGTGAACCGATACCTAAATTAGCCAATATTTTTTGTATTTTTTCATTCATAAGAAACAAAGCCGGTTAATTCTCTCATATTATGCTAAATTAAAAATCCCCGCTGATATTTTTTTTCTCTTGCTACATTTTTTTCCAATTGTGATTTAATGATATACTTAAAAGGATACTTTTCAGGATGAAAAGTTTGATACAGGAGCAATATGTTAGCGAGAATTTTTATTGCAGTATTATTAATACTCACTGCGGTAAGCACTTATACACAAACCCACCATACTAAAATTTATTCGCAAGTTTTCGGATCAAATCGTTTAAGTCCTTTTTGATAACGATGAATCTTTTCTGAATAATGTTGCGCATACCATTGCATATCAGCTATTTGACGGGCAGATAATGGCTTTATTTTACCAGGAGACCCCATCACCAAAGAACCATCCGGAATATACTGATTTTCTAATACCATGGCATTCGCAGCAATCAAACAATGCTTACCTATCACTGCGTTATTCAATATTTTTGCGCCAATCGCTATAACGGAATAATCACCCACCGCTCGCGCATGCACCATGGCATGATGGGCAATTGTTACATAACTACCAATTTGCATTGGCATATCTGGATCGGTATGTAACACCGCAGCATCTTGAATATTGGTATTTTCGCCAATTTCTATCACAGTATTATCGGCACGGACTACCGCTTGCGGTAAAATAATGACCTGATTATGGATAATCACGGCGCCAATCACATCAGCGCTTTCCGCAATAAAAATATCTTTACCTAATAGCGTTGGAGTTTTATCTTCAAAAGAATAGAGCACTTGCTTAACCTTGCTAATAGACTTGGTTTCATTGTTAAACGTTAGTCTACGATCCTCATTTACTCAGATAAAACACCAGTCCTCGACTATCGTTCCCTCAAACTTAAGTCTATCACTGGATTATACAGCAATCTAATTAAAGCATTTAAAAATTATTAATTTAATTTTGTAGGGTATCAAGCGCAGTATCATTCGTTTCACTCGTTTCATTATCAGCAGACAAAGAAATCTCTAACGGTTCTGTCAGTTGCGGCAAAGGAAAAGGCGGCAAATCTGCTAATTCTTTTAAACCAAAATGATCAAGAAATAATCTCGAGGTTGCATAAAGATTAGGTCGTCCAGGGACTTCACGTTGCCCAACCACTTGTATCCATTCTTGTTCCAACAAGGTTTTAACAATATTTGGATTTACTGACACACCGCGTATCGCTTCAATGTCCCCGCGCGTCACGGGTTGTTTGTACGCAATAATACTGAGGGTTTCCAAGAAAGCACGTGAATAACGCGCTGATTTTTCCGGCCAGAGTCGTTTAACCCAGGCATTGAGTGCACTAGCCGTTTGAAAACAATAACCACTAGCTAGTTGCTTTAACTGAATTCCGCGATCTTGATAATCTTCGCTTAATTCCAACAGAATTTTCTTAAGATTTGATTTAGTCGGCTGTTCTTCCGGGCTGAATAAATCTAATAAACGCTCGATACTCACCGGTTCACCGGCGGCAAGAATAGCGGCTTCACATATCGATTTTAGCGTTTGATTTTCCATACCCAAACTATAGCAGTAAACTGCCCATCATGGCGAGCAAATGCTGTGAGCGTGCATCTGCAATTGCATGTAGTATTAGTGTATTGTTATGCACTACTCGCTGGCATTGGCTAAGAAAAGTCGTTGATCTGACCCATTAATTCCTGTCTAATAGTAGCAACTCCAGGGGTGCTTTTTTTAAAGGCTGAGAGAATGTTCCCATTCAACCCTCATAACCTGATCGGGCTAAGACCTGCGTAGGAAGAAGTACATTGAAAACAAAAAATTATTCAGTTAAAAGCGCCCCCCTCTCTAATATCAATGCATTTACCTTAGAATCGCTATACCATGACGTGGATTTAATCCGTCAAATCCATCCGTTAATCCACAATATCACTAATTTAGTCGTTATGCCGACTACAGCTAATTTTTTACTCGCATTAGGGGCGGCACCGATTATGGCGCATGCCCAAGAGGAATTAGTAGAAATTATTCAATTAGCACAAGCCTTAGTCATTAATATCGGTACTCCTGATGAAACGTGGTTGACTGCCATAAAACAAGCCCAACACGCTGCTTTAAAACGTAATATCCCTATCGTCTTCGATCCGGTCGGCGCCGGTGCCAGCCGGTACCGCACGCAGGCATCCTTAACTATTATACAAAGAGGTATCGATGTCATCCGTGGTAATGCTTCAGAAATTATGGCTTTGTTAGATACCTCCATCACCACTAAAGGTGTCGATTCAACACAAATCAGTAGTCATGCCCTTGCATCTGCGCAAACCTTAGCTGAACAACACCGATGCATCGTGGTCGTCAGTGGCCAAATTGATTTTATCGTCAGTGCCACACAAACAATCACCTTAAACTATGGCACACCCTTACTTACTAAAGTGGTAGGTATGGGATGTTCATTAACCGCTATGATTGCCAGTTTTTTAGCAATTAATCCGGAAAGATTCAATGCTTGTGTTCATGCCATGGCTTGGATGGGATTAGTTAGCGAATATGCAGAAAAAAAATCCACAGGTCCTGGCAGCTTTTATTCTCAACTACTCGATAGCCTCTATTCAGTACAAAAGAATGATTTACAAGTCTTCCTTAAATCTAAAATTCCTGTATGAACATCTTATGTCAATCTATAACGAAGCATTAACCAGTGTCGTCAGTATTGCAGGTACGGACCCCTCCGGTGGCGCCGGCATACAAGCAGATATCAAAGCGATTTCAGCCACGGGTAGTTATGCTGCCAGCATCATTACCGTCTTAGTTGCGCAAAACACATTATCTGTCACTGCCATACAAGAAATTCCATTAGTGTTTATTCAACAGCAAATCGATGCTGTCTTTACTGATTTATCCATCGGCGCGGTTAAACTCGGTATGCTTTATCATGAAGAGATTATCCATTTAGTCGCTATAAATTTAAAAAAATATAAACCTCCATTTGTAGTGCTTGACCCGGTCATGATTTCTCAAACCGGTCATACTTTATTAAAACCTCAAGCGATACAAGCATTAGTGGATGTTTTATTCCCATTAGCGACATTGATTACACCCAATATTCCAGAAGCCGAAGCTATTTTACAACTTAACATTAATGATCATCGCAGTATGCAAGACGCCGCCACCTTACTCGCGACACGTTATAAAACTTCGATACTGCTTAAAGGTGGTCATTTAAAAACCACGTATTCGCCGGATATTTTTTATGATTATCCGCAAAAAAAAATATACTGTTTTGATAGCTTGCGCATAGACACTAAAAATACACATGGCACCGGTTGTACATTATCTGCAGCAATCGCTTCTTATTTAGCACAAGGCGAGAGTTTATTTAGCGCCATTACTCAAGCAAAACATTATTTGACTGAATGCATTTTAGCCGCAAAAAATTTAAAACTAGGTCATGGTCAAGGTCCAGTCCATCATTTTTATTTTTTAAATAAGGTAAAACAACATGTTTAATGAACTTAAAATTTCTGTTGCGGATGTCATGCCTAAAATTTATCTGCACCCTTTTAATCAAGAACTGGCCCAGGGTACTTTAGCTATCGAAACATTTACCTTTTACTTAAATCAAGATGCTTTATATCTTGCAGATTTTTCAAAAGCACTCGCGCTTACTGCGACACGATTACCACATGATCGGCAAAGTGAATTATTTATTCAATTTGCCATGAATGCACTCAAAGCCGAACGTGATCTGCATAATACTATTCTAAAAAAATATACTTCTACAACCTTTACAACCCATAAACAAAGTCCTTTTTGTTTTATGTATACCAATTATTTATTACGTATGGCAAGTACAGCGCCTGTAGAAGAAGCGGTAGCAAGTTTATTACCTTGCTTTTGGGTTTATCAACAAGTAGGACAACGTGCCTATAATAAAAAAATTCCCAATAACCCTTATCAAGCATGGATAGATTTATATGCGAGTGATGAGTTTAACCACTCCGTGGATTTAGTCATAGCCACTGTCAATGAACTTGCAGAACATGCAAGCATCTATTGCAAACAAAATATGTTAAGCGCTTTTAGATTAGCTACCTTGTGTGAATGGCAATTTTGGCAAGGCGCTTACTCACAACAAACCTGGCCAACTTAAAATAAATATAAAATTATTTAACCTTCGCTTTTTATTTTAATAAAAAAAAATTAAATTATTTTATATTTAATCTTAATGCTATTGTGAATACAAAATTGAACTGATATTCTTATTTTTATTTACTATCAAGTCATACATAATAAAGTCTATTTAAATAATAAATTTTTATTAATAATAGAGAGGGATATTAAATGTTAAATGAATACCAAATGGACCCTGCCCTTAATAAAAATCTTGTTTTTGCTTACCAACCGCCCCCAACTATAGAGACTTCAACATTACCAACTTTAGCTAAAAATTGGTTAGATGATTTACAAAGAATTGTTTGTACCACAAATAATAAATTACCAAACAACTGTTTTGCTAAGCATTTGGGCGAAACTTCCGAGTATCGCGCCAAAATTATATTATTAGAACAATTACAACTTATTTATCACCGCTTAATAGGGAATTTAGACACAGAACTAGGCAAACTCTCAGCAGACCATCGCCATGGTTTAATTGACAAATTAACCGAAGAGATTAAAGAGTGCACTGAAGGTTTTCATAACCGTGTAAACATTATTGTTGATTCATTTCATAAACCGCGAAATTTAGCCGAATTACTTTATATCGTGCGCTATCGATTGGTCCAAGAAATCGCTACCCAATTAACCGACGAAGTTCATGCCTGGAATGGTGTGAGTGTTATTGCAGCCATTGATGGTATAGGCATAAAGCCTAATTTTCCTGATGATACCTACTCGGGTGCTTTATCTAAGAATTCGATTCGACGCACATTACAACAAGCATTTTCTAAAAAATTTACTCCTTTTAACTTACCTTGCTTTTTAATTGCAGTCTTCATTGATTTCATTCCAGAATTAGAGATTGAAAAGAATGATGAAAACGGTATATGTTTACAAACGCAACAAAAAATAACTGAATTGATCAAGCGTTTTTTACCTAACTATATCAACGAAAAACCTGAGGATGAAAATAATTGGAAAAACTATTTTACAGTATCTTGCAACGAAAAAAATTCTTTAGTTTTTATTTTTGATAATGTTAATTGGGCTAAAATGTATCAATCTTTTTATCGTGCTTTATGCGATCAAAATTATTTGAAAAACCCTCAAATAAATACGTTACTTGATAGTGCTTATCGAAATTTATTTTTAGAAAAAAAACAGTTTAGGGTCCCGACAGAAGTTATTTCTAACTTGTTCGAAAAAGAAGACTATTCTGATTTACTAACGCAACTCGTTGAATTAAAAACGAGATTCCCCATATATTATAAAAGAATTAGTAAAAATAAAGTTTTTATTAAAAATGGCTTACCATTCATTAATTACTTATCAAGTCAATTAAAAATTAGTAAAGAATATTCTGAAGAAATCATGGAAGGGTTTCATTTAGTCATCCGTTTAGATTTACGTCGTAAAAATTTTCTTATTGAAAAAATAGCTGACACCTTTCTAGTAAAAAATCAAAACGGTTTTAATCTCTTGATGCTAGGCGCACTGAATAATCTGGACTTAGTAAAGGATATCTTAGCTTTCCTTAAAACGCATGAAACGATTGTTAATTCTGAAATAGCTGAAAAAATGCTTTTAATGAAAAATAGCGATCATTGCAATGCACTAATGATAGCCGCGAACAAACAAGCAGAAGCGATAATCACTATTTTAAGCTTTTTAACAACGCATATTGGTCGTTTTGCAAATGATACTGTGCGTAAGTTATTTACACAGCAACAAAAAAAAGATAGTGATACGGCGGTAACCTTAACTGTACGCAATAATCCCGATATGCTCAATAAGGTTCTAACATTCATAACCGACAATATGACCATCGATGGAGAAATTTTACATAAAGTTTTATTTCCCGAACAGGCCAATGGCACTTGTAATGCTTTGATGCTAGCGTTGAAAAATCAAGCCGATACAGCAGTTTCTATTCTAAAATTTATATCTGAAAATATCAAAAGTTTTGATCCTGAAATTTTAAGAAAAATGTTTTTAGAAAAGGACGAAAATGGTTTTACTATTTTAATGTTGGCTATTCGCTATCATCCTAACGTTTTACCCAACTTGCTTAAATTACTTAATGATCACAAAGTTTTTTTGCGCAAAGAATATCTAACTACATTATTTTTAGAAAAAAATTTATTAAATTACAATTTTTTAATGTTAGCAACAGAATATCAACCGGAATCGGTATCCATTATTTTACAGTTTATTCAAAATAAACAGAAAATTTTCAATCCCTATCTAGAAGAAATATTATTCAATAAAAATCAAAAGGGTTGTAATAGTTTGATGCTTTCCCGTCATCATCCAATAGCCATGACACCCCTCATAGATTTTATTCATCAACTACCCAAAGGCGTATTATCGCTCACTCTAGAAAAAATATTTTTAGAGAAAAATAACTTTGGTTTAACTTTTTTTATGTTATTAGCCAAGGACAAATCTCATTCTTTAAAGCTAGTATTGGAATTTATTGAAAAACATCCAGATCTTTTTACTCAAGAAAATTTGTTTAAATTGATCTTAGAAAAAAGTGAACAAGAATACAACTCCTTCATGTTAGCGGCACGTAATCAATATGATGGCGTAGATCATATACTAAATTTTATTCAAAAAAATCCTAAAATTTTTTCACCTGAGTTTCTTAATAAATTGATTCTTGCTCATGATCCAAACAAATGTAATACATTAATGATTGCTGCCACTTATCGGCCTAAAGTGGTTGAGTTGCTGTTGACATTTTTAGCTGATAATATTGCTCCTGGACCTATTAGTATTGACACCATAAAAGAGTTTGTTTTTAAAAAAATTCACGATAAACAAGCATCCAATGCGATATTTTTTGGTGGCCGTTATGATTACTATAAAAGTGTCTTGTCAGTCACCTCGCAACTAGAAGATCAAACACCTGTCAATGCCCTGCTAAAGTTTATCGACGATCATATTGAATCTTTTGGAATCCAAGTCCTTATTGATTTGTTAAGAGAACAAGATGCTCAAGATAACTATATTTTTCGCCCCACTTGTTCTAGATATCCCTTTCCCTTGAAAAAAACTTTAAATTTTCTCGCTAATTCTATAAATAATGAAAACTTAATCCCCATACAGGACTTAGCAGCTTATTTTATATTTGAACAAATTGCACTTTGGCCAATAAAAACTGTCGAAGACCATGCGTTGTTAGATAAAATTATATCAAATTGTTCAGCGCTATTATTGATTTATTTTAATAAAGACTATTTTGCCGAAAATCCTAGTAATTTAAAACTTGTGACCGATAAATTATTTCATTGTTATTTAAATGAACTTGAAGATCGAAAAATCAAAAAAATAACCTATACGACTAAATTTTCCTTTTTCAAATGGCGATATTCTACGGAACAAAAACTAGAGGCGGCCCAAGCCTTAGAAAAAGTCTTAGATACAAAAGATTTCGTTACCGGGGTGGACTTATTTGAACTCAAACTTCAATATTCTGCCCTAACGGCGGGTAGACTCGGTAATTTATTTACAGCTTACCAAGAAATTGACCTACTCGAAGCTGAGAGTTTTGTTGAATCTGATTTGAAAAACAATGCTATCAGTTCAGAAATGCGTGCGGTGGCTTAATTTTAATTTCTCGAAAGTTCCATTAATGTGCATAAGAACGAGGCAGTTTACTGGTAAAACCCAAATACAACGCAATAATAGCAGTCAGAAGATAAAAGAAACTATCTGAAATATTGATATGTACTAGCCTCAAATCGCCATTCATGGCGAAACCCCAAATCGCAATAGCAGCAAAGATTATACCAAAAAATTTAAAATACAAACGCGCATAAAACATTGATCCGCTAGCGGATAAAGCCAGCAAACCGATTAGAATATAGAAAATACTTAATAAAATCCCAACCGTAAAAAAGTTGAACAACACATGGTTAGGTGTAATAGGTGGAATAAAGCCCAATATGCCTAAAAGAATAAAAACAATAGCAAAAATTAAGGCCATTCCTCTTAAGAACACGCTGAAAACTCCTTTACAACGTTTGGCTTTCGCTACCGAAGTCACGAGTATACCGCTCTTACTTAAAAATGTGTATCTTTCAAACTCCAGGTGAGCGGTATCCCGCCTATATGACTGGCTCGAGCTAAGCTCGGGTTCAGCCATTCAAACAGAGAATCGCGCTTCTCCTCTTGAAAATCTCCATCGCGAGATGAAAACACGCTCGATGCTCTCGCATCGTGATGTGCAGTGAGTATAGAATACTTATAGAAATTAGCAAATAGATTCCGCGTCTTTGAAAAGTTGTCGCTTGTGTATAAAAATGTTTAATTATTAGGCATTAGGATGACAAATTCATGTTTACCCACAGATTCTGTGAATAACTTTGTGGACAGAGTTGGGGGAAGCTACTAAAAACCTTGATTTATAAGTCATCGTTACAATTTGTACAAGCTTTAAACAAAAGATAAAAAACTCCTTTTTTCAAATAGTTAGCTCCTGTCAATCAGAAAATTATATTTAATGCTGTTAAGATTACATAGAATAAATTAAATTAAGCCGACTTGTGCAAAAGTCCTGTACTTTCTTAGCTAAACTTAGCGTTGTCAATAGGTAGTCTATGGAAATTTATAACAAACTTTTCAAGCAGTTAAATCCAGAGGATCTATTATTGACGGGTAATAAACGCATAATTCCTTTTTTACATAAAGCTTATGCACAATATCAACAAACGCAAAAAAAACGTGTTTGGTGCACACCACAAATTTTTACTTTCACACGATGGTTAGAAATACTTTGGGAAAAACAATTCATCGAACAAAAGGGTTTTCCTTTGCGTTTACTCAACAAGCTACAAGAATGTCTAATATGGAAAACCATTATTCAGCAATCTTTTTATTCTTTTTTAGGTAACGCGGATACCGCCAAAAATGCTCAGCAAGCTTGGCAATTACTTCAACAAGCGCAACTTGATTATCAAACAACGCATTTTAAACAAAGCAATGAAACTGAAACCTGGCAAACCTGGGCCACTGATTTCGTAAGCTTTTGCCAAGACCATGCTTATGTTGATTTATCCAGTGCACTCAATCATTTAATTCTTTTATTCAACAAGAAAATTTTAAAACCTCCCTCACGTATTTTTTTAATTGGCTTTAATGAAATAAATCCACAATATAAAAAACTACTCAGCGTCTTAGAAGAACAGCACTGTCAACTTTATTATTTCGCACCGGTTCATTTACAAACAAAACAACACCGTCTGTGTTTAACAGACAAAGAAACTGAATCCCAACAAATGGCACTTTGGGCCTATCAATCCTGGCAACTAGGAGCAAAAAATATCGCCTGTGTGATTCCAAATCTAGTCGAGCAACGCACACAGTTACTCAACACCTTTACTGATGTATTCAGCGAATTAGCGCCGAACAATGTGAATCCTCCCCCTTTTAACATCGCTGCAGGTAATGGTTTGTTAGAATTTCCTTTAATTCAAACAGCAATGCTTATTCTTAGCTTAGACGAGATCAATTCATTTCAGCAAATTAATCAGTTATTACTCACACCTTACTTAGGAGGTTCGCAACAAGAACAAGCATCACGTACACAGCTTGATATCACCTTACGTAATACTGCGGAAAATAGATTGAGCTTAGAACAGCTGCTTAAAGTAAGCTATCAACACGCTTGTCCGCTGTTAAGTAATTTAATTAGCAACCTAAGTCATTTAATAAAAAAATATTCTGTTAATTTTTTAGCAAAACCTAGTTTTTGGTCAAAATATTTTGCTAGTAAGCTTCTCGCTTTAGCATGGCCTGGCGAACGTTCTTTAATCAGTAGTGAATTTCAATTGTTGGAATGCTGGTCAGAATTACTAACAGAACTGGCTAGTTTAGATTTTATTCTTGGTGACCTTTCGCAAACGCAAGCATTACAACAATTACATGAATTACTTAGCAATTCCATATTCCAAACCAAAACCTTGCATGAACCTCCAATCCAAATATTGGGTTTACTGGATAGCGCCGGTATGTATTTTGATAGTTTATGGGTAATGGGACTTGACGATAGAACTTGGCCAGCCGCCGCACAACCTAATCCATTTATTCCTTATGCTTTGCAGCGTATATACCAAATCCCTTACGCCTCGAACGAACGAGAATATTATTTTGCTTCCTTGCTAACGAAAAACTTAATTGGCTGCACAAAAAACATTATTTTCAGTTATCCGGAACAGCATTTGGATCAGATTTTACGTCCCAGTGTCTTAATTAAAACTTTACCAGAAATCAAATTAAGCGATCTGAAACTCCCTTTGTATCAACCTTTAGCAAAAAAAATAATGCACTTACAACAATGGGAATATTATACGGATGAAACACTAGCATTTTCTCCGGAAGAAAGTTTTAGTGCGGGCACACAACTTTTACAATCGCAAGCGGCATGCCCATTTCAAGCCTATGCACGCTGGCGTTTGCAAGCGCAGTTTCATTCTTTTCCGCAAAACGGACTCAACGCCCGCGATCGTGGCATACTATTACATCAGGTGTTAGAAAAATTTTGGAATGAAGTAAAGGATCAAAAAACCTTATTAGCACAAACACCGAGTGCTTTGGATCAACTCATTAATGCCGCTATTGATCATAGCTTAGGTTTATTTAGTAAAAAACGGCCGATGGTTTTTAAAACTCATTTTATCGACATCGAGCGCCGTCGTTTGCAAACTTTATTTAAAAATATCGTCGCTTTAGAAAAACAACGCCCGGTTTTTATACAAACGCAACATGAAACAAAAAGACAACTCACGCTTGCTAAAGTATCTCTGACACTAAGGATTGATCGTATCGATCACCTTAACGCAACAAACAGCATGATTATTGATTACAAAACCGGTATACCCGGTAAAATAGATTGGCTAGAAGAACGCTGTGATTATCCACAATTACCGTTGTATTGCTTAAGCTATCCGGAAACGGTACGCAGCTTTGCCATCATGCATCTACGCAGTAATAAGGTTACGCTTCAGGGCTTAAGCGCAGAAGAAACTGCTATGCAGCAACTTATACCCTTAAAAAAATTAAAAACCTCACAGAACCTAAGTCAATGGTCGGATCTTCTTAAGCATTGGCAAACTTCTTTGGAAAAACTCGCTATAGAATTCCAACACGGTGTTGCTGATGTCAATCCGAAACACGGTCCTAGCACCTGTCGACAGTGCGATCTGCAATTGCTCTGTCGTGTTAATCACTTACAAATTACACAGGCATAATATGAGGTCTCCATCACAACACTTAGCCGATGCCAAACAACGCCAGCAAGCACTCGATCCCAAGCAATCATTTATTGTGCAAGCACCTGCCGGCTCTGGAAAAACAGAATTACTAGTACGTCGTTATCTAGTGTTGCTAACCTGCGTCGCTGTACCAGAAGCCATTATCGCCATTACTTTCACACGTAAAGCCGCTAACGAAATGCGTTTACGCCTCATGCAGGCCTTAGAACTCGCGCTAAACACTGCAACGCCTACTGGCAAAGATACCGAACGTTATTATTTGGCCAAAAAAGTGTTAACACAGGATCTCGCTTTAGGCTGGAATTTATTAAGCAATCCCAATCGACTGCGTATACTTACCATCGATAGTTTTTGCCTATCCTTAATCAGACAAATGCCTTTACTCGCAGGATTAGGTGAAAAATTAATGCCGGTTGATCATCCTGAGTATTTATATCGTTTAGCGATACAAGAACTACTCAAGCAGCTCGAAGAACCATTGCCCTGGCAAGCCGCATTAAGTCATTTGTTGAGTCATTTAGATAATGATTTTCAACGTGTAGAAAATTTATTTATTCCCATGTTGGCTCGACGCGAACAATGGTTGGACTATTTGCTGCAACACCAACAACATTTACGCGAAGATTTAGAACACACTTTATTTAACATTAATCAAGTATTAGTCGAAAAATTAAATCGTTTAATTAGCCAAGACACCGCCAAAGAACTTTTTCAGGTTCTAAATTTTTCCTTACAGCAGCGCCTGCGAATACCTTTAGTCCAGCATGATGATTTAAACTTTTGGCAAGCAGTGAGTCAGTTATTGCTAACTGAATCGAATACTTGGCGCAAACAACTACGAAAAACTGAAGGTTTTGCTGCTGCCAATGAAATAAAAAATAAAGCGGCACAGGCAGAGATTCAAACACTAAAAAAACAATGTTTGAAGTTAATTGACCATTTAAGTCAACAAGATTTAGTACAAGAAACCTTAATCGCTTTAAAACAAGCACCGCCTTTGCATTATACCGAGTCACAATGGCAAATTCTCAAGTCACTCTTTGAATTATTACCGGTATTGGTTGCCCATTTAAAAATTATTTTCCAACAACAACAAAAAGTCGATTACACCGAAATCTTACTCGCAGCTAGCGCTGCCTTAGGTCAGACCGAGAATCCCAGTGATTTAGCACTCGCCTTAGACTATCAAATCCAACATCTACTTGTGGATGAATTTCAAGATACTTCCAATACACAATTGAACTTAATCGAAAAATTAACCGCCGGTTGGCAAAATCAAGAAGGTCGAAGTTTATTTTTAGTCGGTGATCCCATGCAATCCATCTATCGATTTCGCAAAGCCGAAGTCGGTTTATTTTTACAGGTGCAACATTACGGTATTGGCACGATGCAACTGCAAGCTTTAAGTTTGTCAGTTAATTTTCGTTCTACACCTGGCATTATCGATTGGGTGAATCAACAGTTTAGCCAATTACTGCCAAACACTCAGGACCTACAACACGGCACTATTTGTTTCTCTCCTGCAAGCGCTTACTCGCAAGCACAACAAAGTCACGCTGCCGTTTGTAGCTACTGGCAGCAAGCAGATGATGCAGTCTTAGCAGAATCCGCAGAAGCCGAGCAGATCATAAAAATTATTCAAAAAATTCAGCGTAAAGATAGCCAAGCTTCTATTGTAGTTTTAGTCCGTGCACGTAGTCATTTAAGCAGTATTTTACCGGCCTTGCAGCGCGCGGCGATTGCTTATCAAGCCGTAGAGATTGATAGTCTCGCCAAAAAATCAGCGGTGCGCGATCTATTAGCCTTAACCCGTGCGCTACATCACTTAGGGGATAGGATCGCTTGGCTCGCCTTATTACGCTCACCTTATTGTGGTTTGTCGTTAAACGATCTATACCAAATTACACAATGGTATGATGATGATGAAAAAAAAACATCGCTCAGTATTTGGCAACAGCTACAGCAGTTTGAAGAAATTCCACTCAGAGCAGACACTAAACAACGTTTACGTCGCATCATGCCCATTTTACAACAAAGTTTGCAACAACAAGGTCGACTTTCTTTGTCCTTATGGGTCAAACAAACCTGGTTAGCCTTAGGCGGACCGACCACCTTGTCAAGCTGGGAGGAAATGGATCATATCCATACGTATTTAAATTTTCTAGAAAATAAAATTAAACAGGAAGGCGCAGCATTGGATTTTTTTAAACTAGAAGATGAGTTAAGTCATATTTATACTCAAACCACTTCTGCCATCTCTGCACACCCTGTCGACGTCATGACCATCCATAAAGCCAAAGGTTTAGAATATGATCATGTCATCTTACCCGGCTTGCATCGGCGTGGTCGCCCTCTGCAATCTCCATTATTATTATCGAGTGAGAAAATCTTTGCACAACAAAAAAAAGATTTTTTATTGGCGCCGATTAAAGCCAGTCATGAAGAACAAGATTTAATTTATGATTATCTTTTTAGTGAAGAAAAGCAAAAAAATGCAGCTGAGTTAATCCGCTTATTATATGTCGCTTGCACGCGTGCCAAGCAATCCTTACATTTACTAGGCACATTAATTCGCGATGCCTCGGGAGAACTTAAATCCCCTGCTCCACATTCATTATTAAGTCATTTATGGCCAGTTATGGATATCCAACCAGAGCAGATTGTAGTCCATGCATCAGCAAAAAATACGCTAGCCATACGCACACAAAGTTTATTAAAACGTTTACCGGCAGATTGGCAATCTATTCCGCATCAATGTGTGACATCTTCCGAGATAAAATCTCAAGTGTACTCTTATCATTGGCAATTGCATCCCGAGCGGATATTAGGAACAGTAATCCATCGTTTACTGTATCAAATCAGTCAAGATGGTTTTCAGCAATGGAATAAAGAAAAAATACGCTCTGTACAAGCCATGTTAATCGGATTATTGGCACAAAACGGATTGCTTGCAGAGCAAATACCACAAGCCTTAGCGAAGCTGAATGCCTGTTTAGAAAAAACCTTAGCCGATCCCCGTGGACGTTGGATATTGAGCCAGCAACATCAGGCTGCACAATCAGAATATGCCATCACTGCCCTACTCAACGACAAGTTACAAAATTGTGTCATCGATCGAACTTTTATCGATCCCGTTACAAGTATTCGTTGGGTTATTGATTATAAAACCTCCGACTATCAAGGCAATAAACCTGAAGAATTTTTAAAAACCGCCATGCAACAACATCAACAACAATTGAATAACTATGCACAGGCATTGTTGTTAGATACGCAACAAACCGTACGCTGTGGTTTGTATTTCCCACTCACCTCACTCTGGTGTGAATGGAAATTTATTGAAACATCTATGACTGAATCAATCGAGCATTTTAAAGTCTGATGAATAAGGGGAGAGGAAGTAAACAGCATTTAAATTAATAAATTTTTTTAAAGTGATTGAGAATAAGTTTCGCAGATAAAATCAAAGCCATAACCAAAGAAATTATTTTGCAAACGGCTTTCTTAATACTGACTTAATAAATATCCGGTAATCTTCTAATTTATTTGAATGTAGGAGGAATATTTTTTCATTCATTAGTAATAAACCGTTTTACTAATAACAACGAATGTATCCTGTTCGTTAAATCCATTCAACCTGGAATCCATCATGCCTAGACAAACAATATCAAGAAAAAAATTCCAAGAAATCGCTGAAAATAATCCCACAAAAGAACGTATCCAAGAGTTAATACAGCTAACTCCCGTCATGGAAGCAAGTGCGAAAATTGATGAAAATAAGGGGGTTGTTGCCAGACTGAAACGAACAGCGCAGCGGGCTTTACAATTATTACATCTTGCAACGGGAGCTACAATATCTCTATTTTTTATAATTCCATTAGTGCTTATCATAGTCGTACCGATTCTAGTGCTTTCTTTAACATTCGCTATGGTGTGTTTACCTATTGTTCTGCTTAGTACACCGTTTATTTGGTTTTTTGCTTCAAAAAATAAAACAACTAAACAAAAAAATTCTGACACGCTAGCGAATGAAACAGCATTACTCTGTACACTTCAAGAAGCATCAAATAATAGAAATGATAGAAACGAAAAAGTCATTGGCAAGGAAAATTCTAATGATAATAATACCAACGCCCCAGTATCTCCAATAAACTACTCATTATTCTTCGATGAAAAAAATACACAATTACCTAATAGCATTCAAGATCAACACGCAAGTGCTTCCATAAGCAAATCACCCTAATAATAGAATAAAACATATTCATTCCCACTCTGGTGTGAGTGGGAGTTTACTGAAAGATTGGCGGCTAAACTATATCTATTTAATGAACTACTATGATGTTATTCTTGGTGTTGCAAAAATTTTTTATTTAAAAATTCCATTAATTTTTTAAAAACCAAAACCAATTGCTAGTCTGAGACCTTTATTTTCTTTTCACTAACAATATTTTGCATATTGCGTATTGCATCAGACACAAAAAAAATGTAATTCCCAGATTTAATTTTAGACTCATTTTATGGATCTCTAAGTTCCCCTAATAATTTCATAAACTCTATTTGCATTTATCGTAGTAATATCCATATAGCAGGCCTGCATGTCTCAATTCAAGTTTGATTATGTACTGGAATTTAAGTTATTTTTTTTAAAGATAAGAGAGTATTCTTCACTAAATGGCTTTGATTGGAGATTCTAATGGATGTTCAATAGACACTATTTCTACCGGCTGTTTACTAGTAAACAGCATTGATAATTTACGCATAACTAATGTTTTATCGTTATAACTTAATCTCCAATTATTCGACAAAATTTTGTTCAAAAAACTAACAAGCTTTGTCAAAAAATTATGAAATATACCGCTTTCTTTTTGTTGCAAGTTTTCTCCGATATCTTTAATTCTTTTAGCAATAAGTTCATTATCAATTTCAGTAAAAAGAAATTCACTCAATTTAGGATCTGCCAAATAGTTATAAAACTGCATAAAACAAGAGCTATTAGTAGGTATAGTGACAGGATTAGCCCCCGCGATTATCAAAAATACTGCCATAGCAAAGTGATTATTGTTTAGGGCGGTAAGTAATAATTTATTAAAATCTATTAAAAAAGTCGGTTCTTTATTTTCTACCTTAGAAATATGATTATTAGATAATTTTAATAAATATCCAGCAATAGGTAAAAATCCTTTTGTAGCGGCTATATTCAGTAACGTTGAATAGTCAATTGGACTAGTTGGAGGAAAAAGTAAACTTTTGATACTTTGAATTAATTGCAAACTACCTAACGCAGTAGCCTTTTTTAAAAGTAAAAATTTATGGTCTTCTGAAAAATGTTTTTTTTCAGAATGCTGATTAATATAATTAACTAATACCTGCATGGCTTCAAAATTTTCAGCTTCTAATGCAACTAATAACGCTTTTTTAATATCTCCAAAATTAAATTTATTTTCATATTGCAATAAAGCTTCAAGAATACGCATATCTCTCTGACGACATGCTAAATATATGGCAGGTGAGCCTTTGTATAGCTTTTGTAATAAAGTATTTTTCCTCTTTACGACAGCTCCTGCAGTAAGTAAAGTAAGTACAACATTATAATTTTCACTTTTTATTGCAAGCTCTAACGCTGACAAGCATTTTACCTGTCGCCCAATATTTGATTTAGCGGCAAGAAGTTTATTTACATGATCAACTTTACCCAATTGAGCGGCAACCATCAATGCAGTCCATCCTTTATGATTTAGAGAATCAACATCCGCTTTTACATCATCTGAACTATCTAATCGTTTCTGCAACTCATCCGCAGTTAAATTTATCACTGCATGATGCAATGTCAATTTCTCTTCAGAGATAGAAAATAAATCAGAATCGTCTTTTATCCTTTGTTTTTTAAATTCTGCATTAAGTAATTTTTTATTTAACAACGTATTTGCATAAAATTGCGTAGATTGAAGGGCCTGTTCAAATGCATCTTTTTGATCTTCGTAAAGTAATTTAAACATGAGCTTATCATTTTTTAACGCCTCTTGAGTATCTAACTCACCCTCCATTAATTCTGTGCAAAATGGCAGTTTGAAAACCTCAAAAATTTCAAAAAATGAATGTCCTCCACTATTATAAAGCATTAAAGAAGCAAAAACTGTCATGTAGTGCTTAAAAGAAATATTATAATCATGAGATCCTAACCTGCGTTGCAAAATCATATTTCTAATCTGCGCTAGCGTTGTACTAGAAATCCCGTTCGAATAGACTTGTGTTTGACGCGAAAACAAACGCTGACTCCATTGACTTTCTATCATATAATCTGATTGATCAGCCGATCGTTGGAAGGGGGAGTAAATATCCGCATAGCTTTCCTCAACAGGATTTACTACATCATGGTACATAGGAAGAGGAGATATAGACTTCATCAGCCCTTTAGCAGTTGTCCTAACCTCATCATGAAATGGCTTAATGAACCGCCCTCGTCCATCCATACCCATGGTGAAGATACTATTACTATAAATATTAGCTGGTATTGATTCATCATTTTGAGTATTTAACGTTGCTAAAATAGTACTACAAGCAATTTGATATAAATTTTTACAAGCAACTTCAGACAATCCATAAAAATCATTTTTTAGTAATTTATATGTTAATTCTGCATATTCTAATTCATACTTGTTTAATACATTCTCATCCAAATCACCTTTAAGTATTTTTTCAACTACAAATAAAGAGGGTTTTACATTTTGCAAGGAAAAGAGTCGATTTTTTAAACATTGAGTAAAATTTTCTAATTTAGCATGGTCCAAAGTCTCGGCATTATTTTGTAAAATATGGTAGGCTAGGTTTGTTTCAAAGTAACGTCTGATTGGATCATCATTAATAGTTTTAGAATCGGACTTAATAACAAAACTCTTATCTGTAATAACTTTTTCGATTTCCTTAATGAGCTCTCTATCTGCTTCGGTTTTTACACCCTCGAGATACAGCTGATAAAACTGGGTGAGATCAAGGTCATTGGCTTTAGTTTTTTTGCAAACAGTTAATACGAGGAGTAAAATCTCCCCAACAGATAAAGTTACCTTACATCCAGTTGTATTATTAGGAATTTCATTTGCTAAAACGTCTTTTATCGTATCTGGTAGAGAACTCATGCCTATTCTTTATTTTTATAATTATTAGAATTTATAATAAATTAAATTTATTAATTAAATATTAAGAGCAATTCTAGAAATTGCGAGATCAGCATAGGACAAAAAATTAGAAATTTTCACGCTGAAATAGCATTAAAAATAAAAAAGAGGAATAAAAAAATCTCTGTTATGACGAGCGAGTGGAATAAGTAGGCCATTAATTACCCAATATTCCTTGGATTGATGCAGCTTCGGTGCTCGCAACAACCAAATTTGGCAATAAAGCTCATAATGACGATAAAAATTGAAGCTGTATAATTAATAATGTTAGCTAGATAAACGTTTTTAACAGTAAACTAATCTGTGTGTGCAGCGCCTCAGCCGCACTATGCCAGTGGTCGTGAAAAAGATAGCCAATACCAATAAATAGACTCACCCATAACACAGCACCCGAATAAGCAAACACGGCAAAATAGCGAAACGGCAATTTTAATGCACCCGCCACATAACCGGTCAGGTGGCGCACCCCAGGAATAAAATAACCGATGACTAAGGCCCATTTACCGAAACGCTCAAACCAATTGTGCGCTGCTTGGTAGCGTTTTTCTGTTAGTCCGATATATCGTCCCCAACTTTGACTCAGATAATGACCGGTAGCCCGACCCAGCCCATAACTTCCACTGATACCGCAACAACTTCCTGCATAAGCGGCCAATAAACTGGAAACGATAGTCAGTTTTCCTTTGGCCATTAAAAATCCCAGCAGTAACAGCAAGGATTCTTCCGGTATCGGTAAAGCAAAAATTCCTAACGCAAACCAAATAAAAATCGCTAGGCTACCGTAGTGATTTAGCCAAGGTAGAAAATGATCCAAAGCGGGTAAGGACATAAATGTATTCAGTAAAATAAAATCGTTTGCACCAATTTAAACTTATCTTGCTGACCGATACATCAATTTGTTTCCTATCCTACTTTTCTTAGACCATAAATTAAGCATGATTAGTAATCGCATCTTCGATCTTTTTCAGTTCAGCTTGATTCTTATCATCTTTACTCGCTGCAACTTGTTCATCGACAGCGCTGGTGATTCCCAATTGATTATCCGCTATTTGATTGTCGAATAAATCGAAATCATCATTGCTGCTGATTATATCATCATCGTCATCATCATCGTCATCATCACTGACCTGAACATGATTCGAAGGATAAGGTAAAACGATCACCTGCGTACCAATATCTGCAAATTCTTTGTTGAGCCAATACGCATCGTCAACAAACATGCGCAGACAACCGTGACTGGCATTATAACCAGGTACGCCGCGTGAACCGTGCATCGCAAAACCGCCTTTAAAAAACATGCAGTAAGGCATCGGTGCCCCACCATAAGGCTTAGGAAATTTAGTTGATCGACAACCCGCTCCTCGTTTTTCATAGATTTTGAATGCTCCAGAAGGCGTATGACACGGCCTACCTAAATCCGGACACCAATTTTGGCCACCTGATCCCGGTCCCCAGCGAATAATATTTCCCGCTGGACCATAAGCCGCCCACGCATTCAATGCCGGAGAGTAAACGATCATTTTTCTTCCGGAAGGCGTTCTGTAAGGTGAAAATGGTGTATACTCCATCCAATTAGTTGCATCGAGATTTCGTGGTGCCGCGATCCTCATTCCAGGCCATATACCCGTATTCATACGGTTAATACGCTGCACTAATTCGCGTCGTTGTGGATTAGGAAATAAGGTGTACCAAGTTTCCCCTCTCGCTACGACCAAACAATAAAGTCGAGGATCATTGCACAAACTTTGTAACAACCAACCGCGCGCAGCAAAACTATCGCCATGCATAATTAAGAACACAACCAGTAATGCAATCAATAAACCAAATCTTATGAGTATACGCATAATGGCTCCTTCCGCTTTTTGAGGGCGGTTCTTTCGCTTTTTAAGAAAGCGTTACTCTTACTAAAAGGATAGTCTATTTTTAACGGCTAAGAAGAAATATCATGATTAAATTTTCAGAAAAAAATCGTAAGTGGTGGATCCTGCTCGCCATGTCAAGTGCCTTGGCCCTGGTATTTATTGACCAAACAGCCTTAGCCGTGGCTCTACCCGCTATGCAACGTGAACTTAACCTCAGCAATAGCCTGACGCAATGGATAATCAATGCTTATCTATTAGCGATAAGTGCCACTATTCTATTGGGTGGAAAAATAGGCGATAGACTCGGCCACAAACGCGCGTTTTTATTTGGGGTGCATGTTTTCGTTATTGCATCGGTGTTATGCGCTTTAGCCGAATCAGGCGCATGGCTAGTCACCATGCGTGCTATTCAGGGCATCGGTGCTGCCTTTATGATGCCTTCGACCAATGCTTTAGTCACCAATGCCTTCCCTGATAAAGAACGTGGTAAAGCCTTAGGAATTTACGTTGCGCTAGCGGCTATCTTTCTCGCTTTAGGACCTTTGTTAGGTGGACTCCTAACTCAAGTCTTTAGCTGGAGAGCCGTGTTTTGGATTAATTTCCCGATTGCATTAATTAGTATTTTTTTAGCGTTTTTTTCTCTCCCAAAATGGCAACGATCCGAAAAAATGAATCTCGATTGGTTAGGATTTTTTATCTCGATACTTTTTATTAGTGGATTTGTTTTATGTTTTATGGAAGGGCCGAATTGGGGTTGGACTTCTTTTTCGATCATCGGTTTATTACTATTAAGTATTGTGAGCCTTGGTATTTTTATTCTATGGGAAAACAAAACCAGCAATCCATTAGTTGAATTAGACCTATTTAAAAACCTAACTTTTTCCATTTTATTTAGTGTGCTACTGATTATTCAAGCCATAGGTATTGTGTTTGTATTTTGGGCAATATTTTTACAAAATGTGTTACATTTCACCCCTTTAAAAGCCGGCATACTGCTATTACCGGCGATGTTACCTGTTATTATTATGGCACCGGTCGGTGGTTATTTACGCGATAAATACGGGGCCACGCTACCGATGTTCTCGGGTACGTTACTTATCGTATTGAGTATTATTTGGATAGGAATTTTTAGTCCCTACCAAACCTACCCTATTTTATTCCCTGGTTTACTCGGCTTCGGCATTGGTTTCCCCTTAACGTTATCCGGCATTATGGTAACGGTGATGAATATGGTCAAAGTCGAGCAACGCGGCATTGCCAGTGCCATATTGAATTGTTCGCGCCAATTTGGCATCTCGATAGGCTTAGCGGTATTCGCTGGATTGTTAGGTAGTTTAAATAAATGGCAACTGGGTTCTTTCTTGAAAAACAGTGCTGCACCTTTATCTTCTCTAAAGGAATATCAAATTGATGGTTTATTAGTACAATCACAACGCGCGATGCAAGCCGTCAGTCATTTATCACAACAAAGTTTGCAATTATTAAAAATCGCAGCAGCAAAAGCGTATACCAGCGCATTTAGCATCACCATGTTTGTCGCAGCATTTCTTGCTTTGATTACCTTGGTGTTGATATTAAAAATTCCTCGAAAAAATAAATAATTTTAAAAGCAATTAAAATTTTCAAAATGCAGAATATAAAAGAAATCTACAAGATACTCTACTATATGAAATTCATTTTTAGAATGGCTTGGAAAATTAAAAAAATTCCGCTAATATGAGACAATAAAAATTATTCAAAAACATTAAATCTTTAATAATAATAAAAATAAACATTATGTTTAAGAAAATAAAATTATTTACACTCTCATTACTCATTTTAGCTTTTACTGGATGCACCACTTACCCTTGTTATCAACCGTATAATTCAAAAACTGAAAGTGGATATAAAGACCTTGAATTTTCTAAGAATATTTATAAAGTTTCTTTTATAGGGAATAACTATTTTTCTAAAGAACTTGTTGAAAATTTTTTACTTAAACGATGCGCAGAGTTAACCCTAGAAAGAGGATTCAAATATTTCATTATACTAAAAGAAGATACCCGATTAACAGATTCTAGATCCTGGACAACTTCATCATCGACTCCTAATTTTCCTCCTGTTATGACGCCTATGTCGATACCGAATGGAAATTCTCAAACAAAACTCCCAGCTAATTTTTCTACCTTTCCTGTTTTCCCAACTTCCATTTCAAGTAATTCTTGGACAGAAACCATAAATAAGTATTCGGATGTAGCTATAATTAAATTATTAAAAGATAATAAAAAGTATGCTGATGCCATAGACGCAAATACTATACTAAATCAGCTAATAGATTTGCCTACGTCTTTAGAAGTAACGCATTTTTTCGGTATAGAACCAAAATTCCGATGATAAATTTATTGGATTTAGAGCCAACATTCAAAACGCAAATGCAACCCGCTTCGTAAGTTAGCTTTTTTATTTGAATATAATCTTTAGAAAAACCAAATTTCTAAGGGATCTAAAAATAAAAAATATGTTTTATAAAATAAATCGATCTATCTATTTTTAATCAACGTTTTAGTTAAATATAATTTACAGTTTCAAAAATTTTTAATTAAAATTAAATCAGATTTTTCATTAAAAATTTTTGAGCTTCTTATCAGTTTAGGTTATTATTTAAGTTCGTAAAAGGACCAAATAATTTTTATTAAAAAAAATAGGGGATTATTATGTACGAACCAACTAAAATTTTATATTCAAATCTTAATGAAGCAGATAAAAAAAAGGTAGAGGAGGTTTACCAAACATACCGAACTAAAACTCAAGGCCATTGGTGGAGAGGGACAAACGAAACTCCCATAGCGGGCGGATCGATAGATTGTTCAGTGAAAGAAATAGTTGAAAATGGCAAAATAAACACAGCAAATGCTTGGGCTAATTTTGCTTTGTGTAAAATAGAAAGCAAACCAACTAATTTTTCTGACGTGAAAAAGCTGTTCGATAGTTATTACAGACCTGCTGCTGAAGATGCAAATTATGCAGGAAAACCTATACCTGAATTTGATAAATTTTTAGATATCCAAAAAAATTCCTGGCTTGCAGCAGGACAAGCTGTTTTCAATCTGCAATTAAATCAAGACAGTAAGAATAATCAAGAGAGTGAACTTGATAATCAATCTGCCTCTAGATCAACCCTGTCGAGATAGCCATCGCTCGTCCTACCCAAGCTATGAGAGAAATTCTAGCTTGGGAGTCTCAAAAAAGATTTATAAGAATGCAGATTTTTTATTAACTTTTATTTTCTTCGCCATTCAGTACCCGTAGCAGTATCTTCTAATACCACACCTAAACTCAATAATTCATCGCGTATTCTATCTCCCTCTTGCCAATTTTTAGCCGCTCGTGCTTGATTACGTGCGGTAATTAAATCATTGATTTTCTTTTCATCGCTTACCTTTTGTTGCAAGCCAAGTTTTAAAAAATGTTCTGGATCCTGTTGCAAAATACCTAAGATGCTTGCCAGATATTGTAAATATTTTGCAAGTTGCAACGCTTGCTTATTATCCGTTTCGCGCAAACGATTGATTTCTCGCGCTAAATCAAATAATACCGCTAACGCTTCAGGCGTATTAAAATCATCATCCATTGCCGCTTGAAATCTTTCTAGATATTCTCCTTGGAATTGTTCAACATCAAAAGTTTGCGGCGCTTTACTCAACAAGCCGCGTAAACTGGTATACAAACGTTGTAAAGCCGCCTGTGCAGTTTGTAAATTTTCTTGGCTATACTGTATTGGACTACGATAATGACTTGAAACTAAGAAATAACGAATGACTTCTGCGGGATATTGTTTTAACACATCACGCAATGTAAAAAAATTGCCTAAAGACTTTGACATTTTTTGACGATTGGTTTGTACAAAACCGACATGGATCCAGGTATTAACAAATTTGTGATCGGTCGCCCCTTCGGATTGTGCAATTTCATTTTGATGATGTGGAAAGACTAAATCTAAACCGCCGCCATGGATATCAAAATGTTCACCTAAAGCCGCCATCGACATCGCCGAACATTCAATATGCCAACCGGGACGTCCTGCTCCCCAGGGAGATTCCCAACTGGGTTCATTCGGTTTCGCTTTTTTCCATAGCACAAAGTCTAATGGATCCTTTTTTGTAACATCGACAGCGACGCGAGAACCACTGCGTAATTTTTCCAAATTTTGATGAGCTAATTCACCATAGTTTTTAAATTTTTCTACTGAGTAACAAATATCACCGTTATCGGCTTGGTAGGCATAATTTTTATCGAGCAAGATTTGAATCAAATCTAACATCTGTGAGATAGCATCGGTCGCTCTAGGTTCATGCGTAGGCGGCAGAATAGCTAACTGTGCAAAATCTTCATGCATGGCGGCTATCATGCGCTGTGTCAATGCTGACATGCTTTCATTATTTTCTTGTGCGCGTTTGATGATTTTATCATCAATATCGGTGATATTACGCACATAATTCACCTGGTAACCTTGCATGGTGAGATAACGTAACATCACATCAAACGCCACTAATACACGCGCATGACCAATATGACACAAATCATACACTGTCATGCCACAGACATACATACCCACTTGCTTGGCATGCATCGGTGTAAACGTTTCTTTTTTTTGCGTCAATGTATTATAAATTTTTAGCATGGAGTATTCTCTCACGAATTTTTTCGTTACCTAACAGGCTAAATAACTTTGCCAGCTCAGGGCCATCATGACGTCCGGTCAGTGCCAAACGTAACGGTGTAAACAAGGCTTTACCTTTTAGATTTAATTTTTGTTGTAACTGTTTTATTAAAACTTTAAAATTAGAATTTTCTTCATCCAATAATGTTAAGAGTGTCTGCCAATACCGAGGATCGACTTCGCGCAAAAAAATCTTGCTATCTATAGAGAAGTTTAATGCGTTGGCTTCGCCAAATAAAATAGTTGCCCATGCGACTGCTTCTTCAGGGAAACAGATCGTCCCGCGCATTAATTCAATAAAGTTTAGCTTAACAGCATCTGGCACTAAATTTTGTATTTTAGCTTCCAGCCAGATGCTTAGTTTATCATTTGAAATATGTAATAAAGCCTGTTTTTGCCAATACATTAATTGGGTTTGGTCATAGCGTGCAGGAGATTTACCGAGTCGACTGAATGAAAAATGTTCTGCTAAGTCATGAATATCCAGAAAATTCGGATTTGAGTAGGTATGGCCTAAACGTGCTAAGTAATTTTGCAAAGCTTCGGCAAAATAACCTGCTTCTCGCAAAGTTTTAATACTAAAACTTCCATGTCGTTTTGATAAAGGGGCACCATCATCACCGACAATTAATGCCATATGACCATACGCCGGAATAGTTAAACTCAAGGCCTGTAATAACATGATCTGGCGCGGTGTATTCGTTAAATGATCTTCACCACGCAGTACATGTGTCACCTTCATTAAAGCATCATCAATGGCATTACAAAAGAAAAATGCCGCGGACCCATCACTGCGTTGAATCACAAAATCGCCAATATCATCACTAACAAAGCTTTGCTCGCCTTTGACAAAATCATCGAAACGAATAACTTGTTTCGGCAGAACATGAAAGCGCAAACTTGCAAGCTTTCCTTGCGCTTTTTTCTCGGCAATTTGCTCTGCCGTTAATTGCCGACATTGACCACTATAACGCGGCGGTTTACCTGACGCCAACTGACGCTTGCGCATCATGAGCAACTCCGATTCGCTGCAAAAACAAGGATAGGCACGACCCATACTGACTAATTGTTCATAGTAAAGTGTATAGACTGCTTGTCGCTCAGATTGATAATAAGGGCCGAGACCTTTTTCTTGATCAGGGCCTTCTTGCCAAGGTAAACCTAACCAAAGCAAGTCTTCTTCTAATTCTTTTGCGAGCGTCAGCAATGAACGCGTCGCATCGCTGTCTTCTATTCGTAATAAAAAACAACCGGCTTGCGAATGTGCAAATAAAAAATTAAACAAAGCGGTTCTGGCATTGCCTAAATGGATATGGCCGGTAGGGCTAGGTGCAAAACGAGTTTTCATAATCAACTACTTGTTTAAAATTTGATAACTTAGTCCAGGATTGATAACTTAATTTAAAAATACTTATTTTAAAAGTACTTGCTTAAAATAACTACTATAAACTAATTTATCACTTAAGCTATGATTAAGCCTATGTCTACCCTCTTTATATCCGATTTACATCTCAGTAGCGACCAACCCGAAATAACCCAGTTGTTTCTGGATTTTTTACACCAGCAAGCCAGGGAAACCGACGCTTTATATATATTAGGCGATCTATTTGAAACCTGGGTAGGCGACGATAATTTAAGTCCATACAATCAAATGATTATCAGCGAACTCGCTGATTTAACGGCGAGGGGCATAGCCACCTATTTCATGCCTGGAAATCGTGACTTCCTCATCGGTAAGCGTTTTATTCAGCAAACCGGTTGTCACTACCTCGCTGATCCGACAATCATTAATCTATACGGAAATCCCACCTTACTCACGCATGGCGATAGTTGGTGCACTTTAGATAAACAATATCTGCGTTATCGGCGCTGGTCGCGCTATCCTTTTTGGCAATTTTTATTTTTGCAGCTCCCCCTGTCTTGGCGCCAAAAAATTGCTAAGTATTTACGTAGTCAGGAACATTCGAACACAGCCATTGCTATGCCTAAATATGATGTTGTCATCTCTGATCTATTAGCCTACTTGCAACATCATCCAGGTATAAATCAAATCATTCATGGACACACGCATTTACCCAGTATTCAACTAATAAAATCAACAGAAAAAATTTGGATTAGGCGTTTTGTGTTAAGCGATTGGCATGCTAATCGAGGCAATGTATTAATTGCTAATCCGGATCAAACATTATCATTAAGCTACTTTAGTTAACGAACGATTTTTAGCGCTTTAATCGACTTAAAAAAATTACTATGATTATTCCTATTATTAAAGGCTATTTATTTTTATATTGAGAATATTTCCATTATATTCATTCTTATCACAGATTACTTGAGATACCGAAGATCCCGTGTCTGATACAAAGAAAATCGGTTTAAATTTCGAATGGTTTTTTTCAGACTTATCTAAATTCAGATAATCTATTATCTTATCAAAACTAGCCTCTAAAAATTCTCGAAATTTTTCTAAAATAGTCCTTGTATCTAAAATAGCTTTGAATTTTTCCTCACATTCAAGTGTAGAATCAATTAAAGCATATTTTGCTAGCCAACCTTCGTTATAGGAAGAAATATTAATTTTATATTTTGTGGTCCCCTTAACAAAAAAATCCTCACCCGTGGTTTCAAATGTTTCGTTGGTCTTTAAATCCATTATTCTTTGCGTCAAAAAACTTTCTTGGATAAACAAAGTATCGTCCGCATAACTTAATTCAATTCTTCTTATCGTTGGGCTACTGAATCTATAATGTTCCTGCCCCAACTTATTAAGAATAAATGCATTAGAAAAAATAAAGCTCTGATGAAGAAAAAGTTTTAAAAATTTTTTAAAAAAATCTTTTTGCGTATTTTTTTGGTCCTTCCAACTTTGCCCACATGCACTGTTTAATTCACTTTTTACCTTGTTTTCAAAAAGTGGATTAAACATTTTATTGGCGGCTTCATTTATGAAAATGACTTCAATTTGACGTGCGCTTTCATATTGCCATGGCGTGGAAGTAATACTTAATAACTTATTTTTAATTGGAGTAAGTTTTTCTTTAAGTCCTTTGTCAGGGTTTTCCTTTTTTAATTCGCTCCTTAAGGGAAGAATATATCTTCGAATCTCACAAAAATTTCGAAATTGAGCTCCTAAAGGATCAAATTTCCTAACTAATTCTGTCTCATCTAACAATCTAGTTTCAAATGAATCAGATTTTAATCCAAGTAATTCCGTCTCATCTAGCAATCCAGTTTCAAATGAATCAGATTTTAATCCAAGTAATTCCGTCGCATCTAACAATCCAGTTTCAAATGAATCAGTCTCTATTCCCTCTATTGAAGCAATCTCTCGGCAGACTTCTATAATATCTTGGCTCTTCTTAAATTTTTCAATCGCGCTGTGGATCGCATGAACACCTTTTTCGACAGCATTAATTTGATTTTTTGCTTTATAAAGAATGGGGTCGCTAAGGTTTTCATTAACATAAATCCCCTTAATTCTGATGGCATCAGTAACGAAATTCTTCATTGTATATATACTTTGAGGATCATCTTTTCCAACATGTTCACGTACCAATTTCCATAGTTTTTTCCCATTTTTAAATTCTGACATAAGTTTATCTCTAAGATATTTATCTATTGACATTTTGCACTAAATAGATTAAGGATTTATTAAATTATCAAGAATAATTTTACAATTCTTAGAGGATTAACCATGAATAAGTGCTCGCCATTTACGATGAGGCAAAGAAAAAGCAAATATATAAATGTGTCATTATCCTAGAAAAAAGTTATTATCGTATGAAATGTTTATCTCACCTACTACCCGTATTCAAAAATAAAAGAACAATTGAATCAAAAATGATCCTGTTGTAATTCGAGATGACTATGCATGGACTCGGGCAAGAAGCTGCTTAACCAATTTTCTAGGGGTTGGAAATGCGGCACTAACATCGATTCTTGCCAAGAAGCTTCTTTAGCAAAGGGCGTTAAACTGACTAGCATCATCAATAAAACAACGACTAAGATTCCACGCGCAATACCGAAAATAATTCCTAGCACGCGATCGGTACCGCTTAAGCCTGTGTTTGCGACTAATTGACCAATTAAATAATTAATCAACATACCTAACACGAGTGTAACTAGGAATAGACCAACAAAACTAACCACCAATCTGACTGAATCGGAATGAATAAAATTCACCAATAAATCAGCAATGTAACGGTAAAAAATAAAACTCACCGCGATTGCTGCAACCCAAATAACTAAAGAAATCACTTCGCGGACAAAACCACGCATGACACTAATCAATACCGACAGTGCAATGATGGCAATAATGGTATAATCGATCCAATTAAATGTAGACATCAGAAAGCCTTAGAATAGAGTGAAATTTTAAAAACATTGATAGCAGCCAATCAAGTTGTATAGTATAAACTACTTTTTAAAAGTAGTGATATTAATCACATATAAAACACACGGACTAGTAAGCTCTAGCACAAAAAAAGAGCTAAGAAGTTTTCTTAATAAGAATTATCAAGGACATCGTTATGCAAACCAATCCTACATCTGATCCAGGAATTGAATTTCGTCGCGCTGCAGCGGAAGGCAATACAGATAAAGTTAGAAACTTATTAGATAAAAACTATATAAATCGTCAAAGTTCAAATGGTAATACCGCACTCCATTGGTCTATCATCAATCAGCATTATGCTAGCACCAAACTCTTATTAACTAGCGTCGATATAGATGTCGATGTGCAAAATAAGTTAGGCTGTACTCCCTTACATTTAGCAGCAAAGCAACATGACAAAAAAACTGTCTATCGTTTATTAAAAGCCGGCGCGGGACATAAAAATAGGTTCGATAAAGATGGATTTTCTTCCTTAGATTATGCCATGTCTGGAAACTGTAGCTTTATTGTCACTTCACTAAAAGAAAAATTTCCAGATTTGACTTTTAAGGATGAAGATGATGTAGCAAACCGGGCTTTTACTGCTTTTAAAATAGAAAACAATCATTTGCTGCACAACGTGAAAATTTTTGATCCTAATTATTTCTTTGATGAAGAAGTTGCTCGATATTTTTTACCCGGTAACCGATTTAAGTTAAGCGAAATCCAAACAGCCATAAAAAAAGGGCAACTTAATTTACATAAACTTTTTTGTTCAGGTACCTTACTGCAAAGTGCAGCTGTGTCGCGAGTGGAAATCTGCGAGAAATTTCAATGGTTACTAGAACAAGGTGTTGATCCCAATCTGCAAGCCAGTCATGAAATGAATCCTTGTTCTTACAAAAATACGGCTTTACATACCTTGATTGCTAACGAAGATGAAAAAAATGCATTAAAATTTATCGACCAGCTTATTACTATTACACATTCCAAACAAAAATTTAATTTTAATTTAACAGATAGCGAAGGGAAAACTTGTTTATGCTTAGCAGTCAAGGTAGGCCAAGTCGATGTTGTAAAAAAACTAATTGAATTAAAAGTTGATATCAATCTACCCGACGAAGACGGTAATACACCCTTGCATTTTGCTTTCCTGTTAGGACATAACCGCATTGTCAATGAATTATTGAGCAAACAAGCCAATAAAAATGCAAAAAATCTGCAACAAAAAAAACCTTATGAATTGCTTATCTCAACAGATATCGAAGATATTAGAGACTGTTTAGAAATCATCTGGATTAATCCAGATAGAAAAATTAAACATTCAAAAAAAACCTACATTGAGCTGTGCATGGAAAATCGAGAGAAAATTAAAACCGATTATCTGAACGCCTTTTATGAGACAAAAATTTCTATCCTACCAAAGAGAAAAAGCATTTGTTTTCTGTTAGCCGCAGCAACTGGCGATTTAAAAAGCCTTCAAGAAAATTGTGATGATTTTACCTTAAATCAAACGAATGCAAAAGGTAACACTGCATTGCATTTAGCCTGTCAACATGGCCACGAAACTATAGTGAAATTTCTTTTTCAGCAAGCAGCGCTTGATCTTCACCAAGAAAATTATGAACAACTTAAAGCAGTTGAGTTGCTTAGCAGTTTATTTCTAGCTACTTTATTTGAGGAAAAACTATTGGATACAACATCAACAACAGAAGAAACAAAAGAAACACTTTCGAGATTAAATAAACGCAAGGAAGTCCTCTTTACTGAAACAACGCCTGCTTTAAAAAATTATTGATTAATAGAAATGCTAAGTTAAGCTTAATTTTTATCGATCATTTTGATAATTAAACAAATAAATCAAGCATGGAGCTCAGTAAGCTCAGATAAAGTGTAGACGCTATGTAGTTGATAACCTGCGGCGAACAACGCTTCTTTGCCACCTTGTTGTCTATCGACTAACACAACAATATCTTTTACTTGTAAGCCCTGTTTTTTTAAAGAATCTGCTACCTGTAGCACACTGCCGCCAGTAGTCACGACGTCTTCAATAATTAAACAGTCTTGACCCGATTTGAAAACACCTTCGATTTGTTTTTTTGTCCCATAATTTTTAGTTTCCTTACGACACATCAACATCGGTAGGTTTTGCTCAAGCGAAATAGCGGTAGCCATCGGCAATGCCGTATAAGGCACACCACATAACAAACTCGGTTTTAAATGTTTTATTTTATCCCACAATGCCTTAGCAATATTGAGTAATAGAGGTGGGTAAGAAATAATTTCACGACAATCGATATATATAGGTGAAATTTCACCACTACGTAAGGTAAATTCACCCCATTTAATCACACCAATATTAATTAATGCACCAAGTAAGGTTTGTTTTTCCACACTAAGCTTCGGATGAGTTGTCATTATTATTAGTTTTTTCAGCCGCTAAATGGATCAAGCTATCCGTTTGCTCTGGATCGTTTGTTAAGTCTTCTTCGATACGTTCTAAGCCAACTAAGGTTTCACCCTCATTCAATCGTATCAAACGTACACCTTGTGAATGGCGGCCGGCGACACGAATTTCAGAAACACGTGTACGCACTAAGGTCGCTTTATTGGTAATGAGCATCACTTCATCGGCAGGCAATACTTGTACAGCGGCTACGACATTACCATTACGTTCTGTTGTTTTAATAGCGACGACACCACTACCACCACGACTCGTTAAACGATGTTCAGGAACAGGCGTGCGTTTACCATAACCATGACTGGTTGCCGTTAAGATTAACCCTTCGGGCTTAGCAATGATTAAAGAAATAACCTGTTGACCTTCTTGTAATTTGACACCTCTTACACCACAGGCGGTACGACCCATACATCGCACTTTACTTTCATTAAAACGAATTACCTTACCCGCATTGGTAAACAATAAAACATCTTGTTGACCATCGGTTAACGCAACACCTACTAAACGATCCCCTTCGCGTAAATCAATCGCAATAATACCGTCGTTACGCGGTCTAGAAAAGTCAATTAAGCTGGTTTTTTTTGTTGTGCCATTGGCTGTTGCCATAAAAATGAAATGTTCAGCACTATAATTCTGTATAGGTAATACCGCATTAATTCGTTCATTCTCACCTAAGGGTAATAAATTAACGATGGGTCGGCCTTTAGCGATACGACTGCCTTCAGGTAATTTATACACTTTTAGCCAATAGACTTTACCGGCACTAGAAAAACACAATAAGGTGGCATGTGTATTAGCAATTAACAAATGTTCAATAAAATCTTCTTCTTTTACATCACCAGAAGATTTTCCTCGACCACCACGACGTTGTGCTTGGTAAACATCTAAGCTTTGTCGTTTGACATAGCCTTCATGCGATAATGTCACTACCACATCTTCGGCAGGAATCAAATCTTCTTCATTAATTTCAGCATCCACACTGATAATTTCGGTACGCCTTGGATCAGCAAATTCTTCTTTAATCGCCATCAGTTCATCATGAATAACCTGACATAAACGTTCGGGTTGATTTAAAATATCTAATAAATCAACAATAATATCTAACTGATCGCGATATTCCTTTAAAATTTTCTCTTGTTCAAGACCCGTTAAACGATGTAAACGCAACTCTAATATCGCTTGTGCCTGTTCGGGTGATAATCGATAAATATTTTCACCTTTTTTTACACCATATTCATTAGCTGCATCTAGCGTTAATTGTGTCTCTAGCAAATCGGTTTTAGTGAGCATCTCAGCTACCATACCTAATTGCCAATGTTGCGCTAACAGTTGAGCTTTAGCATCTGCTGGATCCTTTGCCGCTTTAATTAATGCGATCATCGGATCAATGTTCACTAAGGCAATACCTAAACCTTCTAAAATATGCGCACGTTCTCGCGCTTTACGTAATTCAAAAATGGTGCGGCGCGTTACCACTTCACGTCGATGCGCCAAAAATTCGGTAATTAATTGTTTGAGATTGAGTAAAACGGGTCTGCCATCGACCAAAGCCACCATATTAATACCAAACGTGACTTGTAATTGCGTTTGAGCAAATAAATTATTCAATAACACATCAACGTTCTCACCACGTCGGACTTCGATGACCATACGCATACCGTCTTTGTCGGATTCATCGCGTAATGCGGTAATCCCTTCAATGCGTTTTTCTTTTACCAATTCAGCAATTTTCTCGATGAGTTTTGCTTTATTTACTTGATAAGGAAGCTCGGTCACAATAATTCGTTGTTTATTCGTTTTTTCATCTTGCTCGAGTTCGATTCTCGCTCGAACAAACACGCGTCCACGACCACTATGGTATGCTTCAAGAATCCCCTGCTTACCATAAATCAAACCTGCTGTAGGAAAATCAGGTCCTTTAATGAACTGCATTAAACATTCTATGGTCAATTCCGGATCGACTAGTAAAGCAACACAGGCATCGATAACTTCCGCGAGATTATGCGGTGGAATATTGGTCGCCATACCGACCGCGATACCTGAAGAACCATTAACGAGTAAGTTAGGAACTCGAGTGGGTAATACGGTAGGAATCTGCTCGGTTTCATCATAATTAGGCGCAAAGTCGACCGTTTCTTTAGCTAAATCCGCTAGTAAGGCATGTGCCAACTTTGACATACGAATTTCGGTATAACGCATCGAAGCGGCGGAATCGCCATCAACCGAACCAAAGTTACCTTGGCCATCAATCAACACAGAACGCATAGAAAAGGTTTGTGCCATACGCACAATCGTATCGTAAATCGCTCCATCACTATGCGGATGATATTTACCGATCACATCCCCCACCACACGGGCAGACTTTTTATGCGGCTTATTCCAATCATTGCCAAGTTCGCTCATGGCAAATAAAACTCGTCTATGCACGGGCTTTAAGCCATCTCGAACATCAGGCAACGCCCGGCCTACTATGACACTCATAGCATACGCCAGGTAGGACTGTTTTAATTCCTTCTCAACTGTTACCGAAATGATTTCATTAGCCGCTGATTCTGTCATAAAAACTCAAAGCCTATGATACATAAAATGAAAGCAGATGAAGGTCTTTTACCCTTCATCTGCAACAAATATAGTACCATAAAAGGCTTAAACTGGCAGCAGTTTTCAACGACCAGTACAATTATTTTACTTATTGTCCCCAGCTGCAGAATTAGCTGAATTATCATTATTCGCAGGTTCTTCGGGCGCTGCTGTACCTGCCGTTCCATTGTTAGATGTCGATGGCATAGCGGGCGCGGTCTCGCTAGGTGGTGTTTGCGTAGGTTCCACAGCTTGTGGATTGACCGGCATTTGCTGATCATCCGAGCTGGATGAGTTCGCAGGATTAGCCATCTGTTCTTGAACGGGCATGGCAGTATCTGACTGATCTCCTTGCTTATCAGAAGGCTGATGATTACAGCCGACTAACGCCGCCGTCAGCAGCATAGAAACCAAAAACTTCTTATACATAAGCAAAATTCCCCATCTAAAAAGTAGTGCAAAAAGCATTAAAGAACAATTTGTAAGTGAAGGACTGACAAAGCCCACTGACAAATCCATAGCCCATAGTAGAAGCCAACTTAAGCATAGCAAAACTTTCAAGTAAAACAAAATCTGATAAAAATTAGACTCTCACCCGGTTAAATCCGATGGTATGCAACCCTCCTCTTTTAATTGCCAACCCACTAAATACTGTTATAATAACCCCAGATTTAGTTTCCCGTGTCAGTTTATAGCTAGGGTTAACCCCCTCTTTCTTCTGACGCAAACAGAACGAAATGATAAGAAATCAACGTTTTGTAATTAGAGCTAACTAAAGTAAAAAATTTTAGTTTTTTATAAATTTAACTTATTTTTGGTAATAAATTTAAATCCAAAATGAGAGAATTAGTCCGGCTTCTTAAGTTTGCAACCTTTTATTTGGAATGATGTTCTTCCGATGCGAATTTTATGCTCAGTAATCATTAATATTATATGCATAAAAAAATACGGTATATTAAGAATATGCAAACCTATAATCTGTGTTAAAAATCAGATAGTTAAAACCTATGCTACTTAGCCTTATAGGCAAAGTAGCTTATGCAAGGAACCCTGTTGACGCACTCACCCTTTTTAAATTAATTAAGCGGTCATTGTTTCAGGTATTTAGTAACAGTTTTAATTTTTAACAACGATTATCGCGTTTTCAAATAAGCAAGCTTAGTTGAGCCTTCATACAAAATAGGATTCAACGATGCATAATGAAAAGAATCGAATATTGATCAATGCGAATCAACCTGGAGAAATCCGCGTTGCTTTGCTCGAAGAAAACAAGCTGTCCGACCTAGATATCGAATATAGTGGTCAAGAACAAAAAAAATCAAATATCTACAAAGGTAAAATTAGTCGCATAGAGCCTAGCTTAGAAGCAGCATTCATCGACTATGGCCCCGAACGGCATGGATTTTTACCCTTCAAAGAAATCATTCCCTCCTTCTTTAAATTCGAAAAATCGCAATCTATCCAATACCTCAAAAAAGTACTTGAGGGTCGTGAAGTGATGGTGCAAATTGAAAAAGAAGAACGTGGCAATAAAGGAGCAGCGTTAACAACTTACATTACCCTCCCTGGTAGTTACTTAGTGCTGATGCCAAATAATCCCGGCGCAGGTGGTATTTCACGTCGCATTGAAGGAGAAGAACGGCGTGAAATGCAAGATTTACTCAGTCAAATGGAACTTTCAGAGGATATGGGACTTATTCTACGCACCGCTGGCGTGGGTAGAGAATTCTACGAACTACAAAATGATTTGAATTTGCTTATTCAACAATGGAATGCCATACAAAAAGCATATAATGAGCGTTCTGCTCCTTTCCTTATTTTTCAAGAAGGCGATTTGATCACCCGTTCGATACGTGACTATTTAAGACGTGATATTGACGAAATTATTATTGATGACAAAAAAATATTCGAGAAAATTAAGAATTACATCGAGCAAATTCGACCTGATTTTGTATCACGAATTACGCTTTATCAAAATTCTATTCCCTTATTTATGTATTTTGATATTGAAGAAGCGGTTGAATCGGCATTTAAGCGTAAAATAGAACTTCCGTCAGGTGCCACCATCGTTATCGATCGCACCGAAGCCTTAGTTTCCATTGATATTAATTCAGGTAAATCTACCAAAAATGAAGATATTGAAGAAACTGCGGTCACTACCAATCTAGAAGCGGCTAAAGAAATAGCGCATCAATTGCGTGTACGTGATTTAGGCGGTTTAATTGTCATTGATTTTATCGATATGAACTCAGAAGACAATCAACGTAAAGTAGAAAATTGCTTACGTTTGGCCACTAAAAAAGATCGCGCGCGCATACAAATCGGTCGAATATCGCCATTTGGGTTATTAGAAATGTCTCGACAGCGCTTACGCCATTCTCTAGGAAAGGCCAATGAAACCTTATGTTCACGATGTAATGGAGAAGGAACAGTACGCACCATCGAATCATTAAGCTTATCTTTACTCCGTTCAATTGAAAAAGAAGCCTTGAAAAAATCGACACAGCAAATACGCGTCGAAATACCTGTGGATATGGCTACTTATCTGATTAATGAAAAACGTGCGGCTAGAGAACAGATTGAACAACGTTATAAAATAAATATATTATTAATACCTAATCCGTATTGGCAATCTCCACACTATAAAATTACTGGTCAAGGTAAAAACATTAATCTACAGGCTAGTGAAAATGCTAGCTATCAAATGTTAGATAAATCTTGCGTAGAATCTTCGCTATCTTATAGCTCGCCAGTCATTAAGCCAGTAGAAATCCCAGCGGTTAAACCACTTACTTTTGCGATTAGCAAAAATAAACCTAAAACTCAATTAGGTCTATTAAGTCGACTGCTTGGTATGTTAAAAGATCTCAGTAAAACTAAAGAGCTTAGTAAAAACTCTGTGAAAAAAGAACTAGCTACTGCTCCAATACACAATCATTCTAATAATACTCCGCACCGACACCCCCCAGAAAAACGTTATTCAAAAGCAAATCGTAATAACCGACTTCGCAATCACCGCCGTGATGACAGACGCGATAAAGAAGGAGAAGGTGGCAGCGAAGGTGGTGGCGGACAGCAGCACCCGCATAATGGCAGCAAGACATCACAAAATCGCTATAACAAACATCATCAACAGCGTTATGAGTCAGCGCCGCATCAACAACAAAGCACACATCATCATAATAAACCTGTCTCTGCTCCTATTGCTGGGGCATCAGAAAGAAAACCAGTACCCAATAAGAGACGACAACATTCAGAAAGATCGGCAATAAAACAGGAACATAAAATAAATACTCAAGTCATTCGAGAAGAAAATACCCGCTCAACGCCTAAGCCCATGTTAAATAACACGGAAAGAAAAGCCGTTATTCCACCACGATCTGTGGAACAATCTGCGCCTAGCATAGAAAAAAACCCCGTTGCTGAGCAAGTAACTAACACTGCTAACGTGAACTCTAGCAAACAGACTACTATTACTAGTAATCCATCCACACAACGTCGCAATACACGACGTTATGGTGGAGAACCCAAATTACGTCATCGTACCTATAGTCATTATGAACAGGATCAAAAAACTAAAAATTAATCCGACTAACATTATTTTATCTCAAATTGTCCATTGTAAAAAATACCAATGGAAATATGTAAAGGGGTTTCAGAAATCTTAAATAAGAAATTAAGGCCAATACAACAGACAACGTTTAGTGATAGATACCCTACTTTATCAAGGAAATTGTACTGTTGTTGCTGTTATTACCGGTTCTAGATTTACATAATGAAAAGCCTTAAGGGTATGCCGCTAAATGCAGCGCATTACCTTACATTAGATTGAAAATAATTTTCAACCATACAATTTCCATACTTTCTCCAATAAAAATATTGATAAGCTCGCACAAGAAAAAATTAAACATTTTAGATGGAATGTTGCGTTAATTTTCCAAGAAAGAAACGACATTACATTTGGAATTTGAAACACTGCAGCAATGATCAGAAAAAGCCATAGCAAGAACAATTCCTATTATCTTAGGCTTATACGCTGTCATCACTCTCATCGTTATCAATTTAAAAATTCATGTAAAACTTTTCACTAACAACGCTTGAAATATTAAAATGATTTGCCACATTTCCTGTTTTTTTTCCTGAGACGCTTTCTGAGCATTCAAGTTGTTCCTTGTAACTTTTTAAAAATCACCAAAGTCGAATTTAAGCTAAATTAAAGGGTTTAATGTTAATATTAAACGTCTGACTAAAAATTATTATAAAGGAAATCATAATGAAATATTTCATTGCTATCGATTGTTCGGATTCTACCTACTATACAGATAATGCGCAATATTGGTCTACTGTAAAAGATTATTTAATTAAGTTGTCAAAGAAAAATTCAGATGCATCCTGCATTTTATGGGATTCCATAATTCAAGAAGAGATTTCAATAATCCAATTATTAACCATTTGCAAGAGCAACCCAATTTTAAATATAAAAAAGATGGTGGTGGAACTTATCCATCATGTTTTATTAAAAAATTACCCCGCGACGAAACAGGAATTATTCTAACTATTATCAATGATGGTCAAGTTAGTAATAATGAAGTTAAAAAATGTGAAGACTTATTAAATGAAAACAAAATTAAATTTAGTGACTTAAATGTTTTTTATATTGGTCCAGAAGATAAAATGAATTTATCTGTAGTTGCCTCTTTTTTAAGAGGAGAACGCATTTCAGAAAAAGGAATGGTTTACAATCAATATATAAATGATAGCTATAAAAACTACTTTTTCGTACATCCAATTAGGGAATTGAAAAAATATTTTGATAATCTAACACTTTTCCTTAAGGAAGCTGATAAGTTAGCAGAGAAATTTGATCTGCAAAATTTGGGCCGTACTAATCAAAATAAAATTTTCCGGGATGAATTAGCTAAATTAAAAAATAACTTGTTAGATTTTATTCTCAAGAAAGATAAAAATATAGAGAAAACAAATCCAGAAAACATCGAAAAAATATTAAAAAATTTAAAGGAAAGTAAAGATACAGATGCAATTAATAATCTAAATAATTTAATAGATAATAATCAAAATTTGGCATTAGAATTAGATACTGCATTTAAAAAACTTTTTGTTGCTCTTGATAGAAAAGACGGTTACAACTTTAACCGCAATGTTTCCAATACGCACACTATGACTACTACGGTTCAAGAAGTACCTATTAATGAATTAAGCACAGCGTTAGCAAAAAAAGAAACTACTGTCTATGTTTGTCCTATAACCTTAAATGTAGATGTTCCCATTTTACCTGCTAGGAACGTTTTGCAAAAAACCAAAACCCCAAATCCATCTACTTGCGATACAAAAGATCAGCTTGGTCCAAAATACTATGCAGCTCTGGATAATTCTATTATAAGAGATTTAATTTTAAAGCGTTTTAAGCAAGAAAATTTTCCCTTAAAAGAAGAAATTTCCAAAGATAAACTTTTAAAGTTATTCGAACAAGACAAGCATGCTAAAAGATTAGTTTCATCGAAGGCTTCTGCTATAGATGAATTTATTCAACGATTTAAAACTTTTTATTTAAATAATCCCATAGCATTTTTATATGATAATGATTTGGTAAAGCAAATCGAATACCGTTTAGATAATATTATAGGCTTGGATACTATTCATTTTATATTAGACAAGAGTGATAACAATAATGATAAGAACAATTTTATATCGCCTACTACTAATCAGCGGATTTCATCTTTTATATCACCATCTAATGTAGCTTCACATATAAAAAATACTCATTACGCAATAACTGATCTCTTTTTTGGGGAACAAACCTGTTATGGTGAGCGATCTTTATGGCTAGCCATTTTATATCTGATTATAAAAAAACAAGAACGATTTAATGCTCCACTTACTGAATATCAAGATCCTAATGATAGTGTTAAGACTAACGAAAAAAGTTTTGCATTAGCATTAAAAGAAAGAGTTATCGATCAATTGTGCACTGATGAAACCAATCTTACATTATCTAATTTACCAGAACACGGCCCTATTCTAAAGGTCCCTGTTGCATTAGCTTTGTGGTATTGTGTGAGAAGTCCACAATTTATTAAAGATTTTCGTCATAATCGATTAAGATCGATAGGTACAAAGTATCATTTAGAGCTATTAGACGAATTAAACTTCCCTTACGATAAAGAATGGACTATACATCAATTAGCACGATACAAATTATTTGCTTGGATGATGGATCTCGCTAAAGAAGATCCGAAAAAATCAGAAAATTGGCTGCGTTCTTTTTATCAAAAATCCATTAACTGTGATGGGACTTTGGTTTTCTTAGATGGTGTTGCTGACTATGACTTGAACACACTTAAAATTGGAATTTTCGAAAATAATGGTTATGATACCAAAGGCTCTCCTACTTTCTTCATCAATGAAGAAGATCAAAAAAATAAAATAGTGCAAAATACTCATTTTATTGATGCTTTGTCCCCAGCAGAAGTATTCGCACTTTACAAATTAGTGGATACCACTAAAAAAACAGAAGATATAGATATCGATTCTCGAATAGACAACTTACTCGAGGATCAATCATTAATTAATTCGCAATTACCCAAGCCAGAAACTCATTACAATCTTGAATATAGCCGTATTAAATCAATAGAAGATGATCCTACTCAAGTTTGTCCTTTTACCTTACGTCCTTACAGAGACGCAAACTCACTAGAAAATTCAATCAAGACATTTGGTCTCGAGGAAAAACAACTTTTTGCTTATAAATACTTTAGTAATTTTGTAAAACAGTTTAAAAAATTTCCAACCACCCATGAATTGTTAATTTATATGGCAGAAAAGCAATCCAAAAAAGCAGATTCAAAAAATACCTTGCCCGCTACAGATATTAATTTTGCTGAGTTAATAACAAATATAATAAGTAAGTTTAAAGAAGCGATGGCGCAACTTTTATTAAACAAAGATAAGCTTCAAAACATTCTTAATGTGTCACCACTAATTAAACAATCAAAAAAAGATGAGTTTAAATTTATTTTTAATGAGTTTAATGGCTTAGCTAAACAATCAAACATAGAACTTCGTGAGGAAAAAGAAATAGCACATCAACCAGAAAAGATTAAAGATTCCAAAGAAGCCAATAGTCCTTCTAACCCCTTTGAGATAAACATTGATAAAATAATAGAACTTCTTGAGAAAAATAAGATAGTCCTCCAACCAGAGGATATTACACTCATTAGAAATAACAAAACTGTTGCATGCCAAAAATTTGGTAAATTTGAGATTGAAATTTTAGATGGAATTATGAAACTTCTTAACCAAAAAAATGCGACACTTCAACCAAAAGATATTCAAACCATCCTAGCTATCATAAAAACTAAACCTTGTGGGTACCAAAAATGTGATAAATATAAGATTGAAATTTTCGAAAACATGTTGGAGCTTCTTAAGCAGAATGAGATAGCCCTTCAACTAGAAGATATTCACACCATCCAAGCTATCATAAACACTGTTACTACTAGCCGAAGAAAATTTAATGAGTTCAAGATTGACATTGTAGAACAAGTAACGAAATTTCTTAAGCAAAAGGGGGTTCAACCAGAAGCTATTCAAGCACTTAAAAAAAGCAAGACAACTGCATCCAAAAAAATTGTTCAGCCTGAATTAATCAATGAAAATAATGAGATTTGCTTGTTTAATAGAATAACGATGTTTTTTAAGCAAGGAGGATGTAGCGAACTTCGCAAACAATTGGAAAAAGCTGGAAAAGAATTTTCAAAAATTCAATCTACTTCGAAAGATGAGCCTTCATCCTTGTTTTTTAATCAAAGAAGAGGTAATGAACTTGGAAATCAATTGGAAAAAGCTGAAGAATCAATTCCAAAAAACCAAAGTACTTTGGAAAAAGAACTTTTATCCATGCAAAATACTTATAGAAAGGCTTCATAAACAATAATTTGCCTTCATTAAGTATTGTTGCTAAATTCTAAAGTCACTGAGAAAGGCATGGGATAGAATTCCATGCTTTTCTGTCAATAATATTTATGGTTAACTAGGAATAAGTTAATAAAGTCGGCAAGAAAAATTTTCATTAAAAAATTTACTGTAAAAAATTTTATTATAATTTAGAGAAAAGCTGATAACTAAGTTACAGCAATTTAAGGTAAACGATGTTAAAAAAAATAATTTTTCTTTTTACTGCGTTAAGTTTAAGTGTTGCTAACCCTATTTTAGCAAAGACCTATCGTAGCGTAGCGCTGATTTCGAGTTCTACGCAATACAACGAAGATAATATTGAGCCCATCAAGCAAATACTTGAAAAGAAAGGCTATCTTGTTAACACAAAGTATTTAAATCAAGTCGTTTCAGATTTTGGTTATGTTAATACCGACCAAAGTCGCGCCAATGTTCTCATCGCTGCTTTATTAGATAAACAGACTGATATCCTGTGGATGGTACGTGGCGGCGCCGGCGCTATGAATTTGATTCCCGCATTATATGCAAATAAGGACTTGTTAAAAAAAACTAAACCTAAAATTATTGTTGGCTTTAGTGATGTCACTGCCATGCATTATTTTGTTAATACCATTTTAGGCTGGCCTTCAGTCCATGGTGTCGTCGCTGCTTATAATAAAGAAATGAGCAAACCCGATAGTGAAACCGCAACGATCAATGATCGAGAAAGTATTCCATGGATCAAAACGTTATTGACGCACGGCATTCTTTATAAAAATTTTATTCCTTTAAATCAGCCTGCTCTGCAACCGATACAAGGAAATTTATTAGGTGGCAATTTCACACTGATCCAATCTTTCTTTGCAACACGTTACGAACATGATTTTACTAACGACCTATTAATTTTAGAAGATACTGGCGTGAGTTTCAGGCAATTGGATCGTAGCTTGCATCAACTACTGTATAAAACTAATTTTAAACCCAAAGCGATTATCTTTGGTCAATTTTACCCTTTAGATCCTAGCGACGAGCAACGACTGATGTATAAAACGGTCATTGCAGCGTTTGCTAAAAAAACGACTATACCCGTTTACTACTATCCCTACTTTGGTCATGGTAGAGAAAATAAACCGTTTATTCTTGGCAGAGAAGCGACAATAAACTGCGCGCCGCAACAAGAATATTGTACGTTTAAACAAAAATAAATTTCTAATCCTGAATATTTTACTTAATAACAAGGGAATGCATCATTATGCTAAACAAAATATTAAAAATTTTTGGTGCATTGATTTTCTCAAACACACTGATTCTTCCCAGTATGGCTGCCATCCTGCCAATAAGCACAAAGCAATGTGAAAAAATGCAAGCTCAGCAGGTCATTACTAACAAAAATCCTATTCCCTGTGAACGCTTAAGAATCGTTAATTTCCCTATCATTAATTTTATAGGTCAAACAGATAAAGGCCAAGTCGTTGTACTCGATGTGTTAGCAAAGCATACCCAAATCATTTTTGATACGCTATATCATCGAAAATTCCCAATCAACAAAGCATTATTGATGGAAAAATATAACGGAGATGATAATGCGTCGATGAATGATAATAATACTTCTGCCTTTAATGGCCGACCGATAACCGGCGGTTCGGATTGGTCTTTACATGCCTATGGTGTTGCTATCGATATAAATCCATTACAAAATCCGTATGTTGCGTTTGACGCGCAAGGTCGTGCGACTATTTTACCTGCCCGATCTGCGCAGCAATCCATCAACCGTTTGAATTACCGACCCAAAAAACAGTTTCGTAGCGGCATGGCCGAAGATGCAATTGATATCTTGGCTGAAAATGGTTTTATTGGCTGGGGTGGCTATTGGAATTATCCGATTGATTATCAACATTTTGAAATAGGTAGTCGGAAATTTGTCCAGCAGTTAGTGAGTTTATGTCCCTATAAAGCACAGGAAGTCTTTGATCAATATGCGAAATCCTATATTAATTGTATAGCGAAAAGTTCAATCCATCCCCATGCCGCCGCACGTGCCGCTTGCGTAGCGAAGATTATTCAATAATAAAAAATTTAGAAAAATAATTGACCCTTTACCAAAAGCTTGCGAAAGTAACATTCGCAAGTGCATTTTTCTGTGCTTATTGATTCGCTACAGGAGTTTACTATGCGTTACATTCAAGTGGGCAAAGAAAATTCAGTTGACATCAACCTTTATTACAAAGATTGGGGAACCGGTCAAGCGATCGTATTTAGTCATGGTTGGCCGCTGAATGGTGATGCTTTTGAAGATCAAATGTTATTTCTTGCCGAGCACGGCTATCGGTGTATTGCACATGATCGTCGTGGTCATGGTCGTTCCAGCCAACCTTGGAAGGGTAATGATATGGATACGTACGCCGATGATCTAGCAAAATTAGTTACTGAACTTGCTCTTGAAAATGTCATTCATGTGGGTCATTCTACCGGTGGTGGTGAAATTGCGCGTTATATAGGTCGGCACGGAACAAACAGAGTAGCAAAAACTGTGCTTATTGGTTCAGTTACTCCGTTTATGCTAAAAACTGCCAGTAATCCTAATGGACTCGAAATGCAAGTATTTGATGATATACGCCACAATATATTAGCGGATCGTTCACAGTACTTCCAAGATTTTTCTGCGCCCTTCTATGGTGTAAATCGACCCGATGCCAAAGTTTCTCAGGGTCAGAGAGATACCTTCTGGTTACAAGGCATGCAAGCTGGGTTCAAAGCCGTCTTTGATTGTATCAAAGCATTTTCTGAAAGCGATTTTAGGGCTGATCTAAAAAAATTTGCTATACCCACTTTGATCATACACGGTGATGACGATCAAATCGTACCGATCAAAAATTCAGCATTACTTACAGCTAAACTTATCAAAGATTGCACATTAAAAATTTATTCAGGTGCCCCACACGGTTTATGCACAACGTTAAAAAACCAAGTTAATCAGGATCTATTGGCATTTCTTAAACAATAGCTAATGAAAATTATTTATAACGATTAGCTTGCCAACTACCATACAAAGGATTAGGTAAAATAAAATAACCCTGACCAAATTTATCGTATTGTGGTGCATTATCCGGTAAAGCATATTCTGCAACTTGCTTAAACTCAGGAAAATCTTGGATGTTATCACCAAAATAAGCAATCACTTGATGCGGTGGTAATTTATTAGACCAAACCATCTCATGCTCATCATAGCAGCCTTGTATTACTGCGTTAAAACGAGGATTTTTATCGGCTGGATGTTGTGATTGTTTATTATTGGCTAAAATAACTTGATCAAAAGTAACGTGCTGTTGTTTTAAATTATTAAGGGTGGCTTGCAAGGCGGTAATGCCAGATTTATCAATATAAGAACCATCCCGATTAGAAATCAAAGTCACATAACCACCTAATTGGTGCACCCATCGCGTAAATGCAACAACGCCGGGTAAAGCCACTGATTTTTGCGGAATAGTCACAAAATGCGAAAACTCTGCTGGCTTTTCAGCCAGGCTGGCACATTGATAAAAATACCAAGAATTATCTAAGGTTGTTTCATCAATATCCAAAATCACACCCCAGGTTTTGGCTTTAGGATGATGCTGTTCTACCCATTGTTTCACGTAAGCCGATCCAATGTTATACGCCTGTCGATAACTGGCTTTTTTTTCTGCCGAATCGCGATACCATTTGTCTGCTTGCTGTATTGAAGGATTTTTTTGCGTCGATGGCGCACAAACAATAACAAACTGATCCTTAGCGAAAACCAATTGAGCAACTAGAAGTAAACAGGCAGTTATGGCTATCAACAATTGTTTCATGTTTTTACTCAGTTATTAACTCGTTAAGATTTGATACGATCTCAACTAAAAGACTTTTAGTAGTTATAATTTATTTTTGCTTAAAAAGCTATGTCCGTAAGGTAATCTCTGAAAAATTTTGCACTGGTTCATTTTAATATCTAATAACAAAGAATTTATTCTAATATATAAATTTCTAATATATGATGTAGAAACCTTATTTCAGCATTCAGTTTAAATCACTTTAAATCCGTAATAAGCAGTATTGATTCGTAATTAAAAAAAAATGCAAAATCCCTTGGAACAAATTTATTTTAATAGAAAAAATAAGCCCCTATAATTATTGACACGATCAAGTTTATTGGAAAAATTAACTTTTTAATGAGTAAACTATCTATCTAATGCAATTTTGATGGGGTAAATAAAGAGGAAATACTTCCCAGATCTTGTCGACTTTTTAGAGGAAACTGAAAAAAGGTAGCTTTAGATAATGCCATCTCGGTAAGCTCGACAACATCAAAGACAATATTACCATAGCGTTTAGACTCCTTGTGCCCTTGTATATTCCCATCGACCATTTGAAAGGTGCTTTTTATAAATTTTTCTATATTCGGATCATCTTTAAATATTTCTTTCAATTCATTTGCGCTATCTTTAATTTTAATAATCAACTTATTTAATTTATTCAGTGTTTTATTGAATGCGGTCTGTAAAGAATATTTTTCCTGTTTTATAATAATCATATTAAATCTTTCTTCATTGGCTGCTTCCTTTTCTAAGGAAAAAATATCATTGACAAGGATCGTATGCAAACAAATTTCATTTCTGTATCTTATAAAAGCTGGGTGTAATCTTACCTCCTTAGAAAGACTTATGCCTCTAATCAAACTAATAACCTCTTGAGTAATATAAGCTCCTGAACTAAAATACCGAGTGTCTAGGTAATTTTCTTTGCGAAAAGGATGCAATTTTTCTTTTAAAAAATAATTTAATTCTAATTGCTGGCTCTGTAAATGCTGAATTAAAGCGTTGGTAAAAAAAGAAGTATCTAAATTAAATAGTCGTGCTTCTTGATGAAGACTAATTAAGAATTTACATAAAGGTGATAATAATTTGCAGTGAGCACATAGCGTCTGGTAATGAGTCTGCGAAGCCATATCGCTATTACCTTGAGCGAATTCAATAAGAATCTTTACAATTTTATTCAAATTTTCATCCGCTTTTACCTCTTCAAAAAAATCATCGATAGCAAATAAAGCTATTAAAAAATAGAAAAGAAATTTTAAATTTTCTATAGACTCATCAGGAATGAGTAATGAAGCAAATGTTAAAGCATTTAATTTACTAAAATTTTTATAAAAAAAATCTCCTTCTTCCATAAAACCTATTTTTGCAATTTCCTTTTTCCATATATATTTTTTCTCTGCTAATTCTTTTTCATTTTTTTCTAAAAAATTGTTTGGTAATAAAGGATTTAAGCATATAAAGTGCCCTTTTCTCTCTGCTCTTCCATATTTTGTGGTGATAAGCTCTCCCATGTCAAACTTTAAAACTATATTTTTTCCTATATTTTCATCTTGATCCGGAGATCCTTCTAGCCCATATTTTCTCATCATTAAATCCCTTATTAAAGTAATTATTTTTGTGAATTTTCCTATTTAATAAATTAACTACACCCATAAATTTTATCATTCAACTATGAAGTATACCGTTAGTTTTTTGCTCACAATCATCTGTTGAAACAAGCTGAATTTTAGTGAAAAACTTTGTTTTCACAATATTTTCTTTGATTGAACTTGGAAAATAGTTATCAATAACCTCTATATGATGTTTCCTATAAATGGAGGTTAAAAATAATTTAATGGTTTGTATCGAAAATTTTTGGCCAATACAGTTATGAGTGCCAATTCCAAAAGCTAGGTACGATCCAGATTCTATTTTATATTTATTGTCTTTAGCAAATCTTTCTGGGATAAATTGTTCCGGTTTTTTAAAAAATTGGACTAAACGGTGAGTAATATAAGGAGAAATAAGAATTTGATCCCCTTTAAACAAGGGTAATCCACCTACTGAGAAATTATCTTCAACTATACGTGGTAAAAGAATACGGGATGTTGGATATAATCTTAAAGATTCATTTATAACCATGTCTAAGTATTCTATTTTATTAACATTTTCTATACTTATCGTAAGCTCTCCTAAAGATTCATTAATGGCCTTTCGTAGTTTTTTTTCTTTTTCTGGATGGGCCGCTAATAGTTTGATAATAAAAAGTAAAGATGTTGCAATTCCTTGCCGTGCCGCCAGTATAGATAAACCACTATCAGCAGCAACCTCTTTCATAAATTCTAAAGGATTTTTATCCGCTTCGGCTTCGGCTTCGGCTTCCCACAGGGATTTAAGAAAATTGTTCGTGTTTCGCAGACTATCCAAGAAGGGGTAAAATATCTGTTGAAAATCGCTTTTAAATTTTAAGCGTATTTTGCTAAAATCAACGGGATTTTTATTATTTAAAAATAAATAAATAAGTGTTTTTGAAATATTGATTAAAAAATTATTTTTGTGCGTTATATGCTTAGCTACGTCATTAATACAGGAAGATAACTCGTCTAGTTTTATAGAAAAATCGGATGAGGCATTTGTTAAGCGCTCTAATATAACCAACAATCCCAAATCATTAAGTAAAAGCTTAATATCCTCGGTATAACTACCAGAAGATTGTATTTGATGAAAAAATCTATCTATTAAATCAAGTGTGTAAAGCTCAGATTGTTCAAGAAATTTTTTTTCAAAAAAATATTTTTTGTATAACTTTCTTTTTTCTAACCATTTAATCTTGTCTTTGGTTGCTATATTTTGTCCAAGTACAGAAGTTAAAATTTCTCTATTTGGAGAAACTTTATATTTATTTTTTACCAAACACTCATTAATATGATCTGGTTTTGTAATCACAAGAATAAGCTTGTTCGTTATCCAAAAATAGCACATACCGGAAACATGATGTGTAGCAAGCCAACCAGCTTGCTCTATAACATTCCATGCTTGTTCTTCTGTCGAAAAGTCTTTTAATTTGCCTACGATGGGATTACCCGATAATCGCGGTATTCCTATGTATCGGTAACCTGTAAAAAAAGAAAAATTTATTGGCGAATGGTTATAAAAATATTTGATTTTCTGAAAAAAAAATTCTGACGTTTTTGGATGATACGTATCTGTTTGAGTAGTAGAAGTGTTAGAATATTTTTTTAATAGATTTGTTTTATAGGAGTCTAACATAAAATTCCATTTTATTATCTGTTTAGTTTTCCTTTTGACAGTGAATTAAATTTTTTTATTTCTTAAATTATTATTGCTTACACAGGGTATCGTATTTTTAAACTAAAAAAAGTATTTTATTTTAAATAAGATCGTCTTCAGGAAATAAGTTAAATTTTACGAACAATAAGATTAATCCTTGCCACCAACTAGCGTTATACCAAGGTATAGTTCCTGCAAAAATTTTGTGAGCATGTTCAAAAAACATTAAGCAGAGCGTGTTGTGTGATTTGGTGGAGCTAAGCGGGATCGAACCGCTGACCTCTTACATGCCATGCAAGCGCTCTCCCAGCTGAGCTATAGCCCCGTGCTCTGCATTTTACCCAAGCGTTCAATCCTGTCAACTGTGAGTTGAGTATCGCTTTGCTTAATAGGAGAATTTTAAGTTAACTTTATAATGTCCATAGGATAGACATAAGGCAATGCGGCGACTACCTGGCCCTCGTAAAAAGTTTGAGCTATTCCTACGAATTTAGTATCAGTGATAAGATTAAATTTAGACTTACGCGAAGTTGGAATTGGGAAGTGAATACGAGAGTCTAGTTAATAAATTCTAATGCTTAGTAAATGCTATCATCTCCATTGGTTTTTTGGATGAACTTGCCGGCGTTACTGTTGCAGGCTTGACAGAAAACCAACCAAAATTTGATGAATTTAATGGTAAAGTAGATTCTAAATGTCCTTTAATTTCAGTTTCTAAACGTTCCTTTATTGTTATGATATTGTTTTGGATAACACCTCGAAACTGATTTTCTTGTTTCAATTCCTTAATGATATCGCCTATTGCCCAAGATATAGTATGCGTCATCCCTCTGTTTTCGCCGCAAAAATATTGTTTAATCTTAGTTAATCTTGATTGCGTTAAAATAGCTTTACAATAATTTTTTAGATCATCTGGAGTTATTTTTACATTTGCTCGTTTGCGTGTATGTTGTTGTTCAAATTCATTTAATTTTATCATGTCGAGATCTTTAAATTGATCAAATTTGATTTTAATAACAGGCCTATTTGAATCAGCTTTTTCTACTCCAACTACCCCCTCGGGAATGTTATTAGCTGCTATTTCTCCCGATTGTATTTTTTTGGCAAAATCCTTACCATACAAGGAGGACAGCATTTCATGTAGCAAATCTTTTCTTTCTAGTTCAGTAGCAGGGAGAGTGTCTATTTTACTAAACCATTGACGCATAAAGTAAATCTGAACCGAATTTTCTTTTGCTTCTGAAAACAGGTTTTCATGGTTTTGCTTAGCAAGTTCATGTATTTTTTTGTTATCAAGAAATTCAGTTTTTTCTCTTTTAATACCTCTTATACTATGAATAAAAAAACCGTAGAATCCAGTGTTAGGATCAAAACAAAATTCACCGCCAATGAGAATACGATCGTAATTTTTTTCTGGATAAGATTCTTTTATATTTGTCAAGATTGCAGCCAATATTTTTTCCCGATCCTCGTCAAGAAATTCTATCCATTTTTTATCGATTGGAGTAAGACTATGGCTTTTTGGATTAATTGTATGATAGCGAGTTATAGCATTTAAGCAGCTATTTTCATATCCATCATATTGAAGAGTAATATTTGCTCCATCAAGCTTAACGCTAAACTCAACAGAGTTTCCTTGCGCATGATTTTTCTTTGGACCAGGTATCTTTGGATAGATGGGAAAATATATTAAATTGCCTGAAAAAGGAAATAATTTCACTTTTATTGAAGAATTTTTGTCTTTAAAAAAATGCACCGATATACCTAAACTTTTACTTTCACCAGGTGAAAAATCTCTCTCTCTATAGTTTCTAATCTTTAATTTTTCCAATTCATCAATAAGGCGTTGTTTTTTATAATTCTTTTCTCCATTAACGATTAAAATAGAAGCGTTGTAAGGCATATTAGTGTCTTTTGCGCATTTATTTAATTTTGCCTCAATAAGACTTATCAAGGAATGTATATTGTCGACGTTGATATCCCTATTTTCCTGGTTTTTATCGATTGGAATTAGAAATATCCTTTTTGAATTAGCTTCATCCACAAGCATGAACGATCCACTCGAGGAAACTGAACTACATAAAAAAGGGTAATCTTCGAAACTTTCCATCTCTCCACAGGTATTGGTGGGTATATTTTTTTCAAAACAAGTGCTAAGAAATTTAATTGAATCTTTATCGTCAAAATTAAGTTGTATAGCAGCTGAAAAATCTGGAATAGGTTCTTTAAGTGTTTCAACATTAATAAAATTATTATTTCCATTGGTATTATTGGGCATAATATTCTCTCTTAGTTTTGTTTTGTTATATTTTTATGAATCTGTCAAATACTTACTATACCAAAGCTATCTAACACTTTCATGAAAGGATTGCTTGTATATTATCCCATTACTATTTCATTGGACATCTGATTCGGATTAATAGAATAGCGAATAGACACATGTTGAGTTGTAGACATTTCATGAAAATATTTTTTTAAATTCCTTTTTAAATGGTATTTAGTTTAATTTTTTAAGTTAAAACAGCTTGCAAGCGATTTAGCACTTCGATTCTACCTAAAACACGCAAAGTCGCATTGATGGGAGGTGAAACATTACTACCGGTGATAATCCAACGCAAAGGCTGTGCTACTTTTCCTAATTTTAAAGAAAACGCTTCAGCTGTTTCGATTAATGCCGCATGTATCGATTCGTCTGTCCAAACGCTAAGTGCTTGTAAACGATTTTGTAGAACTCTCAATACAGCCAAAATGTCCTCGGAAATAGCCTGTTTATCCAAGTGAGGTGCTAAATAAAAATAAATACTTTTCTCAGCCATTTCAACTAATGTTTTTACGCGTTCACGTTGCAAAACCACCACGTCAATTAAGTCAGGTCCGTTTTCGGTGTTAATAGTTAAGCGCTGGAATTCTTTAGCTAATAATAGTGCAATTTGTTTTGCGTCATCAGACTTTAAATAATGTTGGTTTAACCAAATGAGTTTATCGGGATTAATCGCAGCGGGTGCTTTATTTAAATGATGCAAATCAAAAAGCTCAATCATTTCTGACCGTGAGAAAATTTCTTGATCACCCTGTGACCAACCTAATTTAACCAAATAATTTAATACCGCATCCGCTAAATAACCTTGGTCTCGGTATTGTAAAATATTGGCTGCACCGGTGCGTTTCGAAAGTTTTTTACCATCACTACCTAAGATCATCGGTAAATGGGCATACACGGGTAAACTTGTACCTAAGGCTAATAATATATTGATTTGTCTTGGTGTATTATTCAAATGATCATCGCCACGTATCACATGCGTAATATGCATATCACTATCATCAACGACTACAGTAAAATTATAGGTGGGCGAGCCATCGCTGCGCGCAATAATTAAATCATCTAATTCACTATTCTGAAAAACAACTTGGCCATGGACTTGATCTTCAACAATGACTGCGCCGTTTAAAGGATTACGAAAGCGCACAACATAACTTTGAAGAGGTAATATCGCCGATCGGTTCCGACAATGACCGTCATAGCGTGGCTTTTGATGTGCGGCTAGTTGCTTTTCGCGCAATTCAGCTAAGCGTTCTTTAGAACAAAAACATCGGTAAGCCTTATTTTCTTTTAATAATTGCTCTAAGACTTCTTGGTAACGAGCTAAACGTTGACTTTGAAAGATCGGACCCTCGTCATAATCTAAACCTAACCATTCCAAGCCTTGTAAGATAACCTCGGTTGCTGCTGCTGTTGATCGTTCAGTATCAGTATCTTCGATCCGTAAAATAAATTTTCCTTGCTGTTTTTTTGCATACAACCAGGAATATAATGCGGTGCGAACACCACCAATATGTAAATAGCCTGTGGGACTAGGTGCGAAACGAGTACGAACTTTCATAAATTACTCTTTATTTTTTATATTCACAGCAATTGGATTTTTGGCAAGTGCCGTAAAAGGGTTGAGAATTGAGCGGCAACACAGACAAAAATTCGAGTGCAAAGAGTATATATTAAATAGATTGAAATGGCTTAATATCTCCCTTACCACAACGGACAATTTCTGGTGTATTGGTGGATAAATCAATCACGGTGGTTGGTTCTAAGCCGCAAAAACCTCCATCAATCACTAAATCGACGCGTTTACCTAAAATGTCACCTAGCGCTTCTGGTTCAATTAAAGGTAAATCTGTATCGGGCAAAATCAAGGTCGTACTAACTAAGGGTTGATCGATCATCTCTAAGAGCGCATGCACAATTTTATTATCGGGAATTCTTATACCGATGGTTTTACGTTTCGAATTGATTAAATAGCGGGGCGCATGTGAGGTAACAGGCAATAAAAAAGTATAAGGACCCGGTATATTGGCTTTTATTAAACGAAAAATAGGGTTTTCTAGCTGCGCGAAGAGTGCCATTTCTGAAATATCACGACACAACAAAGTCAAGCAATGCTGATCTTTTAGTTGACGTATTTGTCTAATCCGCTGTAAGCCTTTTTTATTACCTAATTGACAGCCCAAAGCATAAGCGGAGTCAGTCGGATAAACAATGACTCCTTCTTTTATCAACATATTTGCTGCCAACCGTATTAAATGCAGCTGGGGATTTTCTGGATGGATTTTGAGAAACTGGCTCACATTATTAACCCTTTCCTAAGCAAGTTGGCAGCACCTTGACAGAAACCCAACTACTGGGAGTATACTAAGGTACTATCGAATCTTTACTACCTTCATTTCATGCGCTTACTCTTCGATTTTCTGCCCATAGTGGTCTTTTTTATCGCCTACAAGCTTTTTGGTATCTATGTAGCAACTGCGGCTGCTATTATTATCAGTTTGTTACAAGTAATCAGTTACTGGATTAAGCACCGTACTGTGCCTAGTATACAACTTATTAGCTTAGTCCTCATCCTCTTCTTTGGAGGCGGCACATTATTGCTACATAATGAATTATTCATTAAATGGAAGCCGACCGCTCTTTACTGGTTACTCGCTTGCGGCGCATTAGTGACTCAATATTTTGGAAAAAAACCTTTAATTCAGCATTTGTTAGAAACTAATGTGGTCTTACCTGCTCACCTCTGGTCATCTTTAAATAGAAATTGGATTATATTTTTCACCTTAATGGGCGGTATTAATTTATGGGTCGCTTATACATTTGATACCAATACCTGGGTGAATTTTAAATTATTTGGCTTGTTGGGGATTACGTTTGTATTTATACTCGTGCAAGCTATTTATTTAGCGCGTTATATTCGATCCGATGAAAAAACATGAAAAATAATTCTACATGCGATACCGCTGCCACGATTCAAAAAAAACTCTATCAGGCGCTCGCACCCACATTTTTGGATATCATTGACGAAGGCGATCAACACATCGGTCATGCCAACGCCGGCGCCGGTCATTTTGCTGTGAGAGTCTCGTCGCCATTATTTCAAAATAAGCCCTTGGTTGAATGCCACCGACTTGTTTATGCTGCATTAGGTGATACGATGCGCAAAGAAATCCATGCATTGCGCATCGAAATCATTCAAGATTAAGCTTATTTGGAAAAATACCTTATTTGCATTTGCTCCTGCTTGTTAATTTTTTCTAAATTTAAAATAGCTGATATCTATCAGAATAACTAAACACTGTTTTATTTTGATACTGTCCAGAGATAAGACATAGAGAATCCATATCACAAAACAATCAAAAAATTATTTCTGAATAAATTTTGGTTAAAAAATAACTTGTTGCGTTGCTAAGCGCAACTTATTTTCATCAAATTGAGATTTTCTCGAGCTTTCTTTTTGATAAAATTTATATCGATTTTTAGACACTAAGTCTAGTAAATCCTTATAATGAATAGTGCAACGGATCTTTAAAAGTCCTGTTAAGGATTGATATTCCGGTTTGCGTAAGTAAGATAAGCATGCTTTTGCAGTATGGGTTTCAGCCTTAGAATAGTATCGATTCATTAGACTGACACTGATAAAATTTATTAACAAATACCGCTGTTGTTCTGTGTTTATTTCATGCGCCTGGGCTTTTTGCTGTAAAGCCAATAAGATGTTTTTTTTCTGTGATTTATTAGCAAACCAACCCATCTGATTGATCACATCTTGCATAAAACAACGCGTTTGATTCGCTAATAATAAAGTTTGTTTGTCATTTTGTAATTGAAATGTTTGTTCACGTTGATTGATTAGTTCATTCGACAATTCTTCATTTTTTTTTTCAAATATTTTTTTTTTAAAGGCTAAGTTTTGCAATTGTTTTTTAAGGACAGTTAATTCATCAAACTTTTGGTTTTCAATTTGTAATAACTGGATTTGCTGTTGTAGAGTTTTTAAATAATCCAACGCAGTGTTCTGATTATTAATTTTTATTTTAACTTGTGGAATTTCTTGCAAATAGCTATCAAACAATACATTAAAATCTTCTTGGCTAGCACCACCCACTGCTGTAAGGATTTCCTTAATAAAAGCGAGACTCTTTTCTTTTGGTAATAAAATCAACAAACATTTACACTTTTCGAAATTGCTTTTGATTAAAGCAAATGTATCTGCTGTTATAAAATTCCAGAAATTATCATAATAATTAGAGAAAGGTAGAACAGTTAGTCCACGATATTCTTGTTGATAAATTTCAGGAAAAACTGGTTTTTTACAAAAAAAATCACCTCCTGAAGCACTATAAGCTTTATCAGTTACACTTAGATCATGCTTGCCGCCGTATTGATCAGGTTTTCCTGGAGCTGATTGTTCTATGCCTAACAATAATCCAGATTGTTGAGTCAGACCTTGATAAACATTAATGTATAAATGACCATGTTCACCATTATTTTGAATAATTTGTTTTGAAGCAAAATGTTGGTTACCAACCCCACCCAATGCTATATCGATGCCATAATGTTCGGCAAAATCCACCTTATTTTGCAAATACGGATTGGAAGTAAAATTAAAATACGCATTGGCCAATCCTGAAATAGAATTTGATAATAAGTTAATCGCAGCGTGTGTACAACTGACTTTTTCCTCCTTTAAATATTTCTGTATAGGAAACTTACGCTGTTTGTCTTGAAAATTTTCTATCACTTCAGGTTTTGTTAATGCACTAATCCCATGCGTTGCTGAATAACGCCAACTGTTTTTATCAATGATAAGCCAATTTATTAATTCGGGTGCGATCTCGAAAGGAAATTCTATCAGCACCCGACTACCATGTAATAAAATAGCTGCAATAGGAAAATGCATTAACGTAGAATTTTTGAAACAAGCGTTTAATGTATTAAAAGGATAGAAGCGTTGATCAGAAACATGCCGGTAACAGACACGCCCAAAAAATAATAACAGCATACTTTTTAACAAAATACCTGCTTTAATTTTGTCTTGCTCGGATGGACCACTCTGTACAATCGCTAAACTAATTAATTCAATGTCGCGTTTAAATTGCTTATCTAAACTATTATTTCCAAAACGGATATGACTGAGTGTTTCATGCTTCGATTTACTGACTTCTTCTTCGTGTAAAAAAACAAAACTATTATCCTGGTTGTCCATCATCATTGTTACACATCCTTATTGTTAATGTTGCTAAGTGACCGGTTGTGTGGATAATTCTGGATCTTTGTTGTAATTAGCCAGAATTTCAGAAGTAATTTGTTCAATGATTCCTAAACTAGAATCTTCAGTGATGACACCCTGTTCTTCTTTTATGCTTGCTAAACGTCTTTCTACTAATTTTTTAATACTACCATTGGGAAACAAACGCGCTAATACACGTCGCGCTTCAACGGGTCCTAAATGATGATAAAGTCGATTACGTAAATTAACATCTTCCACCGTAGTACTAAACGCCCACAACTCGATAGGGCCTAAGGTTAAGGTTAACAATTGGGTATTCATGCCTTCTTTTGTAGCAAATTGTGCTAAGAAGGTAGCTCCACCTTCACGGGGACCGTGTACACGTGTTCGCAATGCAATTTTAGCGGTGGGTGACAAACCAAAGGTTTCTGCGGATTTTTCTATAGATTGTGCAGGACCCGCATCCATAATATAAATAGAGGTAGCAAACTCTACCATCACTTCATCAAAATCATCTAAGGATTGAGAAAGTAATGCAATTTGAATATTCCATTTACGACCTTCACGCATATCCACTATCACTTGATCACGGACTGCTTTGGCTTTTGAGGTTCGATGAAATTCATCGAATACAATGCGTTTAGGATCTTCGCGTAATTCTGCAATCCGTTGCTTATGGTAATCTCGATACTGACTGGCAATATCGTTTAAATTTTCTTCACTTAAATAATAATGCCGCGCTAATACGTAACGTGCCAACATATACATTACTGCCGTTTGTCTATCCGCAGCATCGCCACCGCTTTTTGCCACTTCATCTAAATCTAATGAGACTATCCTTGCTTCACCCAAATCAAAACGGGTCACACGGGATAAAATCGGATACTCACGTATTGCACTGGAAATCATCCGTGCAAAAGCATTAATTAAACTTTCTCCGGTTGGCGCGGTTATTTTCCCATACAGATCTTCAATGATAGGTGTACGACAAATAGCCGCTGCATCAGCAAGTAAAGGCATGGCATAGCGTTGTGCCAACATAGCTTCATGCGGAAATCCAGAAATAAATAAAGCATCAGTGACTTCCCACCACGTCGTACGTTGATCAGGAATAAAACCCATTTCTTCTAAAATTCCATCAACCAAAGGTTCAATACCTATGGTGTAAGGATAAGGCATGCCTTCATCCGCTAAATTTTTGTAAAGCTCGTCTATGACCAAACCGGCCATATCGGAAATACCATCGTAAGGCTTCACCGCACCTAACGGCGTCGTTAATAGCGTTAAAAAATTAACTAAAAAACTACGTTCTTGCGGTGTTGGATAACGACATCCTAGTTGCGTATCAAATGGATTAATCGAGTAATCCGCAGTCATGCGCAGACGATGATAGGCCACCCAATGCCGGTTAGCGACTGGTAAAGCTTCGCGCAATAAAGATATTAAACCACTACTCGACGGACCAATATCAATAATGGCAATACGTGGTAAACGCTGTAAACCGGCCGCCAAACAAAGCGCTAAATTTAAGGTATTAGATAATACTGATTTTCCTGAGCCAGGACGTGCATAAATCAGATCGATCCAAGTCGCTTGTTCACTAGAACCCGGCTGAAATGGCCATGGCTTACCATCAGGACTTCGAAACAATTGAGCTCCAGTTTTCCAAGGTGATGCGGGTCGTGTAATCGGTAACATATAAACGACCTGCGAAAACGGAAGTATAGTCGGCGTTGCGACACTTTCTGCGGATATACCTAAGAGTGTTGAAGCAAGGCCCCCAAATGGATCGCCTGAAACTTCAGAAACATCACAAGAACCCCAGCCTTCGATGGCTTTAGCTAATTCTGCAGCACGCGTGCGTAATAAACCTATTTGGCCCTCGGGTGCCCAAGTACAGGCGGCGACGCGTAATCTCACCACCGCATCATCGGTATTAATAGCCACGTATTGTAATAAATTATTTGCATCACTTAGTAAGCGATTTTGCGCTGAAGAAAAACTCAGTATAGAAGCTAATATCGATCGTAATTTAATACAACGTAAACCGTCACTTTCTACAAAAAAAGAAATACGCCATGGAATTCTTGCAGATAAAGTACGTTGTAGTAAGGAATTAAAGGTTTTTATTTCTTTCGGTAACAGATCAATAAAAACACACGAATAAATCTTATCCCCGAAGCGTACCGTCCTTAAATCCAAATTCTCGGCATCACGGGGTAGTACTTGTCGCGCCAATGAAGGCCATAGAATATCGGAAATCGTATTGCGAGAGCGATCATATTCTTTCAGTGAAATTTTATCCCCGGGTAATGCCGGGCGCCAATTTTTATCGGTAAAAGCGGGATCAGCTACCGAGCGTATCGCATGCAATGCATCATGAACTTCTAATAAATTGGCGGCAATATATAAATTAGCTAAATCATGGCGTATCGAACGAATAAATGCATCGTGCGAGTCGCGTAAATCTGGAATAGCAGCAATAACATTCTGTGTGAGTATGGAAGGAGGTATTTTTTTTTCGCGAATAAATTTTAATTTATCTTTGGTAGCACGCTGATACTGTTCTGTGGTTAAGCTCATTGGACGCGTCCAACAAACAAAATATACACTTTCAGAAGCACAATGTTTTGCTAGAAAATTAATGCGTTCGGCGAATAAATCACTTAAATCTAAATTTAAACGTTGACTAGTTTGTTTACCTGGTTCTAAGATTTCTTTTAGTAATTCTGAAACAACATTTCTATCATATTGAAATAAAACTTGCAATGCGTGACCTGAACGCGATAGAGCGGTTTGCAAGGTCTGTGTTAATCCTTCATGTAGTCGTTGAAATTCAGTTGTTCCTATGAGTTGCGTCACTCCAACGATCTGAATGACTGAAATGAGTGAGCCATCATGGGCAACAAGTACATTAGGACTATCGGCGGTTTCTAAATCGCAATAGGATTCCACAGTCTGCTTAAGTGAAGTACTCAACCAAGCTAGAAAGGAATCTATTCCATCTAAAAATGAATCTAGAAATTTAGCCATGCAATTTTTTTATTGTAAAAGTGTTGTGATCGAACGTGACCAATCTGTACTTTGATACCTAAACCCTGCCCGTGAAGGCAATAAACGAATCGTGCTAAAAATTTTCTTGTCTAATAAACTTTTATTTTCAGATTCAATGATAAGCTGACCGAAAATTGAGGGTTGCTGCAATTGCGCTCCCCATTCATCTTCAATAATCTCGGCACGTAATTTTAAATTTCGATAAGCATTTTGCGCGGTTTCTTTATATTTACTTTCATTATTCATTGCCGTAAATAATAAGTGACAAAATCCATTCAAATGATTTTGCGATGCTTCAGGCAAATAAATTAGCACTCCTCCGCCATAGGTTTCAACTGATTCTAAAAAAAAGCATTGGGTGCATAAACTACAAGCCGTCACTAAATTAGATAGTTTATTGTTATGATAATTTTGATCCAAATTAACTACTTCTTGGTGTTTTTTTGATTGTAAGCCACAAAATTGACAGGTAAATTCATCGCGTTGCCAAATTTTTTGACTAAATTCCTCAAAACGCGGATCGAACTTACGTTGCATAAAAAGGCGCCAACCATGAGGATTTACATTCAATTTAATCGAATACATAGTTTAAAGACCTGGCAATCCAGTTGTACCATATATTCCAGCTGCACCACTGGTCCCGCCAAAAATTGTGTAACCGGCAATAATAAATATATGCGGTAAAAAAATTAATGCTGATCCGACAAATAATAAGGCAATCGGCGTTCCTATCGGAATTTGCGTCGGATTATCTTTGTGCGCTTTAAACTTCAACATCGAGGCCATTACAAAACCGATTCCTGCCATATACGCACCCGCAGTAATCAACTTCGCTAAACCATAAAATGATTGGGTAATCTTTAAGGCCATTTCGCCTAATGTCAGCACCTCGGCTTTACTTATTGCCGCGTAAACTAAGCTACTCAGCATCACTGTAAGTACGAATATGCATCGCTGGAGACTTAATTTTTTAACCAAAATCACCTTCTTATTTTTCATGCATTTTTTAATCCTCAAATCATTCATCTATTGTAAACTAAATGATGGCTTTTGCTTGACTCATTCAAAACAAAAGACTCCTTAATAATAAGGATCTAAATAAGTTAGGGTGTTTAGTGTAAACACCCTAACTCGCATAAGAGACCTTTCCAGGATGTTTTATTGGCCTGCTCCTGGAAGCCCAGTCGTACCATAGACGCCACCTGCTCCACTGGTTCCACCAAAAACCGTGTAACCGGCAATACGGAATATATTTGGTAAGAATATCAATGCGGCACCAATAAACAATAAAGCAATGGGTGTACCAATAGGGATTTGTGTAGGGTTATCTTTATGCGCTTTAAACTTCAGCATCGATGCCATACAAAAACCAATACCCGCCATATAAGCACCTGCGGTAATCAATTTAGCAAGTTGACTAAAAGAACTAGTAATCGTGCTAGCCACCTTGCCTAAATTATCATCTGTGTCCGCAGCTAAGGCTAAGCTGGTATAAAAATAGGCGCTCATCAAAAGGGATAATTGACCTAAACAAGTTATACCGCGCTGAATGAGCTTAGGTTTAAGGAATTTATTCTTCATTTTTTAAACTCTCCACATACTAAATTTATATACTTTTTATTACATACTACGTAAAACTAGCTTGTAGTATTTCTTTTGTGCCTTCGATATTAATCGCTAAAAGACCAGCAACAATATGCGTAACGGCTTTACCCATGGAACTCCTGCCATTAGGATTAGATACATGGGTCAGGCTGACCCAACCTTTTATGAACGAGATAGTACCTATTAATTGGACAAAGAGCAAAACCGCCCTTGAGGCTAATAGCGTGGTTATATCATGGGCCTGCACATAACTCATTGGATCCTTCACATCGGTGGTCGCAAAGGTCGATAACATCATGCTGTTAAAAGCAGTCGGTGCATAGAGCAATGCCGTGCCGGCAAAAAAGACCATCATTGTCGCTTTAAAGTTAGTTTGGACTGACATCATGGTACGTAAATCCCCGTACACCTTTAATTGATAGACGCCTCGAAAAATAAAAGCTATCCCCATTAAATAAGCTAAGGCGGTAATTAGACGATAAATATTCGGAAATTGATCGGTGATATGGAGCAACATGGTTTCAAGATTCGCATACTGCGTGCTACTACCACATCCACTAAGCAACAAGCAACACAAGAGAAAAAGAGCATTCCTCCACTGTTTTTTTATTAAATTGTTGTCGCCTTTAAATAAGTACATATATTAATTATCTATCGTCTGGATTATAGCCAATAATAGCCCCCGAACTTAACGTAATCGTTCCCTGACTAGGATCTATCGCGGTTATAACACCATAACCTGCTAATTTATCTCCCATGCTTAAAGTCAATGTCGAACCATCTTGCAAGGTTAACCACACGCGACCTGGAATAATAGCGCGTACATAATAAATAGGTTTAGGTGCGGATTTTTTTCTTTCGATAAGTTTAGTTTCTGCTTTTTGTTGTTTTTGCAAAAAAGCTTCTTGCTGCGTATGGAGTAGCTGAGTTTGTTCATTGATATCGGCTAATCGCGAATTAAGATCCGCTAAAGTTGATCTAATATCACTTAAATCTGAATCGAAAGTTTGCAAATGCGTTTGCAATTCACGTTGCTCTTGTTCTAAATGATTAAAACGATTATCAAGCACCCTGTTTGCTTGCACAGCTGCTGGGATTACCGGGACAAGTTTTTGTGCAATTGCGACAACTTTAGGCTTAGGCGTAGCATGCATCTTATGAATTAATGTACTTACTATTTTATAAATGCCCAAACTAGCAAAAATTATAAATACAATTAAAAAAATATGGTGACGCTGTGTCTTTTCCAGAATAGCAGAGGCCGGATCTGCATTATTTGTTGCGCCAGAAAAGTGCGACGCAGATTCTGTTGTCGAATCCTGAAGCTTGTATTCTTCGTCAGAATTATATTTTTTATTATCCATTATTGCCTCACTCTTTGTAATATTTTAAGCATAAAAATTAACTTGTCGGTAATGCCGCTAAATCAGAAAGGAATAATATCCCCATCGGTGTTCCCGAAAAAACCTTCACTGTCGGTGGTGTATTGAATACATTTCTTAATGCCGATGAATATTGCAGACCCACTTGACCTAAACCGACAAAAATTCTATCCCGTGGGGATAAAAGATTTTTCTCCGGCTGTGGATTGGGTCCCGGTCCTGGAGGAATCAATGAAAAATAATAATTTGGCGCTGAATTAATAAAGGATTGTCCATAACCTTGGATGAAAGCGGAAGCAAATAATGTCCCATAACGCAACCAATAATGATTATTGGTGTCGCTGGATAGAGCGGTACGAGCGGTATTCTCATCAATCGCAACGCTATTAATTGCAACACTTTCGGATAATTTAGGTAGTGTTAAGGTATTAAAGGAAAGTAAAACCTTTTGGCCTTGATTACTTAAAGTACCCATTATACGAGCACCTTTAAATTTACCTTGTACTATCTCAGCGAGTACCGGACCTGGTTCATCACTATTAACCGCCGTTAAAAGTACTGCATACATAATCGTCCCAGCTTTTACTGCAGGGGCTATGGCGCGTGCTGGAGATCCAGACAAAGCGCCACCTAAACCCGCCCCAAGACGATTTAAGTCTGGAGTTCCTGTCACATATTGTTGATTAGGTGAAACCCAAGCTGCAAAAAGTTGACTGGCTTGGGTACTCATCGAACTCTGCATTTGTTGTTGTAATTGATCGGCTTTCTGAGCTGAAATTTGTTGCGCTTGTCTATCTAAAATGCTTTGTAGTTCTGGATTGGGTTTATTTGAATTATCAGGAAGTAAGCTCACAGCAGCATTAGTTACATTATCACTATTGGTTGTTGACGCTAAAGGAATATTATTATTTTTATGTGGCGGTGTAATGCTGCCAATCGGATTGCCTTGCCTATCGCGAACAATTCCATCAGCACTTAATTTTCCTAATGCTTTACCTTGTACATCCCTAACAATGCCATCGCTACCCACCGTTCCAACGAGGTGACCTTGACCATCATACACCGGCGTGCCAGGTGCGGTTGCGCCAAGTTCTCCAATAATTTCATTATGTAATCCACGTACCAAACCATCGCTATCTAACTTACCAATCACCTTTCCTTGTGCATTTCGTACTTCACCGTCGCTATCCAGCGTCCCTAATAATTTGCCCTGTCGGTCATAAACGGGCGTGCCTGGAATAGCCTGTCTTTTTTCATGCGTTCCCTTTAAATAGGCATGTCCAATAATTTTTCCAGCAGAATTACGCACCACACCATTTGCATCAACTTCACCGATAACATTTCCTGCTGCATCTCTTAACTTACCGTCAGTACCGATAGTACCCAGCAAATGACCTTCAGGATCATAAACCGGAGCGCCGGCCATATTAACACCGGTTTTACCGATAACATCACCCTCAGCATTACGCACAGTACCATCAGCATCCACTTCACCAATAACATGACCATTGGCATCTTTTAATTTACCATCGGCATCCACTGTACCAATGAGATGGCCTTTTTTATCATAAGCGGGGATAACAATACTGGCTTTAGGGACAACTACTTTACCAATCACTGCGCCTTTTAGACTACGTACAATACCATCAGGACCGACTATGCCAATAACGCGACCTTTTGCATCTCTCACTTTTCCATCTCGACCTACCGTACCTATTAAACGCCCGGCCACATCATAAACTGGATCTCCCGTAGCAGGGACCGCAGCACTCCCTATCACGGTGCCATCTTCAGATCGAACTAAACCATCGGGCCCTACTTGTCCTATTATTTGCCCATTACCATCTCTTACTTTGCCGTCAACACCCAGATGTCCAATAACTTTTCCTTGTATATCGTAGATTAAGGTTCCCGATTTCAATTGGCTGGGCTGTAAAGAAGATATCAAGGGTGTTGTCGACTGTATGCCCGCACCTGCCATATATTTTGCACAGGCATCGCACGGCGAACAACCATTATTCATCATTGGACAAGGCGAGTTGCCATTAATGCTCTGTCCGATTTGATTTTGATTGAATTGATTAGAATCCAATAAGGTTGGGATAGAACTAGCACCGGTTTTTTCGGCTATAGCGGCTTGCTCACGATTTTGTTGTGCTTGTAAACGTTGATAGTCGGCAGAAGGAGATTGCGTTAAACCACCCGGAACGGATTGGATATCAGGAGAATCTTTCAATTGGATTGAAGTATCTCCGGTTTTTTTATGTGTAAGATGGAGATAGCCATACAAAAAACCGAATACAAGTATGCAACCTGTTACGATAATAATACTACGCGTACGTATATTTTTAAATAAATTGGCAATATTTTGTAATTGAAGTTTCATAAGATTATTTAAAACCCTTCAACTTTTAATTGGATAGACTGTCCATCTTCAAAACCCAAGATAAGAGGTGTTTTAGGCATTTCATAGGCCTTCATACCATCTGGACTCGACATTGTTGCAATCCAGGCGGGTGAAATTAAGGTTAAACGCGTGCGCACGTAAAGATGATCGCCAACTAACCAAACTTGAGCGAGGCCACCGGAAATTTTTAAGGCGGAATTCCCTGCGGGCGGAACACCTTCTAAAATATTTAATAGCTCAGGATCAGCGCTTTGCGGTAGATTTCTTCCTAAGAGCGCTTTTGCATTAGGACCATTACCGGGAATACGTAAATCAATACGATAATCTACTGCTTTTTGCCCAGATATAAGCGTCACCATCACCGGAGTTTCTAAACCGCGTAACTGCACAGCAAGATTTCCAACGTTGTATAAAGAAGTCGCTTGTATCATCAACAGATTACTTTTTTTATCCCATTGAATATTAAAGGCTTGTGGATTACCGATATCATAATTATCCACAGGCCAGGGTTGGCCTGTGGAATCAAGAAATGCGAGTGTCGTTACATAACCTTCCGCTAAACGAATAACCGTGGGAGTAGCGCCGGGTTCTAATTTCACATATTGAGATGAAATAGTGGGACGTGGAGGCGTACCAGGTGTCGTGACCGCTGCTGCTTGTGTTTGATTGAAAAGTTCTCTTAAGCGTTTTATTTGCTCCGGCGACATCGGCAACATCGTTTGTGCCATTGTTCCAAACGCAGCTTTATTCAGCGCTTGAATTGAGACTGAATCTTTATCGTTATCATTAACAACGTCTGATGATTTGCTAGGAGGTGAGTCTTGTTTAACAAAATTTTCTGCAGCTGCCATCGACACCGCCAATAGGTTGACTAATATTATTGATGCTAAAAAACTGAAAATAGTACGCAGTCGCTTTTTTGTTTGAACAGAAAAAAAATACATAGCTGTTAACCGGTTATACCCCCGCCTCCCGATACAATAAATTGTGCAATACCGATACCACGTGGCGATGTTAATGTCGAAACACGAACAATCAACATCGTGATTGTCACTGCTTGCTGAGAAAATTGACTGGCACTTTGGAAAGTAATCAACATCGGAATTTGCACTTTCCAGGTATAACGATCCGCTAATAAGCCTTGTTCTAATATGACCGGAACACCCGTCGCCACAGCAGAAACAATTAATTTTTTGCTGATCACAGCTTGCAAGTTATTCGAGCTCTTTATTGCCGCAAAAAACATTTGTTTTCCTTCTGGCGTAAAATAATCGGCGGCTTGTTGTAATGCTTGTCGATAATTTACAAAGTTATAACTATAGGCTGCGGTAGCCGCGGTATTAGACCATTCCAATACGGCAGCATTACTTAAATTCGGGTGTGTAAAAGCCACCAAAGGGACAATACGACCATCAGGGGTCATTGCAACATAACGTGGTTCAGGTGGATGTGTAACGATATAAAATAATGCGCCCGCTAAAATCAACATAACGAAAAAACTGGATATTAAAGCGGCGACAACTTTTCTATAATTATCCCGATAAAATTCGTTACGTAATTTAACGACTTGTAAGGCATCTTCATTCATGGTCATCTCAATTTTAAAATTATTCTTATTAATTAAGTACGCGTCGTGTTAGGGAAATTTGATAAAACTAAACGTGTTAACTTTCCGTCTTGAGAACTTGCATAAAAATCTGGAGTAGCAGAAAAAATAGCGAAATAAATAACGAGTACACTTAATATTAAAATTATCAATAAACTCAGCAAGAGCGCACTACAAACTCGATTGTAATTATACCGATAAAACCCTTTACGCGATTTAAGCAACTCAATCCGATTCCCCACGGCGACCCTCTTCTTGTCTAATTTGGCCTTATTTCAAGGAACTATAACCCAATAGCCGTCGAAAAAGCTAGTTTTAAATACATCATTAAATTTTCCAAAAAAAGCTTTTAATTATAATTTATTGGCTCATTTCCTAAATTTTAATGGAATCTTTAGCTCAGCTACCTTCACTCACTATCTTCTGGAAGTAAATGGCGGGTTCTTATCTCGGTGGATAAGATTTGAGGTTGATCTCCGTCAAACCTCACCCCTCGTTCATCGCTTTTATCATTTCTTTCCCATGCTCTAGCCACAATAATTCGTGTACTTAAACCATGGTCTAACAAATAGTCCTCGATAGCTAAGGCCTGTTGTTTGGCTAAATCTGATGTTTCTTGTTGTAAATCGGGCGTTGGTGTAAACGTCATCACATCAATACCCAAATTTTTTCTTTGATTAAGCAAAGTAACTAGCTTAGTTAATGTAGGATAAGCGCTGACTTTTAGTCGAGCAGTTCCTTTAATAAAAAAACAGTTATTTGGAAGAATTAATCTTAATTCATCACCCACTTCCAACCTACGAACACCGCCTTCACTAATAGCGCTTAACAAATTAGTCTGTTGCACAGCTGGGCTGAGCGGTTTTTTGGGTGTGCTCGCACACGCGACAAGCAACAAAAAACTAAATAATAAAAAAATTCGATTTTTCATAATAAACTCGTTTATGACTTTTCTTCACGTGCTGCTTGCGCCTGTTTAATAGCTGACAGCAATTTGTCTACATCCTTTGCCACTTCCACTCCTGGCAAGATATGATGCAACGCAGGCGGATAATGTGTCGCAATCGCCATATCCTGAACAATTTCTGTAGCGATACTGTTGGCATGTTTTTCAAATTTACCCGATACTTTTTCTATCACCGCAACTTGTTTTTGTATTACAGAACGTTTTAGAAATGCCGCGTTAAATTGATCCGGATTATCTACCATCATCAGACTCACTAATTGCGGTGTCGCAGTTAAAGGAGTGAATATATTCAGTTCATTTGCAGGTAATGATGCTGTTTCCTCTCCAAGAGTTTCCTGTTCGCTACTGTTTTCTGCGGACTCATCTAAGGCCAATAAAGCGGGCAGCGCCGCCTGAATGGGGCTGAGATCAGCTTGCCCAGATAAAGTTTGTGACAACTTGGTAATAATGGCTGACTCATCGAGTTTTTTGAGTAAAAATTGTTCTTTCTCAGTCACTAAGCGAAAACTTTGCAGGCGTGATTGCAAATCTAACAAATAGCGATTAGTCGGCAGACCCACTTTCAAAAATTGATTCAGGCGCATGCGCGCCACCGGCCGTGGGTTTGCATAAAATAATCGTGCTCGAATAATCTTAGATTTAAACAAAATATGTGCTTCACCTTCTCGTTGTTCTTTTAAATCGAGCAAATCGATACGTGCGCGTTTTTCTGAAGAAGCACTGCGTGTATCCGCATAATTATTCATTACACTTTCTGCACGTGTTTGAAAAGCATCGACTTTAGTGACCCATGCTTCGCCGGCACTTTTGGAAAAGAAATCCCAAGTTTCTAATGGATCTTCCAATTTCATACAAAGTTTTATATTACAGTTTGCACCTATCGATGCCGCTTCTTCTTTAGAAGCTTTTTGAAAGGCGGGTAAATCTTGGCCTGCGAAAACAATGGAAAATCCTAAAGACCGTGCTTGCGCAGGAACCACTGCAAATCCAGGGACTGCGTAATAACCATATTCATCAAGTACACATAAATACGGGGTTAACGCATTGGTGGGCTTACGTTCAATAATATCGCGGTAATCTCCTTCCACTTCCTCACCTAAACCTGCGGCTAACATAGCCTTTAAGGAAGCAATAATCACTTTACCTAAATTAGATAACTCATCAGGGGATTTCTCAAAAGCCGGCAGTAACACTAAGAGTATACGACGATTTAAAACCACATCTTTTAAATCCACTTCTGCCAAATTAGTTCGTAAAATATGACCGTAGGTATCAGCTAGGGATCCAAACACTCGGGTTAACTGCATGGTAATAAAACCATGCTGCTCTAATACTTGTGAGACTTGTTTTCCTTTTTTGGATTTATCATAGCCCGGTAAATTAATCAGATAATTAGTAATCGGCTCTAATACGACTTCGGGTATATCCATCAAGCTTAAAGGCTCTTGGCCATCGCGCGGGAATATTTTATCGATAACAATATTTTCTACGCGTGTTAACTCAAAATAATTACGCACGACGTTAACATCTAATAAAATTCCACCTTGATCACGAATATAAACCAATAATTTCATTAAGGCTTCAACGAATACTATCGCTCTACCTTTCCACATATCCCCATCGGGAGTATTACTACTACTATCCATTAAACTGACAACGAGCTGCGATAACATACTCGAAGAACCATTAGCAAAGGGATTCATCGTATTTGACAAGCGTTTTTCTTGCGGTCCGACAATATCCCGTGCACCGGTCATGAAATTAACGACCAGAATATCGTCTTCACGCCCCATTGAACGGGCCATAGAGAAAACTTTAGCAAATAAACTGTTATCTCCCTTTCCATCGACATAAATAAAACCACTACCCTGTACCAATGCATTGAAAGCCAATGATATTAATGCTTCGGTTTTACCACTTCCGGTGGAACCAAAAATTAAACAGTGCGTGCGCATGTCATCGTTGCTAAACCACAATTCCTCACCACTGGATATTTCATTACCAAACAAACAAATACCACGTGCTTTTTGTGGTTTATCACTTCCGGCTTTTAAATCATTGTGATCTAATTTATGCGAACGTTGCGGCATGCGAAACGGCAAACTAGTTTTACGTGTATAGGCGTAAAGAAAAGATAGAATACCCAATAAAAAAATAACGTCGGCAATTGCTGGAATAAAAAATGCGCCTGAAGCAAAACCTACGAGTAAAATAGTCACTGCTGAAGGATTTTTGAAAAAATCGACAAAACGCTGCGATAGCGTACGTGTATCGCGTAATAACTTACGCGGATCTTGTTCGTGTTTTTGTTCTAAACCACGTGCTATAGCTACCATACAGCTCTCACCCTTCTTCTTCAGAATCAGGAATATAAAGTATGTCTTTAATCGCAGCTTCCAGGCCATTCACCGCTTCTTCTACCATAGGAACCATGAGTCTTCTACCCATCGCCTGCTCGACATTCCAGTGCGCAAATGGACCACTCACTTCTGCAAAAGCGGTTTGACGGCCGACAGAATTTAACATAAACCACAATAATCTATCTGTCGGTTTAAGCCACAAAAAATCTGCAGTCGCTAAAACTCCTTCTTTTCTTGCTAATACCAGCATCGAGGCCATTACCGATAAAACATAAGCATGACTATGCATCACGCGTTGGACTAATTTATTATTTTTATGTTTTTCTAACAAGGCATCAGCCCCAGAAAAATCCAACCGTCCGTTAGCTGTCGATTCTGCGATTTTCAGTAATAATTTCAATGCACCATCACGATCGCGATTAGCCCTAGCAGCAAATACCGCAAATAATGCCTTGGTTGCCGGTTTTAAATAATGGAAACCTTGCCAATACTCTCCACACTGCATCACAAAAACGTGATGCGCAGCCTCTCTTTTTATACTCACTGTCCTTTGATTATGCTTTTTTGCAGTCATCGTCATGGAAGAAATAATTTTTTCTTCATGTAATAATTGATATTTTTTGGCAAATTGCATCGGTGATAAAGCCATTGCCCAAGGACCTTTATCAATATCTTCTTTGATTAAATCCAGCTTAATGACCGGTGAAATTTGTGGCCAATTTTTTCTTTCCGCTTCGGCAAGCGTCTCCATATTATAAAATCTTTTAAATTGTAAATTAATGTGGCCAAAATAAATAATTAACGCCAATATTACAAGGATCACGATGATCGGATAACGTAAGTAATTGCCGACTTCACGGCTGACATCTAGCAGTTGTGGAAAAGGTACGTCTGCAGGAATTAGACGATGAATATTTAAAGGAAGTTGCCACATGGAAGGCAAGGCAAATGAAATTAAACGCGACTCCCAGAATTTAATCTGTAATGCACAGGCAACAATTTGTGTATGAAAAAAAGCCCATAGCAACCATCCTAAAAGAAAGATACAAAGAACGATCCATAATGGAGCAAGTGAATTATCTCCAGATTGCTGTTGTTGTGGGGGAGCAGCCATAATTGTTATTTATTTTTTATATTCTTCGCCCTTGAATTTTTGTTACCGCTTAATTTTTATTCACGGCACTTGCCAAAAATTCTATTGCTGTGAGTATATTTTTATATTTTTTTAAATTCAATTTTGCTTAACTAAAAAATTTCTAACCAATTTATATTGTCCCGTCGCATGCACTAAGCGAACAATATTCTTCAGCTGTATCGCCGCTTCACGCAAGCTAATTAACTTGCGCCCTTCGCGATCGGTACGAACTAAATCCGTCGTATCCGATAAAATAGCATCGCTATGTACTTTAACTACAGCGTAGGCATGATTTAAATTTCTATCGTTTAAACGTATTGCGGCTTGTACATCCGCTTCATTGTAGTAAATGGGCCGTCCCATCGTATAATTAACTAAAGATACCACCACTTCTTGCCATTTACTCATATTGCACCCTTGCGATTGATAAAGCGCAATATACACTTCGGTATGTTCACAACTACCCGCTGCTAGCAAATCATTCGTGGTTTGCTCATGATGTTGATCTAGACCGACTTTAATAACAAAATTATCACGTAACTCTTCGAGTTTTTTCTTAATCCCTTTCAAAAACAAATTGGATTGCCACGGACCCGCTACTATTCCTTCGTCTAATATTTTCTTTATTTCTAAAGCGACTTGAATTTCTTCCTCAGTCTGAAGCATAAATTTAAGCCCTCGTTCATCAGCGACTAAAAGTTTGCGTTCGTGTCGGTGTAAGCACCGATGCTGATGTTTCGACTTTTTCGGATAAAACCCCTAAACAATCACGGGCCTGTCGGAAGGCAGGGCTAGGGCTTTTCGCCATTATTCTGTCAGTAGCCTTTTTAATACTAGCTAATTCTGCTGAAACATTTTCTATTCCATCTTGTAAAGATCTGTCTGTCACTGCCACTATAGTCAGCTCCTTCCAAATTATTTTTTGATAAAATTAATACAAACCAAAACTATAAACGCATCCGTTTATCGTATAACTTAAATCCATTTAATGGGAAAAACTCATAGTTTCGGGTCAAGCCCATCACTTTAATAAGCTCTCCCATTTCACTCGGTGATGTTAGTAAATGCACCTGTCGGTTAACATCCATCGAGGATACCTCATCATAACATTTTTCTGTTAAAGGTAACAAATCATTGTTAAGCAAGAACGCTGCTTGCGAGGTGAAACCAGCCACTTTTAAACCTGATTGAAGTGCTGCTTGTGCCATACTGCTAAAATCCACGGAGGCCGTAATATCCTGTAAACCCACTAAACTTAAGGGATCAGCATGGGCACGATGTTGGTAATAACACAGGAGTGTCCCGTTCGCTCTATCGGGGTGATAATATTCTTGCGCTGGAAAACCATAATCGATAATTAACGCCAAACCCTGATCTAAAGCGCAACTCAGTTTGCCCACCCAATCAGGGAGTCGCCTGCACATTTCTGATTGATAGATTTTTATCTCTGAAAAATAGTTTGCCTGCAATTGAGTTAATTGACTTATTAGCAAGTCATCTACTGGAGCAAGATGATAAATAAATCGATGTTTTTCACAAGCAACTCGCACCTCTTGAATACAATCTTCAGTCCATAAATATTGATGTACCGGTAATGCATCTACCACTTCATTAGCCAAAATTACACCTTTAATAGGCAGCGCTGGCCATTCGTCTAACCATTCTACTAACGAGAATAAATGAGGGATATCTTGTTGCAAGCGTTCTTGTTGACGCTTTTTAAGTGTTGGACTAATTTCGAAAATCTTATAGGTGCAAGGCAAGCTTTGTTCTTGTTCTAAGAACAACAATAAATCAATAGCTAGTTGGCCAGTGCCCGCTCCTATCTCTAAAATATCCGCCTGACCTAAATTTGCCAAAACTTGTTCACACTGTCGACCGATGCAGCGTGCAAATAATGGAGAAATCTCAGGTGCGGTAGTGAAATCGCCTGCTTTCCCAAATTTATCTAAAGCCGCTGTATAATATCCGAATTTTGGCTCGTATAATGCTAACTCCATAAATCGTGCGAAACTAATAGAGGCTAATGGCTCATGACTTATTTCGTCGCTAATCAACTGACACAACATAGCACTTTGTGCTTGCAATGCATCCGTCGGAACCGGTAGACCTAGCGGTATTTTTATCATTGTTGCTCTAACTATTTAAGGTAAAACCATGCCAGATAATTCTATAGTAAACAATAAGGTAGTGCTAATAACTGGCGCCGCAAAGCGTGTCGGTGCAGCTATTGCTCAACATTGTCATCAACAGGGCATGCGCTTAGCCATACATTATCGAGAATCTGCCCAGCACGCTTCTACCTTATGTGCAAGTTTTAATCAACAACGCAAAAATTCGGCTATCGCATTAAAGGCTAACTTATGCGATACCGACAAATTGCAAGGCTTAATCGCACAGGTACTTGGCGAATGGGGCCAACTCGATGTTTTAATCAATAATGCTTCTAGCTTTTATCCAGTGCCTTTAGCCAAAGTAACATCTAAAGAATGGGAAGAATTGATGACGAGCAATTTAAAAGCCCCGTTTTTTTTATCCCAGCTGGCTGCCCCCCATCTCAAACAGCAAAAAGGTTGTATTATCAATCTCGTCGATATTCAAGCACGACGTCCCTTAAAGAATTATTCTGTGTACTGTATTGCTAAAGCTGGCTTAGTGATGCTCACAAAGAGCTTAGCCAAGGAATTAGGACCTGAGATTCGCGTCAATGCCATCGCACCGGGTATAGTATTGTGGCCAGATGACGAAACTGAATTTAATGAAGCTTTACGTGAAAAAATCATCGCCCGCAACGCCTTGAAGCGCGCCGGAACACCTCAAGACATTGCTAAAACAGCGGTTTTTTTAATTAACCACGCAGACTTTATCACTGGTCAAATTATCACTGTCGATGGCGGCCGTTCATTGGGATATTAGACACAAACCAATTTTTGCCCTAAGTGAGTTTTGCGGTAAATTTTTTTCACAATCAGAATTAGGGTTTATTGAATATCAAACCCGCGCCCATACAGGCCTATAGCTCTTAGTAAACATCCCTGTTAACACAAGCTTCCATTCAAAAAAACTTTTATTCTATAAATTGGTTTTATATTTTCACGGAACTCGGAGAAATATGCGGTACTGTTTCAGACAGCAATTGCTCATTAGATGCATCAATTTGGTTGGTCGTTTTTTGGAAAAAAGAGCCAAAATTGTGAGGGGTACCAGAGTGATTTTCAACAGATTTTTTTTGATCGTGGCTTGCGATTTTCGTTTCATCCATAAGTTCCATAGCTTCCATAGAGTTTTTAAGTATACTCAAAGTTTCAATCTCAGTTTGGTCCGACAGAGAAGGACTGGGAAATGGATTTATACTGACAAACGTAGCTGCAGCTATAAATACACCAGCAGCAGAACTGGCAAACGTCGCATAAATAATCCCAAGTGTGGTTAAGGGAGAAATAACTATACCAAACACAACTCCTAAACCTAATGCCACAGTTGCAAATGCAAATACAAGCGCACATGCAATAAATACAGTGAGCGCCAGCATTCGTAAGGTATTCAAGGCTATTTCTTTGTAAAAACTTTTCGTTGTTCTCTGATTAACTCGTACCTCTTGAATTTTTATCAAGCCCTTTAACTGTTCATCATCTAAAAGTATTTCCCCATCAGAATTTATGGATTCTATGCTGCGTGTTAGACGATCAGCTAGTTCTTCTGTAATTATACTCTTTTCTTTACCCAAGTTAATGATTTCTTGAAGTTTTTCGGTAGAAATTTTTGTAGTGGTAAGTATAGGCATAAACACTCTTTAAAAAAATAAATTTTTTATTAGTATAACAATTAATTCTTAAGAGTTTATTAACCAATTAATTAAATGAGTCTTTGTAGGACAAAGCAATCAATCGCATTCTGAGATTTGGATTTAATTAATTTGTTATGGACTTGATTAGAAAAAAACAAATCCCCTATAGTTTTAGAATCTATGATATAAATATGAATAGAAAAAAGTGATCTAACGCAGCAATAAAATAAAAGCGGAAGATCTAAAAGGCTGAACCAACAGATCAAGTATTTTTCTTTAATAAGTGCACTGGCAGTTGCATGAATACCGTAGACAATCTTTTAACGCACAAGTGATGAAAAAGGCGGGTTCTTAGATAAAATAGAAAAAAGTCCCGTTAGTGTCTTAATCTACTTGAAAGCGACAACGCTACGATGGCGATTTGTGAAGCACTTTAGGCTTCCTACTTAAAGTAGGCATGCACACCATGCTTCAAGACTATCTCCAACCTTCTAGGATCAAACTTCAAGCGCAATCCAACGGAACTTTCATACTCAAGTTTAGCGCTTAATTTGAATAATGCAAATTATCGAGCTAGGTCATTTTTTGATCTATTCCTACTTTTTCCATAAATATTGAAGTTGCCTATGCAAAAAAAAACTGGATGCTTAATTTTTTACTTCAGGCGTAACAACATCAGGGTTTAATTAAGAAACATTGATTCGCCTCTTTTACATCAAAGTGGATTCCAGTAAGCTATTTCAAGCTTATTAATTTAATATTTAGTTAATGTTTTAACGATAAACTTAAAAGGAATAAAATAATAAAAATTTTAATATGGCGACAATCACTGTACATCTTTTAAATTTTCATGGCCCCTTTTCTCATATTGAGATTGTATTAGAAACACATCATCCAAGGACAATGAATTTTATAGAATTAATCGTTGGGAAACAGATCCGCCCAACCGTTCATGGGATTCGGACTATGAATTAAACTCTTGTAAAAAATGTATTCAAGCAGCAAGTTGTGTATTCAGCTTCAATATTGAAGCAAATCCTGATGATATCACTCGAGAATGGAAAAATTATTGGAATGAAACTCAGCAAACAGCAAGTATTTTTGATAATAATTGTGCTGTGACAACTCAATGGTTTTTAAATAAATTCGCAAACATTCCGGATCCTGATTTTTTATATGTTAGTCTCAATCATCTTGCTTTTGGAATTGTGTGGCCAAGTTTAATACCATGTTTCGTAACACTCCCCGGGCGAATCATGTCGAATGCTATGGGGATTTTCTGTTTTAGCATATCTATCGCTGCGAACGTTTTAACCGGAGGAATTGCTAGCGTTGCTGCAGTAGCTTGTGTAACTTTGGGGGCTGTCAGTGCCTATGGATTTTTTAAAGCTTATAACTTATCGTCAAAAAAAATTATTTCAGATTGTTTATCTGACAAACATTTAACTTATACGCCTGGCCAGTTTCTTAGTAACTGATCATTCAATCTATATATTTTTTATTACTCGCTGGCTTCGTTCTTCTCCGGTTTTTGTCAACTGAATTATATAACTTTTTTTATCCCTTAGATTTTTTGTCCTGAGATTATTTCTCTTTTCAGAAGTACTTAATAAATATTTAAGATTAAAATGTTATTTTATATCAAATTTATTTATAACGCTATGCAATGACAACATCGTCCATAGACAGAAAATCCATCACTTTAAAAGTATTGCAACGCTTGGGCCAAATTAAAGCAGCTAATATCTTTAACAAATACCAAGAACAAATGGATATGCAACCTCTAGACGTTAATCTAGAATACTTAAAACTACAAGTTAAAGCTTTATTTCTAGAGCGTGAAGAAAATATAAAAGTAATAAATGTTTTTTTACAACAGCTAGAGAAAAAATTAAACACTATTAAACAAGTTCCCTCCGAACAAGAACTAAAAAAACTCAAGGACTTACTATCGGATTTTTTGAAAAAACTTGCTGATACCATAGACTGCCAACAAGGCACCAATAGCTACATCATTAAATCTATACATTTAACTGTTTTTTCGAGTGAGTATATTATTAAAAAAATGTCGCTAATTTTAAAGGAGAAGGCACAACAAGGATCCATAGAAGAATTTCTGAAAGCCGATTTAAGAACCCATTTTGAAAAATACGACGTCGCTGAATTGAACTCACTTAAAGATTCTACTTATAAAAATAAACTAACATTCTTGAGAAATTCTCTGGAAAAAAAAATAATATATAACTGCTTTTTAGAAAAAAATGAACTCGAAAACATAAATAAAATTAAATTATTTGATGAAAAAAAATTAAAGTTACTTAAAAAAAAATCTTTGCTTGATTTCATTAGGGTCAACGAACTTCAATTACATTTAAAATATATTATTAAGCAAATAAACCTATTATACGATGCGGATAATTTTAAAAAATTCCTTGGTGATTTTGTATCATCTTATACTTTAGTATTACCTCTAAATAATATTCTTATAGAACATATAAAAAAATTAAAAACTTTGTTAATTGCTTTAAACCATAGTGACATTAAAAAATTAGATTTAAAAAATTTAATTGAAGAAGTTAACAATATAGCTTTTATTAGCTATGATCTCCTTTTTGCTAAACCTGCAAAAAATTTAGATGAGAAAAATCAACTACTAGGTTTTTTAACACAGCTATTTCGAACATTAAACGAGCAATTAATGGATAGGATTTATTTAATCAAAAATGAATCGCTAAGAAATAATTTTTTAGAATCTATCAAAAATATGACTCAAGCCGTTAAGCTTACTAAAGAACATCTATTATATATTACAAATATTCTGCAAAATTCAAAAGGAAAAAAAGATTGCTCTTATGCTGGATGCCAAGAATTAAAGCAAACGATACTCAATACCTACTTTATTGTTACTTTAGAGTTTCCTAAACAAAACTTCAATAAATTAAAAAACAAAATTGCCAAATTGATTGATCTTGAACTAAAAGATGAAAGTAATAAAAAATCATCTTATTTACATACTATAATTTATCTAGACACCGTTTTAGAAAGTCTACAATCTAAACAATCTAAGGAAGCTCATCTACAGACTGAACTGAGCATGATTCGTTCTCACTTAACTAGGGCAAAAATAGCCTTATTAACTGCTACTCATTTAAAACCAGCCAATCAGAATCTTGATTCTACTAAAAATCAAGAACAAAACCTAATAACATCTCACCCCAATCCCCCTAGAAAAAATCCTATAGGCATTAAAAAAATCCTTCTGGAGCAAATTAGAGGCACTATTAATTGCTTAAACAGTGATTTTGAAATTTTAGAAAAAAATAGACCATTAAAATATCAAGGTGAGTTATTCTCAATATTTTTTAGTGCTAATTGTAATATTCCTTCTAACATTCAAGGGATGATGAAAGAAATAACCTGTTTATTAAATTCTAATCATCCTAACATTAAACCTATACAAACAAAACTTCATAGCATTCATTTAAAACTTGATTTTCTGAAGCATTTGATAGAATTACATAAAAAAGCTTCGGATCAAGAGAAAACTGAAGATAGCCGTTTTCTAGCTTTATATGGCTTAGTCGAAATGGAAAATGAATTCATTCAAAAATTGTTAAAAATAAAAAAATTATTTAAAAACACCTCAGTTTTTGATAAATTTTTAAGATTAGAGAAAATTATTTTTAATCCTATGAATTCAACAAACATCGTTGATGCTGTTGATATAGAATTGGCGCGAGTAAAACTACAAAATATTAAAAAAATATTAGATGAGCTTTCACCCTATATTATTCAAATAAAAAATGAGAAAGATAAAGAAACGGTGAATTCTTTATTAGATAAGTTTAAAACATTAATCACTAGCTCACAAGTTAATGATTTATTAAATGATCTTTTTATTACTATTAAAGAAAATTCACTTAAAAAAAATGAAAGCCATGCGCAGAACCAGCAAAGTTCGCCCCCATTGCTACCTCCTAAAAAAAATTGTTTTTTCAAGCCTACCGGTCAAATTTGCCCTGTGAATAATACTACAAACTTCCCCAATGCTAATACTCACAATAGCAAAAATACATAAAAAAGTAACGTAAGTCTCAAAACTTAAACTTTTTTTATTTTCATTTGTGCCTCTTATTGCACAACCTTTACATAGCCTTTTTTGTTTTTTGTCTTGTGCTGAGTCTTAATGAATAGTGTGTCTTAATATTTTCTTAAGTTATGTAAAATAACATGATAAAGTTTTCTTACTATTTAAACTGCGAGATAATTATGTTTACAATACCACTTCAGACATTAGAGGCTCTACATAAATTTGGAATTAAAAATCAAATATTTTCCTCAGAAGATAACGACCCTCTTAAAGCTTTATTTTATGATACAAAGGATAAGGCCTCTAAGAATGCAAAGGCAGAGAATTTAAGTGTAGATTTAGAAAAGTTGAACAAAGATCAACTAGAAAAATTTATTAAAATTCAAAATTCAAAAATTTTCGCGCTAAAATCTAATCATCATGCGCCATCAAAAAAATACTCAGTTGAAGAATCAGTTGAAAATAAATTTTGGGCAAGACTTAAAACATCATTGAAAATGGGTTTAGCATTCCTTCCAATAGCTATTTTCGTATCGTTCATGATTGCATTGGTTGCACCACACTTAGTTGCACCTGCCTTATTTTTAACGTGTCTCGCATATGGTACCCCTATTTTTTTTTCCATTGGTGCAATACTAGGTGCATTTATCAAAACTCCTAAGGAATTTCAAAAAGATAAATATGAAAGAAACTATGAAAAATCTTTATCGGCTGAAAATTCACTATTGAATACTTTTGAAAAAGAATTGGGAACTCGCACTCCACATGAGAAACAAAATTCGCTCGAGGTTAATAACACGATTATAAACACGAACAACCCGCGTTACACTGAAAAAATGTTTACAGATCCTACACCAGAAGATAGTAACTCAAATCAAACCTATAATAATCGCTCACCATCGTACAAATAACTGATTTAATTGATTCAAGCACTCGAACAATAAATAGATTTTATTATTCGAGTGGATCTTTTAATCTGTAGAAATAAGCGCGCTAATCAATAAACACCGTGCGACTCACCATCACTCCTTACTTATTCGAAGTATCATAGGCTTCCATCCTCCTATTTCTCCCAATCCCTTTATACAAAAGTTGTTCGTATATTAAAATTTTTTTCCTCTTTTAGTAGAGAGAAGCTTGTTTTTGACAAGGAATAGGACTAAAATGGTCCCATTTCAGACGGGTATAATAAAAACTTACTTCTTATTATGTTAAGGCTCAGCAAACTAACCGATTATGCCGTGGTCATCATGGCGTATTTATCGCAACATCCTGGACTTGCCATCAATGCGAAAAACATTGCCGAGCATACTGGCATCTCTTTACCGACAACCAGCAAGCTGCTGAAACGTTTGAGCCATGAAGGCCTTTTACACGCTAATCGGGGTGTTAAAGGAGGCTATCAACTCGCTTATCCGGCGACAGATATTTCACTAGGAACGGTAATTCAAACCCTAGAGGGTCAAATAGCACTCACCGAATGTAGTCATACCACACTAGCCTGTAGCTTAGAAAAACAGTGTACGATACGTGATAACTGGCGTAGGATTAGCGCCTTTATTCAAGCGACTTTAATGCATATTAGTTTGGCAGACCTCATTCAACCCGTTAGACTCAACCCATTAGAAACGATAAAAATTCCACTTCATTTGCTGCCAGAGAACAATCCATGACCCAAGCTGCTTTAAACAAATTATTACAACAAGATTATCAACATGGCTTTGTCAGTGATATCGACGCGGACACACTGCCTTGCGGTTTGAATGAAGACGTTATCCGGCATATTTCTGCTAAAAAAAATGAACCGGAATTTTTATTGGCTTGGCGTTTAAAAGCCTACCGTCATTGGTTAAGCTTATCCGAACCGCACTGGGCGGATTATATGCATTATCCGGCTATCGACTACCAAGCAATTAGCTATTATTCGGCACCCAAAATAAAAAAACAACTGAATAGTTTAGATGAAGTCGATCCGGAATTGTTGCGTACGTATAATAAATTAGGTATTTCACTTCAAGAACAAGAACGTTTATCCAATGTTGCCGTCGATGCCGTCTTTGATAGTATTTCTGTCGCTACCACGTTTAAAGAAAAATTGCGTGGTATGGGTATCTTATTTTGTTCCTTTTCCGAAGCGGTACAAGAATATCCAGAACTCATCAAAAAATATTTAGGCACAGTCGTTCCCTTTACCGATAATTTTTATGCCTGTTTAAATGCGGCGGTGTTTACCGATGGCTCCTTTTGCTATATACCACCAGGCACACGCTGCCCCATGGAATTATCTACCTATTTTCGTATTAATGCCGCTAATACGGGCCAATTTGAACGCACATTAATCATTGCGGATGAAGGTAGTTATGTTAGTTATTTAGAAGGATGTACTGCACCACAACGAGATGAAAATCAATTACACGCCGCGGTGGTCGAGCTAATAGCCTTAGATCATGCTCAGATTAAATATTCAACAGTGCAAAATTGGTATCCTGGCGATAAAGATGGCAAAGGTGGAATTTACAATTTTGTTACTAAACGCGGCCATTGTCGTGGTGTACATTCAAAAATCTCTTGGACACAAGTCGAAACCGGTTCAGCCATTACTTGGAAATATCCGAGTGTTATTCTGCAAGGCGATGCTTCTGTCGGCGAATTTTATTCCGTTGCGCTAACCAATCATAAACAACAAGCCGATACCGGAACCAAGATGATACATATTGGTAAAAACACTAAAAGTACGATTTTGTCGAAAGGGATTAGTGCAGGCCATGGTCAAAACAGCTATCGTGGTTTAGTCAAAATAGCAGAAACAGCAGACCATGCGCGCAATTATACGCAATGTGATTCACTCTTGATTGGTGGTGACTGCAAAGCACATACCTTCCCTAGCATCGAAGTTAAAAATCAAACCGCACAAATAGAACATGAAGCCTCTGCTTCTAAAATTAGTGAAGATCAACTTTTTTATTGTTTACAACGCGGTCTCGATAGCGAAGAAGCCCTTTCATTGATCGTGAATGGTTTTTGCAAAGCGGTATTTAAAGAATTACCTATGGAATTTGCGGTTGAAGCACAAAAATTACTGGGTCTTAGTTTAGAAGGGTCCATTGGTTAATTACTCATTTAAAGAAAGAAAAATATGTTAACTATTAAAAATTTACACGCAGAAGTCGATAACAAGAAAATATTACGTGGGATTAACCTACAGGTAAAACCCGGCGAAATACACGCGATCATGGGTCCTAATGGATCGGGTAAAAGTACCTTAGCCAATGTTTTAGCAGGCCGCGGCAATTACACACTCACGCAAGGCGAAATTAATTATTTAGGTGAAGATTTAACCCAATTAACACCTGAGCTACGCGCGCGTGCCGGAATATTTTTAGCGTTTCAATATCCCGTCGAAATCCCTGGCGTTAGCAATGTTTATTTGCTGAAAGCTTCGTTAAATGCTATCCGCAAAGCACGTGGTGAAACTGAGCTTGATGCCATGGATTTTTTAAAACTCATTAAGGAAAAGCTAAAGTTTGTCGAAATGGATCAAGATTTTTTGTACCGATCAGTTAATACAGGTTTTTCTGGCGGTGAGAAAAAGCGTAACGAAATTTTACAAATGGCACTTTTAGAACCTAAATTAGCACTTTTAGATGAAACAGATTCCGGTTTAGATATTGATGCTTTAAAAATAATTGCCGAGGGTGTGAATAATCTGCGTTCGCCACAACGTGCTATGGTGCTCATTACGCACTATCAACGTTTACTCGATTATATTAAACCAGACCATGTACATATACTGGCAAGCGGAAAAATTATTCGTTCCGGTAATTTTTCTTTGGCGCAAATCTTAGAAAAAGACGGTTATAGCGCTATTTTAGAAGAAGAATCCTTAGGTGAAACATGTTAACAAATAAAAAAAATGTTGACCTTAACGCCGTAGCCCACTATTGCCAGGAATACCAACGCGTTGAAAAAAAATTAATCGGTCAAGGAGAAAAACATTTGCATCGATTACGCTTGGATGCTTTAAAGCAATTTTCTACACACGGTTTTCCTAGTAAAAAACACGCCGATTGGAAATACACCTCTTTAACGGCATTATATCAAACTCCTTATTCTTTAAGTATGTCTACGTCTGTCAACGACGTCGCAACAAGCATGTTGGGTCCACTGAACGGCGATTATCGCTTAGTATTCGTGAATGGTTTTTTTGCCGCACATTTATCTACAATTCCGATGTTAGCGAATAACAGCATAATATCGAATTTATGCACTATGTTGCATCAATATCCTGATCAATTAAATGCGACTTGGAAACCTAAGGAAACGGTAGTAGAAAATAGTTTTACACATTTAAATACTGCCTTTATGCAAGAAGGTGTTTATATTTATTTAGCGGCTAACACGCGTTTGAGCTCTCCGATAGAAATTTTGTTTATTAATACAGAAGAAATATCCCAGCGCTTTATTCCATTGCGTAACATCATTATTGCTGAAGAAAATAGCCAAGCCACTATTATCGAAAAATACATCGATTTGACCTACAAAAATAATGCTAATTATTTTACGAATACCGTTACTGAATGCCGTTTAGCGACAAATAGCCATATTGAACATTACAAAGCCATCACCGAGAGTAAACAAGCACAGCATGTTGGCAATCTTTATGTTACACAACAACAACAGAGTCAATTTTCTGCTTATTCCTTGGCTTTAAGCGGCGCTTTAATTCGTAGCGATGTTACTGTTAAATTATTAGCACCCGATGCACATTGCCAATTAAAAGGTCTCTATTACGCTGTAGGTCAGCAACAAGTGGATCACACTACGCAGATCGATCATGTCAGCCCGCATACTCGCAGTGAAGAATTTTACAAAGGCATTATTGATGATCGCGCACGTGCTGCATTTAATGGCAAAGTGATTGTTCGTGAACAAGCGATTAAATCTAAAGCTCAACAGCTGAATAAAAATTTATTATTATCACCCCTTGCCGAAGTGAATAGTAAACCACAGTTAGAAATATTTACCGATGATATCCAATGTACGCATGGAGCTAGCATTGGTCAACTCGATAAAGATGCCTTATTTTATTTACGTACACGTGGATTAAGTGTAACTGCAGCGACGGAATTACTCGTTAAAGCCTTTATTCAAGACATCATTGAACAAATGCCGCTATTTAGTGATGTTACTTTACCCAGTTTAATTAAAAAAACATATGAAAGCATTTGACATAAAAAAAATAAGATCTGACTTTCCTATTTTACAACAAAAAATAAAAGGCAAGTCTTTAGTTTACCTTGATAATGCAGCAAGCACGCAAAAACCACGTTCTGTTATCGAACGTTTAGACCATTTTTATCGTTATGAAAATAGTAATGTGCATCGTGGTATCCATACCTTAAGTGAATTAGCTACTGAAGAATTTGAATTAAGTCGTGAAAAAATTCAACAGTTTATTCATGCAAAATCGTTTACAGAAATTATTTTTGTACGCGGTACCACTGAAGCCATTAATTTAGTTGCGCAGACCTATGGTTTAAGCCAGATCAAAGCGGGCGATGAAATTATTATTTCGTATATGGAACATCATGCCAACATCGTCCCTTGGCAAATTTTATGTGCACAAACCGGCGCCAAACTAAAAGTCATCCCAATTAATGATGCAGGTGAATTACTACTGGAAGAGTATCAACGTTTACTCAACCAAAAAACTAAACTCGTCGCTATCTGCCATATTTCCAATACACTCGGAACTATTAACCCGATTAAACAAATTATTGATTGTGCCCATGCGAATAGTCCAAATACCAAAGTATTGGTCGACGGCGCGCAAGCAGTCGCTCATCAAAAAGTTGATGTACAAGCTTTAGATTGTGATTTCTATGTGTTTTCCGGTCATAAGTTATTTGCGCCGACGGGTATAGGTGTTTTATATGGTAAACAGGAATTATTAGCTGCCATGCCCCCTTATCAAGGTGGTGGCAGTATGATCACCGAAGTGAGTCTAGAAAAAAGCTATTACCGCGAACCGCCGTATAAATTTGAAGCCGGCACACCACACATTGCAGGAGCTATTGGTCTAGGAGCCGCAATTGACTATCTTAATCTATTAGATTTTGCTGCTGTACATCTTCATGAACAGCAATTATTCGACTATGCTAGCAAAAATTTACAAACGATTCAGGGCTTGCACTTAATCGGTACTGCCAAAGAAAAAGCGGCTATTTTGAATTTTACGGTCAGTGATTCACGTGGCATACGTATCCATGGACATGATATCAGTGACGTATTAAATACTGAAGTCGGTGTTGCAGTGCGCGCCGGCCAACATTGCACCATGCCATTAATGCAACGTTTTAATGTCGATTCTACTGTGCGCGCTTCCTTAGCGTTCTACAATAATAAAGCAGATATTGATGCCTTAATAAGCGGTTTACACACTTTAAAACAATTGTTTAAATAAGACTTAAGAAAATGATGTCAGATTTACGCGAACTATACCAAGAAATGATCCTAGACCATGGACGCAATCCTCGCCATCATCACACAATGCCGTTGGCGAATCGCTCAGCAAATGGTTTTAATCAGTTCTGTGGCGATCGCTTAACCGTATACCTTAAAATAGAACAGGAAAAAATTACAGGCATTAGCTTTGAAGGTTCAGGTTGCGCCATTTCTATGGCATCTGCTTCCTTGATGTCAGAGATATTATCGGGTAAAACACTTAAGCAAGCCGAAGCCTTATTTGCTAGCTTTCATCAGTTATTAACCAGTGCAGCCACCACATCTGAACAATTACAGGATCTAGAAAAATTAGCGGTATTTGCTGGTGTTAAAGCCTATCCAGCGCGCGTAAAATGCGCAACTTTGGCCTGGCATACCTTACAAGCCGCTTTGAAACAAAACAATGCATTAGTTTCTACCGAACAGCAATAATCGACATACCTATGATGACACTGACACCCTATCCACTGACCGAAGACGCATTAATCACTTTAAAAAATACTATTATCGAAGCACTTAAAGGCATCTATGACCCAGAAATTCCGGTCAACATTTATGATTTAGGACTTATTTATAATATTTTTATTGATCCACAAGCATTGGTAAAGATTGAAATGACTTTAACTTCGCCGGGTTGTCCTGTAGCGCAAACTTTTCCCGGCATAGTGGAAAATGCGATCAATAATGTGGCGGGTGTCAGTGCAACGCAAGTGGAATTAGTGTGGGATCCACCTTGGAGCACTGAAAATATGTCCGAAGCCGCTAAATTACAATTAGGTATGCTATAAAAGTCTTCTGCAATGCTATACTAAAGGAGAGAAAATGACTAATTGGGTTGATGTAATCGATGCTGCCAGTTTTCCAGTGGATACTTATCAAGTATTTGACTGGAATGGCTTATCTTTATTGATTTTCAATCTAAATGGCGAATTTTATGCCATAAAAAATCTCTGTACACACGAAGATCAATCACTTGAAGGCGGCGAGATAGAAGGAGAAGAAATTATTTGTCCTTGGCATGGCGCTGGTTTTTGTATTAAAACGGGCGCTGCAACCCGTGCCCCTGCTTTTACTGGTGTCAAAACCTTCCCTGCTCGATTAATCGATGGCAAAGTCCAAGTCGCCATAGATGTTTAAACTCTAATGTAAATTCGACTTAAATACGATTCTTGATCGCCTGAGTTTTTAATTCTGGTATGCAATTATCACTTTCTGCCTTACCATTAAAAAATAACTGTTTAGCGTGAATGGCTACTAAAGAAGTAACCTGATTGAATTTAGCTCTTTTAATATTTTTATTTTTTCTTTTATATTTTCCAATCGCGATTTATTTTTTGAATTCTCTTTTTCAAGTAATTGAATTTCTTGCTTAAGACATTCTTTTATTTGAAAATCTTCGCAAGAAGATTTACTGGGGTTCTTAAAGAATTCTTCAAAAACTCTCTTTAACGTATGTATAGCCAATTCTAAATTTTGAATAATTGGATGGGTTTCTTTTTCTTGCAATCTTAATTCTAACAAGCGTCTTTCGAAAAGTTCAGGTCTAAATGTATTTCTTTAGTTGATAGTACTTCTATTTTCACTTCTTTGGTTAATTTTATGTAACCATAGTAATGTACTTTTCGATTAATTAATTTAATCTCACCATCAATAAGTAAACGGATCATTTTTATCACTGCTATTTTTTTCATTGCATCTTTTGCCGCTATAAAAATCAGCAAGGAGGCTTTCAAATTATCAACCTCAGTTATAATTTTAACAATTTGTGCTTTTAATTTTAAAATTTTTTCAGCATAAAGTGGTCTCAGCAATTTTTGAGCTATCTTGCTCTAAACTAGGAAAAGATTGTGCTAACTGTTCACTGTTTGCTTGGATCCGGTATGCGACACATGCTCTACTTTTTTCATTTATTATTCCTTTAATAAACCTGCAGGAAAAATTTCTAGTTATTTTCTGTCAATTAGATAACATTTCACTTTAAATGCATATAAAGAATTCTTCTTTTCACTTACTTACATTTTTAATTGGCTAAGTCCTTTGGCCTTTTTCACTAGTAGATGAAGTTCCAGGTTTTAAAACCTCTTTGGAATCTTTTGAAAGTGCATCAAAAAAATCAGATAAATCGGCTGAGAAAAGTCCTAAGGAAGTGCTATTACTCGATTTATGTTTTTTTTGAAGTTCTTCTTGCTTTTTTTCTGCGTCGACATTAGTTTCAGAAATATCCGATAAATCTAATTTGCTTATATCTATTCCTTTTAATATTTCTTTTGACAAGGGTAGTTTTTCTAACTCAACATTGGAGGTATGACTTCCTGATATATAAGGCTTTTCATTTTTTTTAAAAGAAGATGGAATATATAATTCGTCATACTTTTTCCCATTAATATAATATGTTGTTGAACCACCATCTCTTAAAACTTCCCTATTATAAATGTTCACTGTTTCCCAATCGGTGGGCTCTTGCTTCATCCATAACTCTGGATCAGAATCAGTGATCAAAAAAAAAGCGTCGTTTTTGTTGTTAATGTTCGCTTTAAATAAATGAATTGGTTTAGGTTTTTTTTTATTTTCTGAAGATTTTAGCATTTTATTTACCTCTTTTTAATTTAATTTCTTTATCTATAAAAGCTTAACATAATTTATAAATTTCTATATTAACATTAAGTTAAAAATTTTATTTCAGTTGCAAATACAAAGATATTAATTGTTTTATATTTACAAATTTTTTAATTTATTTATAATTTGCTCTCATTTAAAAGGGATTTTAACATGATTAAAAAAGACTGGGATCCTGCCAAGTATACTCAATGTTCTGATTTCCAATATAATGCTGCGATAAAATTTTTAGAGACTTGCTCTTTTAAAAGCGGTGCTTCTATTCTGGATATTGGCTGTGGTAATGGAAAAACAACGCATTACATTGCATCACAGCTTACTTCTGGACAAGTAATCGGGATCGATAAATCCGCTGACATGATAAAATTTGCAAAAACACATTTTAAACGAGATAACCTAGATTTTCAGGTTACCGATATTAAACGATTAAATTCTACAGCTAAATATGATGCTGCAGTTAGTTTTTTTTGCATCCCCTGGGTTACTAATAAAGCATTAGCCTTTCAAAATATTGGAAAAGCGCTGAAAAATGGAGCCCCTATCTATATCCTCGCGGCCGTTTATGAAAAAAGCCAGGCGGAACTAATCACTCATTTGACACAAAAGTTACATTGGCATAAGTATTTTAAAAATTATCAATCCCCTTTTTGCTATTTGAATGATACAAATTATGCTCTTTATGCTGAATTTGTAGGGATCAATGTTAGCTCGGTAGAAAAATTGTATATTCCACATGCATTCAAAAATAGAATAGAATTCCATAATTTTTATTTAACACTGGTGCCGCAAATCTCTTACCTTGTTGACGAAAGTAAAAAAAATAAATTTGCTGACGAACTTTTAGAGGATTATTTTAAAATCAAAGGAAATAGGGAATATAGTGTCACTATTGAAACAATCAAATTTTGCGGACAAAAATCAACTTGCTCAGTGGGTTTAAACCGCTCTATTTCTAGATTAAGTTTTTTTACAACGCCCGTAGCTGATAATGAAGAATATGAACCTCATAATTATCCAAAATTTCTTAGATTAAATGGGGGATAAATTTTCATACCGCTTAATTTTTAAACAAACTTTACGACATCAGTCATATTAACGTGTTCAAAAGCTTTTACACATATTTTTACACAGCTTCATCACAGAAACTGTGAATTGCTCGTTTGGTTTTCTTTCTAATTTGCATGTTCATTAAAAGCTAATTTTTTTATATGAAAGTTTCTTATCCGATTCCATGACTCCCATTAATCTTTTTAGCCAAAAGGGTAAATTAAACTTCCTATCTAAAACACCATCGATAGAAAACTCATCGGCACCTAATACAACATAACTCAGAATAAAAACGCTCCACATAACTGGATATTCCCAGCCTCCACCGGGTAACGCCCAAATAAAGCCCTTTAAAAAATGATGTCCAATAATTGTTGCCATAATTAAATATAAGGAGGTGCCTAGCGCACCAACGCGGGTTAACAAGCCTAATCCTAATGAAATGACGCCTGCTAATTCGCATAAGCCTGAAAATCTGACGAAAAAACTAGGATCGACAACATTTAAGTGTGCGAAAGCGCTTACATCAGCTCGAAAAGGGATGCGTCCGGCAAATAATTTTTCAGCACAATGAGCAATGAGATCAAACCCTACGTATATTCGAATAAAACTAAGATGCCATTCATATGCAGACATATTAAACATTTCTTGAGGTTTCCCCTGCAAGATAATAGGTCGTTGTTTAACATCATGATAAGCAATATAAACAAATAAAATCACTAAACACAGTAGACTCATAATGACAGGGATCATAGGAATAAAACATTTATGTAAACCTAAAATCCGTAACACGGCTAGTACACTAAACGTTGCAAACAAAAAAGGAACGCATAAGTAACGATACATCATACACAATGCTATAATGCCGCATAAACTTAACATAACAATAAAAAAAATCGGATTAGCAGGAACTCCATGCGCAGTAAAAGCAAGTATGATTAAACTTAAAAAAAAGCCAATAATGGCAACTCTAACCAACGCTGAATAGTATTGCTTGTGCATAGTTGCTCCATAAATTAAATTAATCTCAATTGATAAGTTGATATAAATACGGTATTAAATCACTGGCTAATAAACCTCGTTCACCATTTTTTGCCGCCGCCCTATCACCTGCCAGTGCATGTAAATAAACACCACATTCTGCTGCTTGTTGTAAGGTAAAATGTTGTGCCAAAAGTCCACCGATCACGCCACTTAAAACATCCCCCATACCTCCACTGGCCATGCCTGGATTCCCAGCTAGACAAATTCGTAGTGATTTGTCTGTACAGATTAAACTACCCGCACCTTTGAGCACCACAACACCGCCATATTTTTTTTGTAATGCTTTAACTGCCTTAATTCGATTTGCTTGAATTACTTTTACAGTACAGTCCAATAAACGGGCGGCTTCCCCCGGGTGAGGCGTTAAAATCCAATTGTCTGATTTTTTACACTGTTTCGCCAATAAATTCAAAGCATCCGCATCCAATACTTTGACTTGTACAGCCGTTAAAATGCGCGACAATAATTGCTTTGACCAACTTTTTTGACCTAAGCCGGTTCCTAATACGATGACATTGACTTTTTGCATTAAAGGAATAAGGTCTTTGCCAGTTTTAACTGCATGTGCCATGATTTCAGGACGTTCACAGATTATGGCAGTAATCGATTCTGCTCGAGTGGCCACACTTACTAAACCTGCACCTACGCGTAATGCAGCTTCAGCCGCCAAACGCGCTGCTCCTGTCATGCCGTGATCACCACCCACTATCAGCGCATGGCCAAATAAACCTTTATGCGCGTCTCTGCGTCGTGGTTTTAATAGTTGCTTAAAATCTTCAAACTGTATACTTGGGGGTTGTATCAACTTAGGATCCTTTTACTGAATAATCTATTTTTATGCGTCATTACAAACAGCGAGGTACGCGACATCTAGACATTCGTTCGCCATATCAGTGATTTTTCTATACTAGGATAAAAAACAGGATTATGCGTTAGGAAAAATCGCATCGATAAATTGCGCACTGATATTAATATTACATTGCGCATCGATTTCACGCACACCGGTAGGGCTGGTAATATTAATTTCGGTTAAATAATCGCCAATCACATCTAAGCCAACAAGTATTAACCCTTTTTCTCGTAAACTAGGACCTACTTGTTGACAAATCCAAACATCGCGTTCGCTTAATTTAATGGCTTTACCTTTTCCACCTACGGCCAAATTTGCTCGCGTTTCACCGGGTGGCGCGATACGTGCCAAAGCATAAGGAATAGGTTCGCCATTGATCATAATAATACGTTTATCTCCAGCAAGCACTTCTGGAATATAGCGCTGTAACATCATATAAGATTGATTGTTAGTGGTTAAGGTTTCTAAGATGACATTGATATTGGGATCACTGGTACGCAATCTAAATACTGACTGACCACCCATACCATCCAAAGGTTTAGCGATAATATCTTGATATTCCAACAAAAATTCTTGTGCGGCATGAATAGTAGATGTCACTAAACTGGGAGGACAACATTGTGGAAAATTTAATGTAAATAATTTTTCATTAAAATCACGCAGACTTTGTGGACGATTAGCAATTAATACGCCTTGTTGCTCTGCTTTATCCAACAATTGAGTCACATAAATGTACTGCATATCTATTGGAGGATCCTTTCGCATTAATATCACTGATAAACTTGTGAGTGGAGCAATAGTTTCCTTATCATAAGAAAACCAACTTTTTTCATCATCCTTGACCTGCAATCTGCGCATACGCGCATAAGGCTTTTCATTAATCAAAAAAAGATCGGTAACTTCCATGTAAAAAATTGGCCAATGACGTTGTTGTGCCGCTAGCAATAAAGCCAATGTCGTATCTTTTTTTGGATTAATCCCGGCTATGGGATCCATAATCACGCCAAGTGCCTTAAGCATGGTTTACTCCGCTTGCTTTAAAACTTCAGCTTGTTCGCGTGCCGCCGCTAATAAAGCTAATCGTGCAATCACACCGTAAACATAGAACCGATTCGCGCATTTGCCTTTTTGTTGTCCGCTATGGTCTGGAATATTACAGGCTTGCACAAAAGGCAAAGGTTCAAATTGCATACCGGGTGTATTCAGATTATCGCTAACGCCACGACCGGTGTGAACACGATAAAATCCACCGACGACATATTGTCCGAGCATATAAACTACGGGCTCTGCCACTGCAGCATTCCATGTTTCAAATGTATATACCCCTTCTTGAATTATTACCTTATTGATCGGCCGGCTACCTTTAGAAACCATCATATCACTACGTTTTTTGCGGTTGAGTTGTTGGATTTCTTCTACTTCATGAATAGATAACACACCCATGCCATAAGTACCTGCATCCGCTTTAATAACCACATAAGGTTTTTCTTTAATATGATAGTGATCATATTTTTTTTGTGTTGCTTGTAATATTTGTTGGCTTTTTTCTAGCATGCAATCTTCACCTTCGCGTTGCATAAAGTCCACACCCGTACAATATGAAAAATAAGGTGTAATTAACCAAGGATCTATATTTAATAATTCTGAAAATTCTTTGGTCACTTGCTCATAGTGATGGAAATGATTTGATTTTAAACGACGATGCCAACCTAAATTAACATTTGGTAAAATAGATTGTTTTATTCCATGTAATATTTTAGGAATACCATTGGCTAAATCATTATTTAATAAAATAAAACAAGGCAAAAAATCATTAACTTTAATATGATCGCCCTGACGGTGGATGGGTTCTAATGTTATTGAGCCGCCTGACTCTAGCCTAATCTTTTTGTTTGCTTCGATGTCTTCTAATAAGGATCCGATTTTTACTTCAAAACCAGCTTTACTCAAAATATCTTGTAATGTGAAAAGATTTTCGAAATAAAAATTATTTCGAGTATGATTTTCAGGAATCAATAAAATACGTAAACATCCTGGTGCTAAGCGCTCTAAGGTTTCTTGTGCTGCTTGCACGGCCAATGGAATAAAATCTTCACTCAAATTATTAAACCCAGCAGGAAACAAATTTGTATCCACTGGCGCTAATTTAAATCCGGCATTGCGTAAATCGACGGAGGAATAAAAAGGAGCCGGTGTTTTACGCCATTGCTCACGTAACCAATTTTCTATCGCTGTTTGCGCAGTCAGTAAGCGCTGTTCTAACTGATGCAGCGGTTCTAAGCAATGTGAAGCCAGACATGGGATCTCATATCGATTATTTGACGATGTAGTCATCTAGTTAACCCCCGAAAGAAAAAGAACTTTTTTAGCCTATCTTAACTAAAGTACAAAAAAAGTCCTACCCAGGATTGCAAATTTATTTCTCTTTCTATCAATCAAGCCTACGAAAATCAATGTTTATTTGACTAAGTTTGCTATAACTGCTTCTTCTGGCTGCTGCTCATCGATTCGTGGTGAAGTCTTAGAAAAAAAGAATTGGGCAAGCTTTTTTACTTTTTTAGGACTGGGTACCCCTTCGACTGCTCCTTCTACAAAGCCTTGATTCATTGGCTTATTAGCCAGTTTTTGAATTCGTTCATCCCAATAATCAATAAGTACTTGCATAGTCAAGTCAGGTTTCTCAGCCTTTGGATCTAACACAGTCTCTATGAACGCTTTTCCCATAATAGCATCATTATTTTGATCAACAATCCATAAAGGTGTTTCACCTTTGTGATTCGAAATATTAGTTGAGGCACCTTTCTTTAAAAGTAAACTCACAATGGGAAAATAGTCTTTTCGCGTGGCAATATGCAGCACTGTATCACCAACAATATTTTTATTATTAATATTAGCGCCGTTATCTAAGCATTCTTTTACTCGCAATACACCGTTTGGATTAACTGCTTCATGTAATTGACTATCTTTGAATAAAGCATCTAGTTTTTCTAAAAGCTGATCTAGAGGTAATTTATTTATCGGTAATATGAAGACTTTACTCGCCTCTTTTGGATAAAGGATCGCCATAGTTCCGGTTTTAACATCATATTGAGATAAAAATATTTCGACATTATCTTTAATTTCATTAAATTCCTCAATACTTGATATATTTGGAAATTTAAGTTTATAAAATGACGTAAGATCATCCTCAAGATAACATTTTTGTTGAAATACTTTGGTTAATAATTTATTGATGTCCGTGATAAACATATTGATGTCCTTATTTAAAATAATTATTGCAGTAATCCAGATAAACAAGCAAAATTGTGCTCGCATAATTAGTATACACTGAATCAAGTTTTGAGAGAGCGACTTCAAAAACCATGCTTAACCGGCTATAGTAGCTTTTTATTCAGACTCTGCATGAGCATGACTTTTTTTCAACGTCTAGGTCGTTTTTTGCTCGGTAAACCCCGCAATCCTTTAAATCCAAACGCGCAACGCAATATTGCATTAGTAGCCTTTTTAGCCTGGGTAGGTCTCGGTGCAGACGGTTTATCATCTTCTTGTTATGGTCCTGAAGAAGCATTTATTGCTTTAGGCCCGCACTATAGTTCTTTAGGCCTGTACATTTCTATCGCTACGATATTAACCGTATTTATTATTGCGCTGGCTTATAATCAGGTCATTACATTATTTCCTAGCGGTGGCGGTGGTTATAAAGTAGCCACGCAGTTATTAGGCCCCCATGCCGGATTGGTTTCCGGTGCAGCACTCATTGTCGATTACGTCTTAACCATTACCATATCTGTAGCAAGTGGTATCGACGCCTTGTTTAGTTTACTGCCCCATTATTTCTTGAGTTATAAACTGTTATCTGCTGCGTGCGTTATTATCCTACTCATCGCACTTAATTTGCGCGGCATGAAAGAATCAATTAAGGTGCTAATGCCGATTTTTTTAGGATTTGTCGCTACACACTTTTTTTTAATTATTTATGGTGTCATTACGCATAAAAGCACTTTACCTAACGTGTTTTCTGACACCTTAAGTAACACCTTGGAAATGTCAAAGCAAACGGGTTGGCTATTTATTATTGCCCTTTTATTACGCGCATATTCTTTAGGAAGTGGTACCTATACTGGGATCGAAGCCGTTTCCAACAATGTGAATCGACTTATGGAACCGCGTGTACGAACCGGCAAATGGACCATGTTTTATATGGCGCTTTCCTTAAGTTTTACCGCGGGTGGAATTATATTGTTGTATTTACTCTGGCATGCACATCCTGTGCATGGTCAAACCCTGAATGCGGTGGTATTTCATAAGATATTAGGCGATTCTGCACTTGCAAAAGTGATGTTAACCGTAACTTTATTACTTGAAGCAGGTCTATTATTAGTCGGCGCGAATACGGGTTTTTTAGCCGGCCCGGGTGTGTTAGCAAACATGTCGATCGATAGTTGGTTACCAAATCGTTTTCGTCATCTTTCTAGCCGTTTAGTCACACAAAACGGCGTTATTGTGTTTGGTATTGCTGCACTCCTTATTCTTTGGCTGAGTGGTGGTCGTGTATCTTGGTTAGTCATTCTTTATAGTATGAATGTGTTCTTAACCTTTTCTCTTTCAATTTTAGGTCTGTGTGTATATTGGATAAAACACAGAAGTAATGCCTCACCGCATTGGTTAGGACGTTTATTTTTTTCAGCTTTTGCTTTTCTAGTCACCTTTAGCATATTGATCATCACACTGATATCAAAATTTACGTTTGGTGGCTGGGTAACCGTACTGATCACAAGTTTTGTTATTTTCATTTGTCTGTTAGTTAAAAAACATTACACGATGGTATTTAATAAATTACATGATATCGATTTACTGATGACCAGCACACCTTTAAAGGTGCCTAGTGTAGTCACGCCTTTGCAACCTAAAGAAGCTACCGCTGTGATTATGGTGGGTAGACACCGAGGTATTGGTTTGCATAATCTATTATGGATATTGCGCATGTTCCCTAATCATTTTAAAAATTTCGTGTTTGTTAACGTCGGCATTGTCGACGTAGAAAGTTTTAGTGCCAAAAAAGAATTGACCGCCATGCAAAAAAGCACCGACGAAATGTTGGATTATTTTGTAACCTATTGCCAAGAACAAGGCTTAGCGGCAAAGGGCTACACGGCTTACGGCACAGATCCAACCGAAAAATTAACCAATTTATCTAAAAAAATCATTAAAGAATTTCCTCATTCAATCTTTTTTGCCAGCAAATTGATTTTTAGTAAAGATAACTGGATAACTCGCTTATTGCATAATGAAACAGCGATCATGCTACAAAGACGTTTACACTTATTGGGTGTACAACTGGTTATTTTACCCATGAAAATAGATTAATATGATCAAAAAATCCGCTCCGGAAAAAACGCCCGTGAATATCTTGCAACAAGATCCCGAAAGCATTTTAGCGTTCATTCAAAACAAAGTGCAGCAGCTAACTCAACTGAATCAAATCTGGCAAGTTGAAATCCCTGCTGAGCTAAGCGAGCATACGCGTGTCGCTAATTTCCGTGACGGTTATTTAATCATCGAGTGTGATAGTGCAGCCTGGGCTACGCGTTTACGTTATATATTGCCAGATATAACCCAAAAATTACTTAAACATCCTAATTTTCGCGATTTAACGCATATTGAATGGAATATACAACCTTTGTTTCACGCACAGAATACACAATTAAGCCAGCTTCCTCCCACACTATCCAGTGCTAGCGCAGAATTATTAAAAAATGCTGCTGATACTATACCCGTTAAATCTTTACAAGAGGCTTTATTGCGTATTGCTCAGCATGAAAATTGATTTATTTTCTAAGCCTACTATTTTTGTCATTACGAACGCAGAAGGCGCGCAGCAATACATAGCTGGCCACAGCTTCACTGACGTTCTGCCTCCATGACGGTCTATTTTAGTTTTTCTATGCAGAGAAATTTATTTTGGGTTTTTACTAATGATAAGATTTCCGTAAGGAACTAAGCGTTCTTCGTATAAATCAGCTAAAGCTTTACCTTCTGCATGGCGCCAATCTCGCTGTAATTCTGCGGATAAAGCAAACCAACTGGTTAATATAGCCCCTGCATGTACCATGCGCGTTAGTGCAGCATCACGTACTGCCGTATTAAAAGTTCCTGATGCATCTACTACGACATATACGCTATAGCCTTCACTCAACGCAGAGAGGGTTGGAAACGCCACACAAACATCAGTGACAATTCCAGCTATGATAAGTTTTTTTCGTCCGGTTGCTTTAACCGCATCAACAAAATCTTTATTATCCCAAGCGTTAATTTCACCCGGTCTGGCGATGTAAGCAGATTTAGAGAATTTTTCTTTTAAATAAGGGAAAATTGGACCATTAGGACCTTGTTCTTGACTGGTAGTTAATACCACCGGCAACTTATACAATAGCGCAACGTCAGCTAAAGCTAAGACGTTATTCTTAAATTCGTCAAAATTATAATCTCGGACTAACTGAAATAAACCGGTTTGGTGATCAACCAACAATAATGCCGCATTATCCTTTGATAATCGATTATCTCCAGCTTGCTTTTTCGCACAGACATTAGCATCTTGCATTTTTACCTCCATGACAAAAACTTAATACTAGTCAGCTAACAAATGCGTTAAGACTCATTGTAAATGATAGGAGACTATAACACGATATAAAAAATTATCCTGAACTTACGCGAAAAATGAAATTTTGCCGGTAGGGCGAGGCGTCAACTTTTCGAGGAACAGAGTTTATTCAAGGATAAATGCGTACCGCAGATAAAGTTGACAACAAAGCCATACCGCAAAAGAGAGTTTTTCGCGTAAGTCCAGTTATAAACTCCCTTCTTCTTCTGACCATCCTGCTTTTACCTTTACCCAGAGCTCTAAATAAACTTTTTTGCCAAAACATGTTTCCATATCCATGCGTGCCTCAGTGCCAACTTTTTTGAGCAGCTCACCATTTTTACCGATAATAATGGCTTTCTGACTGGATCGTTCTGTCCAAATGATGGCTGAAATTTTAATGATTTTTTTTTGCTCAGCAAATTGTTCAATACTGACCGTTAACCAATAAGGTAACTCTTCGTATAAACTACGCATCAATTTTTCACGGATAAATTCTGCTGCTAAAAAACGTTGACTTCGATCCGTGAACTGATCCGCTGGATAAATAAATTCAGCGATGGGTAACGCAAGCGCTATCACTTTTTCTAATTCATCAATATTTTTATCTTTTTGTGCTGAAACAGGAACGATAGCTAAAAAAGACATTTTCTCAGAACAGGATTGTAAAAAAGGGAGTAAACGAGTCTTATCTTTTATTTTATCTATCTTATTAACAATTAGTATCACTGGATGTTCTTGTTGCTTTATACGTTCTAGAATAGCATCATCGTCAGCAGTCCAACGATTGGCTTCGACAACAAAACCAATAATATCGACATCGATTAAGGCATTAATAGCCGATCGTACCATCGCTCGACTTAAACGACGTTGAGTATTAGGATGTATTCCAGGCGTATCGATATAAATTGATTGCGTCTGCGCTTCAGTTTTAATTCCTAAAATTTGATGCCGAGTCGTTTGTGGTTTAGATGAAGTAATGGTTAATTTTTCACCTAAGATTTTATTCAGTAAAGTAGACTTACCGACATTTGGACGACCAATAATGGCTATGGTGCCACAATGAGTGTCTTCTAAGTGTTTCATACTCTTCGTACTTGAATTTTTGTCTGTGTTGCCGCTCAATTCGCAATCCTCATGGTTATTATATAAAGAATCTCGTTTAACAACGCAGCATTTACCAAAAATTCAATTGCTGTATGTATATCATTGTATTAGGCTTTATAGATTGATTCCAATTCAGCTAAAATTTTTTCTGCGGCTTTTTGCTCGGCGCGACGCCGACTACTGCCTATTCCTACGGCTTTATTAGGCAACCCATGCAGTTGACATTCTACTTTAAAGGATTGATTATGAGCAGGACCATCTAAGGCTAAAATAGTGTAAACAGGTAAAGCTAATTTTTTTGCTTGCAAATACTCTTGTAAACGAGTTTTAGGATCTTTAAGATCTGGAATGGTTTCGACATTTTCCAAGCGATTTTCATACCAACGTAGTATGCAGGTTTCACAAGCCTGAAAGCCACCATCAAGATAAATAGCACCGACAACCGCTTCCATACCATCGGCTAAAATAGACTTACGCTGCGCGCCTCCCGTTTTTAATTCTCCAGCGCCTAAACGTAAATAGTTTCCTAATTCAAATTCTTTTGCGAGATCGGTCAAGGTTTCGCCACGCACCAGATTAGCACGCAAACGGCTTAACTCACCTTCACGGGCTTTAATGTTTTGACGAAATAAAGCGGCGGCAATAACAAAATTAAGTACGGCATCGCCTAAATATTCTAATCGTTCATTATTTTTATTGCCACGAAAACTACGATGGCTAAGTGCATCTTCCAATAGTTCAGGATTCTTAAATCGATAATTTAATTTTTCACATAAGGTTTCTATTTCTGCTCTCACTATGGCCTCTTAAAATTAAAAAACTCCAACTAATGGATATGCATTCCCAATCGATTCCAACGTACCCGGTGCTGCTCGTTATCCCAACTAAAAAATACCCACATAGCTTTGCCGATAAGATCTTTTTCAGGGACAAAACCCCAATAACGGCTATCTAAACTATTGTCTCGATTATCACCCATAACAAAATAATTGCCTGGTGGTACATATACTGAAAAATCCGTCGCTAATTGGTCAGGACGTAAATAAATATCATGTTGCACACCTAATAAATTTTCACGCTTTAACAACACCGACCATTTTTCATTCGCACCATCTTGATCGGTTTGCTTTCCGAGTAAGGTTTGTGGAGCAAGCTGACCATTGATGGTTAAGACTTTATCTTTATAGCTTATAAGGTCGCCAGGTAAACCAATCACGCGTTTAATAAAATAAGTTGATGTATCTCTCGGCCATAAAAACACTACAATATCACCACGTTTAGGTTCACCGATGGAAATGATTTTTTTATGTAATACGGGTAAGCGTATGCCATAACTAAACTTATTTGCAACAATAAAATCACCTATCAGTAGATCGGGTTTTTCTGAACCAGAAGGAATACGAAAAGGTTCGGCCAAGAAAGATCGCAACAATAAAACCAAGAGTAAAATTGGGAAAAAAGAACGCGCATATTCAATGAGCACCGAAGGATGAGCAATTTTTTTTCGTTTTCGTATGGGTGCAAAAATCAGTATATCCACCAAAGCAATCGCACCCGAAATGACTACCGCCGTCGTCAAAAAAAATTCAAAATTTAAGCTCATCATAGTTACTCTATTAATTAGGATTATTTCTTCTCGAGTTGTAACACCGCTAAAAATGCCTGTTGTGGTATCTCCACTCGACCCACTTGTTTCATGCGTTTTTTACCGGCTTTTTGTTTTTCTAATAATTTTTTCTTACGCGAGATATCGCCGCCATAACATTTAGCAATAACATTTTTACGTAAGGCCTTAACGGTTTCCCTTGCAATAATATGACCACCTATCGCGGCTTGTAATGCGACTTCAAACATCTGACGAGGAATGAGCTCTCTAAGTTTAGCCACCAATTGACGGCCTCGATATTGTGATTGACTGCGATGTACCACTAAGGCAAGGGCATCGACTTTATCACCATTAATTAGAATATCCAACTTGATTAAATCCGCTTCTTGAAAGCGAATAAAATGATAATCCAGCGAGGCGTAACCCCGGCTTAAAGATTTTAAGCGATCGAAAAAATCTAAAACCACTTCACTCATTGGTAATTCATAAGCGATAGATACCTGTTTACCCGTATAGAGTAATTTGGTTTGCACGCCACGACGCTCATTACAAAGCGTTATTACTGCGCCTAAATAAGTCTGTGGCACTAAAATATTCGCCAAAACTATAGGTTCACGCATCACCGCAATCAAATTGGCCATTGGTAAATCGGCAGGATTATCGACAAGTAATGTTTCTCCCCGCGTTGTCACTATCTCATAAACAACAGTGGGCGCGGTAGTTATTAAATCGAGACCATATTCTCGTTCTAAACGCTCTTGAACTATCTCCATGTGCAACAAACCAAGAAAACCACAGCGAAAACCAAAACCTAAGGCTTCGGAAGTTTCAGGTTCATAAAACAGGGATGAATCATTTAAACTAAGTTTTTCTAAAGCCTCGCGAAAATCAGTAAAAGCTTCGGTATTGACCGGAAATAAACCGGCAAATACCTGTGGGTGAACGCGTTTAAAACCAGGTAAAGGCGCACTGGCAGGTTTCGAAGTATGGGTTAAGGTATCTCCGACGGGCGCACCATGAATATCTTTAACACCCGCAATAACAAACCCCACCTCGCCGGCATTTAATCCTTCCATTTCTTGTCGTTTTGGCGTGAAAATTCCGCATTTATCCACGATGTAACTGCGCCCAGTAGACATTACTTGGATCTTGTCACCTACTTTAAGCCTGCCATTTTTTATGCGTACTAAAGAAACGATTCCTAAGTAAGTATCAAACCACGAATCGATAATGAGTGCCTGTAAAGGTTCCTGCACATCACCTTGCGGTGGTGGAATAACATGTATGAGTCGTTCTAGCAGTTCTAAAATGCCGAGACCTTGTTTTGCACTTACTCTAACTGCATCTTGAGCAGGTATGCCAATAATTTCTTCAATTTCCTGAATAACGCTTTCTGGATCAGCTTGCGGTAAATCTATTTTATTTAATACCGGTAAAACTTCTAAACCTTGTTCAACAGCGGTATAACAAACAGCCACGGTTTGCGCTTCAACCCCTTGAGCGGCATCCACAACTAACAACGCCCCTTCACAAGCGGCTAAAGAACGCGATACTTCATAAGAAAAATCCACATGCCCTGGCGTATCGATAAAATTTAACTGATAACGCTGTCCGTCGAGAGCAGTATAATAAAGCGTCACGCTTTGTGCTTTGATAGTAATTCCGCGTTCGCGTTCTAGATCCATTGAATCGAGTACTTGCTCGGACATTTCTCTTTCCGTCAAGCCCCCGCAAACTTGTATTAATCTATCGGCCAAGGTCGATTTTCCATGATCAATATGAGCAATAATAGAAAAGTTACGAATATTTTGCATAATAGTGTGATAACGCCTTAAACTATATTAAATGTCGCTTATTTATTCGATAAGGCGAAAGAGTATAACGGATTTATGCTCACAGCAATCGGATTTTTGTCATGTGCCGCGAAGATAGGCAACCCGCAATGTATTCAAGGTACATGAAATTATAAATTGAGCAGCAATACAATCAAAAATTTAAGTGCGAAGCATATACTCACAGCAATCGAATTTTTGACTAGGCGCCGAGAAAATGAACAACCGCAGTGTATTCAAGATATATGAGGATTGCGAATTGAGCGGCAACACAGTCAAAAATTTAAGTGCGAAGAGTATATTATTTTTGTAATCGTTGTTGTAACCATTGCGTAATATCCATAATTTCTTGTGGACAAACACTATGACCTATTGGGTAACGATTAAACTGCACACGGTAAGCTAATTTTTTCAAGCAATTATAAGAAAATTCGCCTAAGGCCGGTGCAACCACATTATCTTCATCACCATGTGCCATAAAAATAGGTGTTGATTTATTCGCGTCACTGGCTTCTTTTTCTAAAAAGTGATGTAAAGGTAAATAGGTTGATAAAGCCAAAATACCTGCCAAAGCATGCGGATAACGTAAAGCAGTATATAATGCCATTGCCCCACCTTGAGAAAAACCTGCTAAAACAATTCGACTAGCAGGAATACCTCGTGCCATTTCTTTTTGCATTAATTCAAATAAACTCTCTGCAGCAGCACGAATACCACTCTCATCTTCAGGCGAACCAAACGTTAGACCATGTATATCGTACCAAGCTGGCATTTTCACGCCACCATTGAAACTTATTGGCCTCACGGGTGCATGAGGAAAAACAAAACGAAAGCCTGTGCTTAAGGCAACAGCTCTAGCCATATTGGCCGAATCATGACCACTGGCTCCTAAGCCATGTAGACAAATGATACTGGCAGAAGGAGTTTGGATCGGATTAAACTCTAAATAATCTAATGGCTTTTGGTTTTCCATTGTGAACCTCATAAAATTAAGACTGTTTTTTACTATATTGTTTAGAATAAAAAATCACTTATATTTTCAGTATATACTGCTCCTTAATATTTTTAAATTTTCCCTATTTGGGTCAATAATGAGCAAGTAAGCATAAAAAACACAGTAATCACTTTCAAATTAGATCGAAATCGTATATTTAATAACCTGCTGCAATTGAATTAGCCAATTCCAATCCTGATTGCGCTCGAAAAAAACAAACGTTTTCATCGATCTGAATTGATGCAAAACAGAAATCAAATAAAGGTCAATCTATAAGTCCAGCCACAGACAAATCTGCGTAATAATGACAGCTTTATAAAAATTAACCATCCCCTAAAGAATGAACTATGGAGGGCTAATCTAAGAAAATAGTAAAAGCTTGAATATTCCATTAAAATATTTTGGATGGGCGGTTAAATGCTCTGTATTTTTAGGGCTCAAACTCAGCATTGTCAGGAGAAATAATGACTAAAAAAGCTAATGTTCGCTTATTCATTGCTTGTCTGCTTGGTTTTCTGGCTGGACTCGCAGCCATGGTTATTGCCTACCCTTTTATTTTTCCACCTCCTATCTTAAATGAAAAACTTATCCATGCCGAAACTAAAACTTTAATCGCTAAAGGTAATTTTATTCATCCCAATCCAAAAGATTTTATCCATTATGGCAAAGGGTCTGTCAATGTTTATAAAGCAAAGAATCAGTATGAGATCTTTCTTAATAAGGATTTTAAAGTCGGTCCTGGGCCTGCTTTCCATATTTTTTTATCTGATGCTAAAAATATTAAAACCAATACCGCCTTTAAAAATTCAAAAAAATATGATTTAGGTATGTTAAAAAGCTTTCAAGGTAGTCAGATTTATTCGATTCCAAATCATGTCAATCTATCCGAAATAAAATCCGTTGTTATTTGGTGTGTTTCATTTTCACAACTCATTACTTCAGCTGATTTAAAAGAAACAACTTTATAATTGAAAAGCAGGTTCTAAACTAATTTATGCTATGCATTCAAGAGGCCTGCATCTAGCGAACTTAGCTAAAAAACTGTAATGTCATGCTCTCTTTTTTATCACGGTAGTCGCATTACCCTCAAGTCTAAAAATATTTCCTTCATCTCCACCCACATAATTTTTTTTGCCGTTTTGTTCAAAAAAATAAGCTAGATTGAACTGGACTTGGTTGGCGGCCGTCATAAGATTAAGTATACTGTTTGGGTTTCACAAAAAAAATCCCCTATAATAACGATAAATTTTTATACTATTTTTCTTAAGTTCTTATCCTCTCATGAGGACTTAATACAAAAATTTTTTATCTAAGGCGAGTTTTTCAAAAAATTATTTTTTTTATAGCTTCTTTTAACTTTTAACCATTATGTCAACAAAATATTATCGATGTATTTTTTATCTAAGTATTGTATTTCTCTTAACCGGCTGCGGACAAATGGGGCCTTTATATTTACCTGATCAAAAACCACCGGTTTATATCCCTCATCATTTTGCTAAATCTTCATCATAATGTCTTTTCATTATTCAAACCGAGAATTACACGTAGAAGAAGTCCCTATTACAAACATAATGGCCGAATTTGGTTCGCCATGTTATATCTATTCACTGGCTATTTTACAGCGACAATGGTATGCATTTAAGCAACTATTGCAAAACTCACAGCAAATTTGTTATGCAGTTAAGGCCAATTCTAATCTTGCCATTTTAGCGAATCTAGCAAAATGGGGAGCAGGGTTTGATATCGTTTCAGGTGGAGAACTCGCTCGTGTCATGCAAGCGGGTGGAGACGTTAAAAAAACAGTATTTTCCGGCGTAGGTAAAACCAGCGAAGAAATAAAAACGGCCCTACAGGCGAATATTGGCTGTTTCAATGTTGAATCCCCGTCAGAATTACTCCGAATCGAAGCCATTGCAAAAGATTTGCATAAATTGGCCAACATTGCCTTACGTATCAACCCTAATATAGACGCAAAAACTCATCCGTATATTACCACTGGTTTAAAAGAAACCAAGTTTGGCATGAGTGCAAATGACGCCTTAACACTTTATCGTCACGCAGCAACATCGCAGTATCTAAAAATCCAGGGTATTAGCTGTCATTTAGGTTCTCAACTCACCACACTCGACCCTTTTTTACAAGCTATTGAGCAGTTGTTAGATCTTACCGAACAATTAGAAAAGGAAAATATTGTTTTAAAAACCATTAATTTAGGTGGAGGTTTAGGGGTCCCCTATCAACAAGAAAAAGTTCCAACGCCGCAAGAATATTGTCAGCAAATTTTAGGTGCATTAAAAAAAAGAAACGCTACATTGCAATTAATCATCGAGCCAGGCCGCATTATTACCGCGCAAGCTGGTATACTTGTAACAAAAGTTGAATATCTTAAAACAAATAGCGATAAAAACTTTGCTATTGTTGATGCCGGCATGAACGATCTTATTCGCCCTGCGCTTTATCATGCTGAACAAAATATATTCCCTATAATCCAACGTTGCGATCTACCTGAAAAGAATTATGATGTTGTTGGCCCTATTTGTGAAAACAGCGATTTTTTAGGTAAAACCCGTCCATTGCTTATACAAGCAGGCGATTTTTTAGCTATTATGGATAGTGGCGCCTATGGTTTTTCTATGAGTTCCAACTATAATTCCAGACCGCGAGCCACAGAAGTTCTGGTCGATAAAAATCAACGCTTTTTAATTCGTTCACGTGAAACCTTAGAGCAATTATGGCAAAACGAAAAGCTTCTCTCTACAAACTAAAAATTTTTTGAATGAAAACTAAATTTACGAAAATGCATTTATTGGGTAATGACTTTGTAGTTATCGATACAATACAACAAAGCTTCAAACCTAGTGGTAAATTAATACGTCAGTGGGCTAATCGACATCGTGGTATTGGCTTTGATCAATTGTTGTTAGTTGAAAAACCTCGACCGAAGTCTATGCATTTTTATTATCGCATTTTTAATGCTGATGGCAATGAAGTAGCACAATGTGGTAATGGCGCATTATGTGTTGCAAAATTTTTATTAGAAAAAAAACTTTGCACAGAAAACACTATCCATCTAATGACCATGAATAATATCTTGGAACTGAATATTGAAAAAAGTGGTAAAGTCACTGCAAACTTAGGTTTACCCATTTTTGATACGGAAAAAATTCCTTTCATCAGTATGTCTACACCGCCCATTCATCCTATCGAAACACCTTTCGGCCGCTTTGATTGTTGTGTTTTATCATTAGGCAATCCACATTGTGTAATACAAGTAAATAGTTTAGAACAAGTACTTGTAGAAGATTTAGGTACATACCTTAATCAACATCCCCATCCTTATTTTCCGCAAGGTAGTAACGTTGAATTTATGAAAATTCGCGATCCGAAACAAATTGATTTGCGTATTTATGAACGTGGTGTCGGAGAAACTCAAGCGTGTGGTAGTGGTGCTTGTGCAGCTGTCATTGCCGGACGTTTGTTGAATCGACTCGCTAAAAAAGTCAATGTCAAATTACCTGGTGGGCTCCTCACTGTACGCTGGGAAGGTGAAGGTTCCCCGGTCTTTTTGCGCGGTAACCCTATTGCTGTTTTTCAAGGTGAAATTGATTGATATTAAATTTATCCGTTGCTATTTTTGAGATCTAGCGAACGAGTTAAAAATACTTTTTAATTAAATTTTCAAGAATTGCTATCGTTTCTAAATCCGGGTTGCCAGAATAATCACTTGGCCTAAAATGCATCTGGAATGCTTGTATAACGTTACGTGTTACTTCGTCTAATGCTCCAGTAATGGCTATATTATAACCGTATTTTTTTAAGTTTGTTTGTAGTTGTTTAATATCTATGTGTTGATTTTTTTTACTAAGCATTGAAAGCTTAACTTCTTCTTCGTCGAACCAAGCGCCTATCCCATTTTTATGAAGTTTTTCCCATGGAAAAAGAGGACCTGGATCTACTTTTCTACCTGGTGCAATATCTAGATGACCAACAACTCGCGTAGGAATAATTTTATAGAGATCAACTATATTTTTGGTCAGTTCAATAACAGTATCAATTTGATAATCTGGAAATGGATACCAAGTTCTATTCCCTTGCTTGTCATCAGTATATCCTAAATTAACAATTTCAATTCCGATAGAAGTATCATTAATGTTGCTTCTGTTTTGCCAACTGCTCACTCCTGCATGCCAAGCACGTTGATCTTGATGTACTAACTGATAAACTTTACGTTGATTATCAATAGGCGTTTCTGGAACTACATAATGTGCACTCACAGGATTGATTGACGGTGGTTCAGGTGTTGCTAAAGTTTTTAATGACCCTTCCAGATTATCCGCTGTATAATGCAAAACTAAAAATAGTACACGAGGATTATGATTAGGAGAAACAATAGTTGAGTCGATAATCAGGTTGTCATTACTACAATAACTCATCTTACACTCCATTATTATTTAATATTTTAATTGCACTGATCAAATAAAAATCTAACATTAAGTTAGTAAAAATACAACTTTTTGCATAGAACAACTAACTTATTTTTCTATAAAAAAAACAGCTTTATAATTATTCACAAGTATTAATTGATGTTCTAAGAATTTACCTCAAAAAAGTCTCACTACTCTGTTGTTAAAATAAGTTGAAGCGCTCATAAAAAATTCATTTAAAAAATTATTCTGAAATTTTTATAGTCGTTCATGCTGTTTAAACAGAAGTTCTGGAATACAAGTAATAAGTAAATATAAAAGCGTAACAATAACTACGCGTACCATTGAAAATTAGTGACCATGATTTATACGACATAGTCGATAAACTTCTCAGTAATCTTATTATAAAATTAATGATTTCACTCTATTTGTCTAGATAAAGGACCTAACATATTTTTCGGATCCACGGCTTTGTCAAATTCTTCAGCGCTAAGATAACCCAATGACAAACAGGCTGCGCGTAAACTGGTTTCTTCATGCAACGCTTTATGCGCAATTTTAGCAGCTTTATCATAACCTATAATAGGGTTCAATGCGGTTACTAGCATGAGTGAATTTTCAAGAAAATACTTAATCTTAGCTTGATTGGCTTTTAAACCTTTAACACAATAATGTGCAAATGATTGGCATGCAGTACTTAATAGATCGACCGATTGTAAAAAATTATAAATCATCAAGGGTTTGAATACATTTAATTCAAAATTACCTTGACTACCTGCCATACTGATCGCCGTATCATTTGCCATCACTTGCACACACACCATGGTCATCGCTTCACATTGTGTGGGATTTACTTTTCCCGGCATTATCGAAGAACCGGGTTCATTCTCAGGTAAAATAAGCTCACCTAAACCTGAACGCGGACCCGAACCTAACCAACGAATATCATTCGCCATTTTCATTAAAGCACAGGCTAAGGTTTTTAGTGCCCCACTGGAAAACACTAATGCATCATGTGCCGCTAAAGCGGAGAATTTATTTTTTGCTGAAGCAAAAGGTAATTTGGTTTCTTCAGCAATAATTTTTGCGGTTAACTCAGCAAATTTCGGATGCGTATTTAAACCCGTTCCAACCGCCGTACCACCAATTGCCAGCTGATAAAGACCTGGTAATGTTTGTTCGATATTTGCCAAAGCCGATTCTAATTGATCCATATATGCCGAAAACTCTTGGCCTAAGGTCAAAGGCACAGCATCTTGTAAATGTGTACGGCCGATTTTAATAATATCTATAAATTCATGAACTTTTTCGTTTAAAGCAACATATAAGGTTTGTAGCGCTGGCAGCAATTGTTTGGCGATGGCTAATACCGCCGCAATATACATCGCCGTCGGAAACGTATCATTAGAAGACTGTGATTTATTGACATGGTCGTTGGGATGAATAGGATTTTTACTACCACGCTGTCCTCCAGCAAGTTCTATAGCGCGATTAGCAATCACTTCATTCACGTTCATATTTGTTTGTGTACCACTACCGGTTTGCCAGACGCGTAATGGAAATTCAGCGTCAAGTTGTCCAGATTTTATTTCGTCGGCAACTTGAATAATCAAATCGGCTTTGTCTTTGGTTAATAACCCCAATTCTTGATTGGCTTTAGCAGTGGCTTTTTTCAAAATAGCAAATGCGTGAATGACTGCCAAAGGCATCTGTTCGTGACCTATGTCAAAATGATGCAAACTACGTTGTGTTTGTGAGCCCCAATAGTGATTGGCTGGGACTTCAATCGGTCCCATACTATCCGTTTCAATACGCATCTTTTTTGGCTTTTCTGACATACAACACCCACGAAGTGACTCAAGGAATTTGGAAAAAATTGGCTGAGAAAGTATAAAGTGTCTGTTTACAATTGGCTAGTTTTTACTGCTACATAATTTTTCAAAATTAACTTGGTTATAACACCGGCAATTTGGATGAAGCACCATCTTGTTCATACACACATTTCGGTACTAAATAACCCGGTAATCTATCACGCAATGTTGTTATCAGTTGCTTCGCTTGTTCTTCGGGCACGGCAAAATGCGCAGCTCCTTGCACTTTATCGAGTAAATGTAAATAGTAAGGTAAAATTCCACTAGCAAATAAACGTTCACTTAAATTAACTAAAGCTGCAACATTATCATTCACACCTTTTAGTAACACTGTCTGATTTAAAACATGCACGTTTTTATGGCGTAATTTTTCTATGGCCTGTTGCACAGAATCATTACATTCATTCGCATGGTTGGTGTGTGTCACCAAAATCGGCTGCAAACGGCTTGCCGTTAGCCAATTTACCAATTCAGCGCTAATACGTTCAGGCAAGACTATGGGCAAACGCGAATGGATGCGTAAAGTCTTTACATGCGCTATACAGGCCAGGTCTTCTACGCACTGCCGTAAATACTCGTCACTGGCTAATAAGGGATCGCCGCCACTAAAAATGACTTCACTGATTGAAGTATCAGATTGGATATAGGCTAAAATATTCTGCCAGGCCTTGCCACCAGAAATATTTTTGGCGTAAGGAAAATGGCGGCGAAAACAATAACGGCAATTTATAGCGCACGCACCGGTAATGGTTAGCAATACTCTGCCATGATACTTATGTAATAAACCAGGTAATGGATTAACGGATTGTTCTAGAAGAGGATCTTGGCTATAACCAAAACTCATTATTTCTTCTGCGGCTAAAGGCAGGACTTGTTGTAATAGAGGATCATAGGGATTGCTTTTTTGCATGCGCGCCACAAAGCTTGCGGGCACGCGTAACGGAAATAATTGTGCGGCTCGTTGCGCTGCAGATAATAAATTAGGATTTAATTCCAATTTGTCGAGCAATTCTGCCGGATCAGTAATAACTTCCTTAAGTAATGTTTGCCAATTTTTTTGTAGCATTTCTTAAATAATTTGAGTAATTTTTATCAGGAAAACTAAACCACTATCTTCCAATTAGCAAGCCAGAGGTGCTAACGCTATAAATTCCTTCACCTATTTACACAAAGCAATTTCTATCACTCCTTAATTAAGGACAGGGAACTGCTACACCATTCAAAGTACATGTATTGGTTAAGCCTACAACAATATTAGCTCCACTGGCTATCGCTGCATTAGTTCCATTAGCAACTAATTGGTTATTAACTACAACAATACTACCTGAAGAAAATGTAAAAAGATCTAAAGCTGGACCCGTGCCATTATTAGTTACCGTAATTTGCATACCATCGCCGGTTACGGTTGCATTACTTAAAGAAGATATTCCAGCACTTGACGATGCTGCATTACTCGTAACTGTAATAACTCCATTATTTAAATTAATCTGAGAACCAGCCCCTACAACACCTGCTGCGTTTGCCCCATTTGCATTAATCACAGTATTATCAACGTTGATTGAGGTTGAATTTAATACATTGAGGCCTATTAAGCTCGCTTCAATCGTATCACCTGTTATACTGGCATTCGAAACATTTAGAAGATTTACTCCAGTAGTATAAGGATTACCGGCACTGCCTATTTGGCTGTTATTAATCATTATATTTTGGCCGCCAGTGCTAGAAATACCATTAGTTGGTGCAACTAAAGTATTATTCAAAATAACACTATCCAATGTGTTATTTCCATTTAAAATAAACCCACCATTAAATGTAGAACGCGCAGCACCAGTTGCTGCGGCACTGTAGTCTCCTGTTCTGGAAAAAACACTTTGACCAACATTTAAGGTGAGTGCATTTCCAATATTATTCGCTGGATAGGTTCCACCATTAAAATAAAACATTGTGTTAAGTAATATAGTGTTTAAACTATCCACGCCCGTTTGTGTAAAATCATTCGGTCCACACGGATTTTCAAACGTGCAATTTGCTATAGTTAAATTACCTCCGGTGTTAGGTGTACCCGTTTGACTAAAAAACGCAATATTATTACTGATAACCTCACTGCTGCTACCGCGACCCATAGCATATAAAAGCGTTTTACTTGGTATCCCTGAACCATGACCTAGATTCGCTAGGTAACGTTCTATGGGATCGGTTAAACGCTCTGATAAACTGGGATCCGCCCAATGCTTTCTCACCCCTCCAAAACTAATGCCTAAACCACCGACTACTTTACTATGCTGATAATTATCATAACTGTAATTTGCGAATACGCGAATATTATCATCAAACCAATATTCTAATCCTGCTGCACCACCTCGCACATTATCCGTATTAGCTATATCAAAAAAATATGCTCCTATATAGCCTTTTAACGGTACTTGATAAAAAAATTGATACCCCACTCTGGCATCTGCGCCATTACCGATTTGTTGGATCCCATTTACTTCATTAAATACACTATTAATTGTTTCGGTATGACCCGTAAAAACAGGGGTGCTGACGATATTAAAGTCTTTTATACCTAATTCATTACTTCGCCCAGCCACCGGAATATACGCATTAATCCGCGCATCCCAACGACTTCCCATCACTTCTAACCCGGGATTGGTTATCCAAAATCCACTGCTATTCTCGACACGGCTATGTCCTGCGAATAAATACCAACCCAATATCGCGGCATCATTCTTGATCCAGCGATAACCTAAACCCACATCACCGTACCATTGTTGATCACTACCGTAGGCGCCTTGTGGATTCACATACAGATTATGTTGTTCGTCGCCATCAAGTGATACCATCAGATCCGCTTGTCCAACCGTATACACACCCGTATATGCTGCCGCTGAAAAGCGCGACGGTAAAGGCTCGCGAGCTTCTATACTTGAAGTAAAAAATATAAAAAAAACAAATATACTAAGAAAAATGAACTGAAACTGCATTTCCTTATGCATCGTCTATACCTTTAAATATTAAGAAATCTTAAAGCTTAAAGCTTAAAGCCGCACAACCGATGGCCATCCCAATAATAGTATAGTTTTTTTAAAAATTAACAACTAGCTGTATTGGTAATGAGCATACAACTAACCGATCGAATGAAATATTAGAGCCTTCCGTTACTTGCAAAGTCAAATCACCTGTAACGGTAATCTATCAAATCATCTGTATTTGCGCAGAATTAGTTGCATCTAGCTATGGTGGATTACGATTTTTTTCCTCTCTAATCGGTGCAGATTTAAATTAGCGCATACATGCCGTGACAGTAACAAACGAGTTAATTATCAAATCTTTATGTATGTATTATTATATACTTCTTACCCCTATAAAAAACTATCCTCGTCATTCCGTTATTTGATAAATAGTAACATTTTAACCCGTTTGTTACGATAGCATTTCCGTTATACCGAGGAATTTATCTAGCTGGCACGACTTCTCTCCAGTTCCCCTTGTAACATTAAAACTGCAGAAAGTGATCTTCAGTCCTAACCAAACTTTACATACCTGGATATCTCTGCATCCTATTTTTTGCTCGAAACGCGACCATTACTACTGATCTATCGACATAACTTAATATCGGGCCCAATAATAATAAAGCAGGAACAATATTTTGTGTTTCGATTTGAAAACTAATACTCCAGGGATATTGGATGGAAGTAGGATTATATACTGCCTTTGGACTCGCAATAACGTTGGTAATTGTTCCGCTCCCTACTGGACTTTGGCATTGGACTGTCACGATAGATGATCCTATTCTGGCTGCATCAATCTGACGACCTGATAAAAACGTTACAGTGTATCTTCCTGGTCCTATCCGTACAATATCGGGCGCCTCAATAGCTTTTTTATTTCCTATGTAATTTAATATCTGACCTGTGGAACCATCAAACGATAAATTAGCGTTTAACATATTATCTCCTTAAAATATAATTTTAAATGGCTAATTTCTGACGACTGCTAAGCCGTACTGGAAAGATTAAAACGATTTTAAACTTTCTCGAAAATTCTATCTTTTAAATGAAAAAGCTAAAATTGGATAATATAGAGTTAAGCTCAGAATAAACTGATAAAATGGATTTTGTTGACATTCATGATGATAATGTATGAGCGGTTTTTTATATTTTATTTATAAGTAATTTCAAAAAACCAAATATTATAATGAGCAGGGATATTATTCGGCAGCACTTTAATCTTGCATGCCAAGTGAAGGTAGCATTACTTTAGGAAGCGGTTGATTAAGACTGGCTAAGTCATCCGGTACAATATTTAACAAGTGTAAAGCATTATTCATCACATGGGAAAAAATAGGTCCAGCCGTATAACCGCCATAATATAAGCGACCTTTTGGATCATGCAAAATGACAGCCACGACTAAACGTGGATGACTTGCAGGAGCGATACCAATAAAAATACTATTATAGCGATGCTTTTCATAACCATGTACACCGACTATACGCACCGTACCTGTTTTGCCTATCACTCTATAACCTGGAACACGCGCTAATGGGGCTGTTCCTCCTTTAGTCAGTACTGACTCCAACATATCCAAAACTTCTCTACTGATAGTTTTATCCATCACCTGTTGTCCTAACGGCGGATCACCTTGAACTTTAAGAAAAGTAACTGGAACTTTGATACCGCCATGCGCTAGCACTGCATAAGCTTGAGCCAATTGTAAAGCAGTGACTGAGATTCCATAACCAAACGATAAAGTGGCCAGTACAAAAGGGTTCCACACTTTAAAGTTTGGCAAACTGCCGGTTCGCTCTCCTGGAAAACCACTTTGTGTAATTTGACCAAAACCCATTTGGTGTAAAGTATTCCACAGATTTTCTGCGGGAAGCGAAAGAATAAGCTTTGACATTCCCATGTTACTCGAGATCTGTAATATCTTAGTTAAATCCATCACACCATTATTATGTTCATCCATAATTCGCTTACCAGCAACAATCATCCAACCAGGTGATGTATCGATTTGACTAGTAGGAGTAAATTGGCCGTTCGCTAGTACACTGGCCATACTAAAACTTTTAATGGTGGATCCAGGTTCAAATAGATCAGTTAATGCACGGTTACGTGTATGGCCATCCTGCGCCGTTAACCTGTCATTAGGGTTATAAGAGGGCCAATTTACCATCGCTAAAACTTCACCGGTTTTAACATCGAGTACAACAACCGATCCTGATTCGGCTTGATATCGTTCAATGCCGGTCTTCAGTTCTCTATACGCAACATATTGGATACGTTTATCGATACTTAATTGTAAGTCATGTCCAGGTCTTGGCTTACGAATGGATCGTATATCCGCCACGACATGTCCTAATCGATCTTTGATAACTTTCTTTAAACCGGATTGGCCTTCTAACCAATTATTATAAGCTAACTCTAAACCTTCTTGACCCTTATCATCTACATTGGTTAAACCAACGACATGCGCCATCACTGGGCCTTCTGGGTAATAACGATGATATTCATTTTGTAAAAATACGCCCGGTATTTTTAGATCCTTGATTTGTTTTGCTAAACTCGGATTCAAACCACGCTTTAAATAAATAAATTCTTTGAATTGACCATGTAATTGTATTTCATGAATGGTTTGCGGATTGATTTGTAAAAAATGACCTAACAAAGAAAGTTGTTGTCGATTAGGTCTAAAGTAAGCAGGATCGATCCAAACAGCATCGACGGGTGTACTGATAGCTAAAGGCACACCCTGGCGATCCAAAATCATACCGCGATGTGCAGGAATATTTAAAGTACGTACTGTTCTTGCATTACCTTGATTACGCAAAAACTGACGGTTAATAACCGTTAAATTGATAAGTCGACCAATTAAACCCAAAGCGATGATCGTTAATATGAAAATCACGATTATTAAGCGCCATTGGTATTTCGTAGCAATAGAAGTAGATTTATTTTTTTTGACCTGACGACCCTGCATGTAAGCTACACCTCTTGCTAAACCAAATTAAGGGCTTGAGTCGGAGGCGAACAGTCGAATAGCATTTAAACAGACTTCGTTAATAAAACCGTGTTTTTCATTTCGGGAATTCGCATTCCTAATTCTTGTTGAGCTAAGGTTTGTATTCGAACGGGCGCCACCCAAGTATTTTCCTCGAGTAGTAGTTGGCTCCATTCTGTTTTTAAATTATCAGAATCTTGCTGGCTTGCTTGTAATTGACTATATAAGTTACGTTGTACAGTTTTTATATAAATAACTGAAAGTGCCGAAGACAAAACTGCTAGTATTAATAAAATGAGTCCTATCATTTTTAAGGAAATAACCCAGCTTTGCCTATGTTCCCATGTCAAGGTACTTTGTGTTAAAGCACGTGCCGCCATATTCATGATATTTTCTCCGCAATTCGTAACACTGCGCTACGCGATCGTGGATTGGCTTTAATCGCATACGCATCCGGTTTAATCCCGCGACCCAAATTTTTTAATTTAGGCCTCCATTCAGCTGGCATGAAAGGTAGCTTTTTTAATTCCACCGCTTCATGAGCATGCTGACGAATAAAACGTTTTACGATTCGATCTTCTAATGAATGAAAGCTAATGACTAACAAACGCCCACCTATCTTCAACACTTCTAGACTTTGTTCTAAGCAGGAATTTAAATCTTCCAATTCATTATTAATTCGAATGCGTATTGCTTGAAAGGTTTGCGTAGCAGGATGTTTATGCCTTTCCCATCGCGGGTGAGCTAACTTCACCACATTCGCTAAATGAACCGTAGTGACAATAGGTCTTAACTTTCGTTCTTCTACTATTGCTCGAGCAATACGTTTTGCATAACGTTCTTCGCCATAATCCTTTAATACTTGTGCAATTTCCTTCTCTTGTGCGCAAGCTAGCCATTCTGCTGCGCTGATTCCTGTTTTCGGATCCATACGCATATCTAATGGCCCATCTCGTAAAAAACTAAATCCTCTTTCCGCTTGATCTAATTGGGGTGAAGAAACACCTAAATCTAATAAAAGTCCCGACACCAGTCCTGTAATTTCTTCGGATGCAGTAATTTCTTTAATACATTTAAATGAACCCTGATAAATCTTAAAACGTTTATCATGACCCCACTGCTGTTGCGCACAAACAACGGCTGCTGGATCTTTATCAATTGCTATTAATCTTCCCTTGTTTCCTAAATGCCGTAAAATTTCTCCGGCATGGCCGCCCCGCCCAAATGTGGCATCAATGTATATTCCATCGGCATCAATAGCTAAATATTCAACCACCTCTGCAAGTAAAACCGGTTGATGCTGTTCTTGTTTTTGCATCACTAATCGCCTACAACGCTAGAGTCTGTAACTCATCAGGTATCTCACCAGGCTTAACCGTTTCTGAAATCCATTGAGTACGATAATCGTCCCATTCACTAGCGCCCCACAATTCAATTTTTCTACCTTGACCTACGACCATAATTTCTTTTTCTAAATGCGCATAATTTCTTAACAGTGCTGGCAATAAAATTCGACCATTCGTATCTAAATCCAAATCCGTTGCATGACCTATCAGTAAACGCTGAATACGTCGTACTGCGGGATTAAAGCTCGGTAAAGCCTGCAATTTTTCTTCAATGATTTCCCATTCCTGTATCGGATAAAGCAATAAACAAGGAGACTCGGTATCGATGGTGAGTACTAGCTGAGGTTCTTTATCTGCAGGTAGCAACTGTCGAAAGCGTACCGGTAACTTGATCCGGCCTTTCGCATCGAGCACTACCAAATTTATACCCCGAAACATAATTTATCCCATTTCTGCCCACATTTACCCACTTTTTGCCACTTAATTACACTATAGGAATTAGAATTGCTTCTTGTCAAGCATTAGCTGGAGGAGCTTGAATAAATGTGTTTTATAAATACAAAACGAGCAGACAGACTATAAATTTGGCGAATTAATTACCTGAATGGTAATAGTTTAGAAAAGAGAGTCAGCCGATAAGCCGGGTTCTGTCGTGGACAGTCATTCATCTAGGATATACGTCACCATACATCTCAAGCGACCTACCCGAACCTAGCGTGGGCCACGCCTAAAAGGTTCCTATTTGGTCTTGCTCCAAGTGGGGTTTGCCCTGCCATCACTGTTACCAACGATGCGGTGTGCTTTTACCACACCTTTTCACCCTTACCTCATTCTATTTTCGCCAAAGACGGTGAAATTAGTTATAGGCGGTATATTTTCTGTGGCACTTTCCGTAGGCTTACACCTCCCAGGCATTACCTGGCACTTTGCCCGATGGAGCCCGGACTTTCCTCTGTAGAAACTACAGCGACTGTCTAGCCAACTCTACTTAAGCTTAGCGTACTATTTTTTGGCTGTGCATTGCAATACAATTAAAAATATTTCGCGAATACAGCTTATTAAAAATCTAGTCTTTTTTTGCATATCATTAATTATTGCGCGTCAAAAGGTATTGATGGTGCGATCGCGAAGCAATTTAGGAAAAACTGTCAATGAAAAAATTGTATATCGGTTTAATGTCAGGTACGAGTATGGATGCAGTAGATGCTGCATTAATTGATTTTTCTAGCGACCGACCCAGCTTACTTGCGAGCTACAAATCTCCTTTACCCAATACTTTGCGTGAAGATCTCACCAAACTATACACTACAGACACAATCAACATTATAAAATTTGCTGAACTCGATCAAAAAATAGCATTAATTTCAGTGGAAACGATAAAAAAATTATTAGCAGAAAGTAAATTTTCTGCCAAAGATATTTTAGCCATAGGTAGTCATGGTCAAACCGTTTTTCATTATCCCCATCTTTCCAATTGCCCTTTTACAATTCAGATTGGCGATCCGAATATTATTGCCGAAAAAACCAGAATAACAACGATTGCAGATTTTCGTCGACGCGATATTGCTGCAGGCGGTCAAGGTGCACCGCTAACCCCTGCTTTTCACAATTCTATTTTTCGCACTGAAAAAGAAGATACTATCGTGTTAAATCTTGGTGGGATCGCTAATATCACTTATTTACCTGCCGATTTAAATGCAACTATTTTAGGTTTCGATATCGGCCCAGCAAATTGTTTACTGGATCAATGGATACACGCTCACCTCCAACAATGGTTTGATGAAAATGGCGTTTGGGCAGCGAGTGCTACTTATGACGAAGCGTTATTACGCCAATTTTTATCCGATCCTTATTTTCAATTAAAACCGCCCAAAAGTACCGGACGTGAATATTTCAATTTTAAATGGATACAAACTCATTTAGCGATGCTAAATCGACATATATCACCCGCTAGTGTGCAAACAACACTTTGTGAACTGGTTGCAATCAGCATTAGCAGAGCTATCCAGACCGTTAAAAGTTTTCATGGCGTCATTTTACTGTGTGGAGGAGGAAGTAAGAATATCTATTTAAGAAAACGGATACAACAACATTGCGAACCGCATCAAGTATTGTTAACCGATGACCGAGGCGTTGCCAGTGATTGGGTAGAAGCTATGGCATTTGCATGGATTGCAAAACAAACTTTAGAGGGCAAATCCAGTAATCTTCCTGAAGTAACCGGCGCTAAAAATGCAACCATACTGGGTGGAATATACTTAAAAGCTTAAGCAACAAAAGAAGAGCCGCAACCGCAAGTGGTTTTAGCGTTTGGATTACGAATGATAAACTGTTCCCCGGTTAAGTCAGATTTATAATCAATTTCTGCACCTACTAAATAAACTAAGCTCATGGGATCCACGAGTAGTTGAACCTTGATAAAATCGCAATCTTCAGCATCTTTTGTAGCGATAGTCTTGCTTATCAGCGTATCATCTTCATTAATAGTCTCATCGAAACTAAATCCATATTGAAAACCAGAACAACCACCACCGGTAATAAAGACACGTAATTTTAGCTGTAAATTCTCTTCCTCAGCGATCAATTCTCCTATTTTTCTGGCCGCATTTTCAGTAAGAGTAATCGGCTGTATCTCTGGGAAGGACGTCTCTGAAACTAAATTTTGCTGTGATAATATTTCTGACATAAGAACCTACTGCGTGAAAATTGCTTAAAAATTATACATTATTCCAAGTGCTAAGCCTATAGCACGAATATTATTTGGCGTAATCGGCTAATTCTTAAAAAGTAACATTAAGGGCTGTTTAGCCAACACCGTGTAATTGCCTATGTAACTGTCTAAAGTCCTTAGGATTTAAACTATCCGGCAATAAAACTAAGGAAATTTTGCTTTTTTTCTTGTCTAAGGAAACAAAGTTTAGTAGGACAAAATAACGGGT